>CAZFCY010000023.1:35208-37148 GCA_964517665.1 uncultured Opitutaceae bacterium | reverse complement strand
CGATCAGGCGCAGGCGCAGCGCGGCCGGCGCGTCGATCTCGAGACGCAGGCCGCCCGGCTCGCGTTTCCAGCTCACCTCGATCGGCCCGCGCGGCGTGCAGACGCGCCCGTTCGCGTGTGCGAGGCCGCAGGTGTGCGGCTGGATGATCGTTTCGGCGAAGCCCGGACTGGCCGGCCGCACGCCGAGCACGCGCGTGGCGAAGTCGATGACCGGATGCGCTGTCCACGCGTGGCAGAGCGAGCGCCAGTAGGTGTTTTCCTCCGCCCAGGTCGAGAGGCCGTTGTCCAGCATCTCCTGCCACGGGCCGAGAAACTCCGGCATGCGATCGTAGGCGCCGCAGCGCACGAGCGCGGAGAAGATGGTGTGCCATCCGAAGAAGGAGACGGTCGCGAGCGCCTTGTCGTTCGGAAACCGCCGCATGACGCGCGCGCAGGTCGCGTCGTCGGCCGCGCCCGCGACGATGGCCCAGGCGTTTCCGTACTGGCTCGTCTCCGGGCCGCCGGGACGATCGTGATAGAGCCCTTCGCGTTCCGACCAGAAGCGACGATGAAGCACGGGCCGCAGCCGCCCGGCCTCGGCCATGAGCGCCGCGGCCTCGGCGCCGTGGCCGAGATGACGGCGCAGTTCCGCCGCGTCGTCGAGCGCGACGATATATTGACTGGCGATGACGCAGGTCGGCCCCGTGTCCCAGCCCGGCGGCTGGCCGCGCTGCCAGGTCGGGCACCAGTCGGCGGTGTTCCAATACGGAAGTTTGGCGGGAAGCCCGTCCTCGTCGGTGTGGCGCTTGAACCAGTCGAGCACCGTGCCGACGCCCGGCAGCAGGGCTTCGCAGGTCGCGGTGTCTCCGGAAAGGAGGAGGTAGTCCTTGATCGTCGTGATCCAGTGCAGGCTCCAGGAGGGAATGACCTGGAGCAGACGCGACGGGTAGCGGCTTTGTGTCAGTCCATCGTGGATGCGCGACCAGTCGAAGTGCAGCAGCGCCTGCCGGCTCAGCCGGGGGTCGCCGCTCGCGAGCAGCGCGATCTTCGACGAGATCATGGTGTCGCCCGCGTATTGCATCTGCTCGTAGTGCACGCAGTCCTCGAAGGTCTCGTGCGAGCACAACCGCAGGGTCCGGATGCTGGTTTCCCAGATGCGATCGAGCAGCGGATCGGAGCACGAAAAGGCGCCGCGCACATCGTAGGGATAGGCGCAGAAGCGATGTTGAAACGAAACGATCGTGAACGGCTCGTCGCCGGTCGTTATATCGAGTCCGATATAACGAAAAGCGCGCCAGTGCAGCGGCTCGAAGATTTCCCCGCCGCGATCGCCCGCGGGATGCCAGTGATCGCTCCAGCCGGAGATCGCGCCGCGGCGGTCGAAGGTCCAGCCCGTGCTTTCGTCGGCGAAGTGGCTGGCGAGGTTGGCGAGCGATTGTTTCGCGCCCAGCAGCCGCGCGCCGGGCGTGTCCCACGGCAGGCGCAGGGCCTCGGCGTAGGTCAGGCGCGCGCTCGCGCCGGCGCCGCCGCGGCTGCGCAGGAGGGGAAACGCGGTCGTCATTTCACCGACGTCGAAGATGACGCGCGTGCGGCTGTGTGGCGGGACGACGAGCGGAAACGAAACGTCCGGGTGGGACGCGGTGTCGCCGGGCGCGCCGGCGTGTGAACGGTCTTCGCTCGGGAGAAAGATATCGGCGAACGGCTCAGGCTCTCCCTCCTCGAGCATGGGAATGATGCGCGGGATGAGCCCGTAGGGGCTTGCGGGGTCGCGCCGCTCCGCCGCCATCTCGGCGGGATAAAGCATCGTCGCCGCCTCCCACGCCGAATCGTCGAACTCCGCCTCGTGCCACCCGGCGGGTTCTTCGGCCGGGAAACGTTCTTCAAAATAGCCGTGGTAGCCCTCGAAGCGCGTGCCGTCGTTTTGAAAACGGAAGGCGGTGTCGGGAGAAACCCTCCATGTC
>CAZFCY010000023.1:9879-35198 GCA_964517665.1 uncultured Opitutaceae bacterium | reverse complement strand
GTCGTGTCCGTGGAAAGCGTTTCCAGCGCGCGGCCCGATTCGTCGGCGAGCGCGCCGGCGAGAAGGAAGCCGCCCGCATAGGTCATCACCGAGCACGGCGCGCCAAGGTGGTTCGGGCGATGCGCCACGGTGGACATGTCGAGCACGACCGCGGAGAGGACATTGCGCCCCGGCCGGAGATGGGCGGAGAGGTCGATGCGGTCGAGAAAGTGGTGGTGGATGTCGCCCTTGGCGGGGCCGCGCGCGACGATCCGGTCGTTGAGCCAGAGCACATAGCGGCTGTCGGCCGAGACCTCGACCACGAGACGGGGCGAGGCGGCATCCGGGCAGGCGAAGCCACGGCGAAAGAGGCGGACGTCGTAATGCGACGGCGTCTGGCGGCGCGGCTTCTCATGCGTGGCCTCGGACGACCAGATCCAATGGGCGGAGCGGATCATGCGTAAATCGGTTCGGGGATGAGAGGGGATGGAAAAGGGACGGGCGATCTTGTGGCGTCGGCCGCCACGATCGCTGTGAAAGGTGTTGGGATGCGTCTTGAATATTCAAGAGATTTTTCATGAACATTTCAGAGCGATCCCTATTCAAACCCCATGCAATCCTTTCAGAAACCAAACCTGGTGATGTGCGCGACGAGCTGGTCGATGATCGGCTGGCCTTCGGCGCGGCGCGAGTGGTCCATTGAGCGCAAGCTCGAAGCCGTGCGCGAGGCCGGTTTCGACGGCGTGGCGGAGCTGGGCACGCCGGAACTGCGGCGCCTGCTCGAGCCCCTCGGCCTGCGGCTCATGGGCAAGCTCGACGTCGCCCGGATCGGCGAGATCCGCCGCAACCTCATCGGCCAGCGCGAGGCGGGCGCGCGCTTCGTCAACGTGCAGTTGCTCGACCACGACACCCCGCCGGCGCGCGCGGTGAAGGTCGCGATCCGCGCCATCCGCGAATCCGACCGGCTGGGCATGGGCGTCCACATCGAGACGCACCGCGACACGAGCACGGAGACCCCGGAAAAATTCGAGGAGATCTGCCGGCTTTTTCAGAGGGAAACGGGGCGCCTCATGCCCGTCACCTGGGATCACTCGCATTTCGCGGTGGTCAAGCACCTGCAGCCGCGCGATTACGCGCCGCGCCTGCTCACGCATCCGGAGCGGATCCAGGCCTCGAACATCTTTCACCTGCGGCCGTTCAACGGCCAGCACTGCCAGATCGCGGTGACGAACGGGAAGGGCCGGTTGACGCCTGAGTTTCGCGACTACCTTGCATTCGTGGAGGAGCTTTTCCTCGTCTGGCTGCGCGGCCCGCGGCCGGCGGGCGGGCTGTGGGTCGTGCCAGAGATGGGGACGACCTACGGCTACCATCTCTCCGTGCATCCGCATCCCTGGCCGGACGCGGTGAAGGCCGCGCAGACCTACCGCGCGGCCTGGGCGCGCGCCTGGAAACGCGCGAGTCTCCCGCAGCCCGCGCGGCGCATGGAAGAAAAGTGAAAATTCTGAAAAGATGGCTTGAAAGCGCCATGGCTTTCAGAAAAAATAGCCTCGTTCGTTTCAGCAGACGTTACCTTCACTCCCCCCAAAATGCGGCTCTCTGAAATCGCCCAGCAGGCAAATGTTTCGCCTGCCACCGTCTCGCGAGTGATCAACTCCCCGGAGCTGGTTTCGCAGGAGCGGCGCAAGCAGGTGCAGGACGTGCTCAAGCGCTGCAACTACCAGCCGGCCCCGAAAGAGCGCCGTCGCGGTCCGAAGCGCGGTCTGGGCGCCGTTCGCCGGATCGGGGTGTGGTTCGTCGGCGCGAAGAAGAGCCCGAGCCTGAACTGGTTTCAGGACCAGATCGGGCAGCTTCACGCGGTGAACGATCGCGTGCACATCGACGTGCGGCTGCTCTTCAGCGACACGCCGGCGGAGCTGCCCGTGCCGTTGCAGAAAAACGAGCTCGACGGGTTGATCATCCAGGGGCTCGAGCCCTCCGCGCCATGCCTGCGGGCGATCGGCGGGCTGCCTTATGTCTGGTTCATGACGCGCCGCACGCACGCCTTTCCGGGCGACTATGTCGAACCCAACAACTGGGAAAACGGCCGCATGGCGGCCGATTACCTGGACAGCCGCGGGCATTCCACCGCGGCGATCATCGCCACCGATCCCGATTACAGCGCGATGCACCAGCGCATCCAGGCCTTCCTCCAGCGCGCGGGCGAGCTGGGGATGAAGGCGCTCGCCATCCACCGCCCGATCGGAAGCGGCCCGGGCTATCTCAATCCCTCGCCCCTGCCGGAGGAGCTCGACGAGCTGTTCTCGCGCTACGCCGCGCTCGAGAACCGGCCGACGGGCATCTACCTGCCGTCCGATCATTTCTGCGGATTGTTTTATCGCTCGATGCGCCACCGCGGCTTCGAGCCGCTGCGTGACTTCGAGGTCGTGTTGGGCAACTTCACCGACGTGGTGTATCAAAACCTCGATCCGCTGCCCGCCGCCATTGATATAAACCTTTCCACGCTCGTCTCGACCGTGCTCCAGCACCTGATGTGGCGCATCGAGAACAGGCGCGCCTCGGGGCGCGTCGGCATCTCCATCTCGCCGTCGCTCGTCCTGCCCTCGAGCTCGGCTCCCTTCTCTTGATTCCCCAGCAAGAGGCCCGCCGGCATCGGAGGTCCTCTTCTTTCCACCCAACCTCTCCCTCGGATAACAAGGAGACTACAAACCCAACCAAAATGATTCCCATGAAAGTACGGACGCACTTCCCAGTGTTTCGAGCAGCGTGCATGCTGACTCTCGGCTTGGCCGTGTTGGGCGCTCCTTCGGTGCAGGCGCAGACGTCGCCCGAAGAGATGCGCAAGTTGCAGGAAGAAAACGCCGCCCTCCGCAGGCAACTGGAGGACATGCAGCGCCGCTTCGGCGAAACCACCCCGGCGGCGACGCCGGCGGCGGAGGCTCCCGCCGCCGCCCCCTCGTCGCAAGGCCCGCGGACCGCGCCCGCGGCCTCGGCCCGCACCGAGCGCATCGGCGACGAGGAGGTGGTCGTCATGTCGCCCTTCGAGGTGGCCGACGAGACCGACAAGGGCTATCTGCGCACGAATGCCGTGACGGCGACGCGCATCGGCACAGCCATTCAGGACGCGCCGATCAGTGTGTCGGTGATGTCCGAGGACTTCATCAAGGACACAGGCCTGAGGTCGATCACAGACATCCTTCGTTACACCGCATCCGGCTCGCCGGACACGGGTTTCATGATGCGCCGTCCCGCCAACGAAGCCACGCCGCAGGGCAACTTCACGATGCGCGGCTTCAAGGTCAACTCGCTCATGCGCAATGGCGTTTTCCGCTACACCTCTTACAATCTTGATAACATAGAGCGCGTCGAGATCGTCAAAGGCCCGGCGGCCGTGTTTTTCGGCCAGGGATATCCCGGCGGCGTTATCAACTACATTACAAAGGAAGCGAGATTCCAGGACATCCCGTCCACCTTCTCGTTTTACTTCGACAGTGAAGGAAGCCAGGGTGTCTCGCTGGACCAGAACACGATGTTCAGCGACAGCGCCGCCTTCCGCATTGTGGGGGCTTGGCACGACGATGAGTTCGAACGCGATGGTGAGTATTATAAAGGCTACAATTTCACGCCTTCATTCGCCTTCGTGCCGTTCGAAAGCCAGAAGGTGCGAATCAACCTGAGCCTTGAGCACCTGCGCGAGAAATTCAATCGCAACGATTTCGCATGGATTTATCCCGAGCAGTGGTATGCGGATTACTCAAACCCATCGGCGGCGCTGATCGCTGCTGCGGATTTGAGCGGTTCGGCGGACCCGCTCTCGGCCTACCGTGCGCGCATCCTCAATAGTCCGGCCAACTGGATGAGCGACGTTCGCAAGGTTGCCGGTGATCCTTTGCTGCCTCTTTATCGGGCCGGAGACGTCCGCCCTGGAGCGCGATATGATGACGCCAGTGGCAACAAGATTTATGACGAGAACTTCAACTACACCAGCCGCGGTGCTTACAGTGAGAACGTCGTCACGACCGTGCAGGCGAGGGTTGAGCTTGCGCCGACCGACTGGATGGATGTTCGTTACGTCTACACGCACGACAACGACCGCTATGACGCTGTTGAAGGCCGTTCGGTGCCGAACGCGGACCTTACCTACAACACTCTGAGTGGCGGTAATACGGCCGGATACTATCGCCGGGCCGAAGATCATCAGCTCGACGTCATCTTTCGCGCCGATCTATTCAATATCAAAAACAAGTTTCTGCTGGGAGGAGTGCACAATCGTTACTTCCAGCAATATAACGCGAACTCGTCAAATAATGTTCCGATCTACTGGCAGATCCCGGGGTATAATTACCCGGACGTAAACGTCGACCAGACCCAGTTCCCGGGCAACTGGGGCAGGGACTGGAACGTGCCGGTTAACCAGGTTATTCGGGATCGCAATGGTGTCATCAAGACCCCCGCCGAGATCTACACTCGCTGGGATCCGGGCTACGAGATCCGGCCCCCGATAGACAAGGTGTTCCCGCTCGATCGCAATCTGCTCGACGGTTACAAGCCGAAGAACCACGCATGGTATGCGAATTGGCAGGCCGAAATGCTCGACAGCAAGCTCACGCTTCTGCTCGGCTACCGCAAGGAGTCGAGCGAGAGCACGGGCCAGCACCTGACGGCAAATTATCCGTGGTTCATCGTGCCTCCGAACGCTTGGGAGCACCCGGATTTGTACCCGCCGGATGTCTATAATTATGCGCCCAGCTATGCCCGGACGAACTTCGACAAGCGTAGTGGCGACAGCTGGATGATCGGCGCCTCCTATGCTTTGACGGACGAGATCAGTGTCTACGCGACGGCTTCGAAGACGTTCAAACTGAACTTCGGAAATGTGGGTGGCTTCTACGAACAGGATCTTCCGCTCCTGCTGCAGGATGCACTTGATCATGGAAACGGGTCGTTTGGGTACCTCGGCAGCACGATCACCTCTGTCCAACAGGGGCTCGATGTCGTGGCAGCCCGTGGCGCCTACGCCAACATCACGAATGAGGAGGGCATCAATTACGAGGTCGGCGTGAAGACTCAATTGTGGGACAGCAAGCTGGTCTCGACCGTCTCGCTTTTCCGCGGCGAGCGTTCGGACGAGAAGCTGGACGACGCGCAAATGATCAACACTGATCCGTTTAACTACAGCACCACTCTGTTCGACTCCACCAGCGCCTTCTACAACGTTCGCAACTTCCGTTGGAGGACCACGGGAATCACGAATCGTATCGAGGGGCTCGAGTTCGAGACGATCTATACGCATAACCAAAACCTTCAGGCCATCATCAACGGCTCCTGGTTGTGGACGGCCAAAACCGTGACGCATCCAAGCTACACGCGTGGCGATGGCGGTATTGGCGACATTTACCTTGGCAATCGCATCGAGAACGTGCCGGAGTTTCGCTTCAATACATGGACGCGTTATACGTTCACGGATACCGCATTGCGAGGCATGTCGGTCGCGCTTGGTTTCCGTTACTCGGCCGAGACCGTCGTCAGCCGCAGCGTCGATTGGAATCCGAACCGTGGCGGCTTTCAAGCTGGCGACTACCTCGTCTTCGACGGCAATGTGAGCTATCCGTGGCGCGTGGGTGATTATGCTTTCACCAGCAGCCTCATGCTCAACAACATCACGGATGAAACCTACTACGAAGGCAACTACATCGCCTCGCAGGGTTTCAACTGGAGGTTGACGACCACGCTTCGCTTCTAGTTGGCGAGCTAATCCATAACTCCCCCGGCTTTCGGTCGGTGTCTGGGAAGGGCGGTGGCCATCGGCCACCGCCCTTTTTTCGACGCGCCAATCGAACCCGCCGAGACACGAAATAAATAAAGGGCGAAGACCAGAGTCTCCGCCCTTCGGTCGTTTGTTTCCATTGCGGACCGCCTCGCCACGCGATCGGCGCGGGCCGAATCCGAGGGCTCGAGGATCGTGCGCGGGCGCCTGTCCGCGCCCTCGCGCCGCGCCGGGCGGCGCTCAGTTGACCGCGTCGAGCTTTGCGAGCTGCTCGCCGACTTCGAAGTTGATCGGGATGTCCGGATCGGGGGAGGGGATGACCGACAACAGCAGCTTTGTGTAGGGATGCCGCGGGTCGGTGAAGATGCGCTCGGTCTCGGCAAGCTCCACGATCCGGCCGCGGCGCATGACGGCGACGCGATCGCAGAAATTGCGCACGACATCGAGGTTGTGCGCGACGAAGAGGTAGGTGACGCCGAACTCCTTCTGCAATTCCTTCAACAGGTCGAGCACCTGCGCCTGGACGGAGACGTCGAGCGCCGAGGTCGCCTCGTCGCACACCACGAGCGAGGGGCGCAGGATGAGCGCGCGGGCGATGCCGATGCGCTGGCGCTGGCCGCCGCTGAAGGCGTGCGGGTAGCGCTCGCGATTCGCGGGATCGAGGCCGACGCGCCGCAACATGTCCACGACGCGATCGTCGCGCTCCGCGCGCGTGCCGACGCCGTGCACGAGGAGCGGCTCGGCGATGATGTCGCGCACGGTCATCCGCGGATTGAGCGAGGAGAATGGATCCTGGAAAATCATCTGCACGTGCGGGCGCAGCGGCTTCAGTTTGCGGTCGGCGAGCCCGGCCAGTTCGGCGACGGAGCCGTTGGGGAGTCGCAGGCCGACGCCGCCCGCGGTCGGCTGGAGCGCGCGGAGGATGCAGCGCGCGGCGGTGGTCTTGCCCGAGCCGCTCTCGCCCACGAGGCCGAGCGTCTCGCCGGGCATGATTTCGAAACTGACGTCCTCGACCGCGCGCACCGAGTCGATGACCCGCCGCCGCAGCCCGCGGCTGACGATGTCGAAGCGCTTCGTGAGCCCGCGCACGGAGAGCAGCGCGGGGGGCACGCCGCCTTCCGCGTCCCGCGCCGCGAGCGAGGGATAGCGCGGCCGGCGCGAAGGCAGCGCGTCGAGCAGCGCCCGGGTGTATTCGTGCCGCGGGTTGCGCAGGACCTCGCGCACCGAGCCGATCTCGACGATGCGGCCGGATTGCATCACCGCGACGTCGTCCGCGACCTGCGCGACGACGCCGAAGTCGTGCGTGATCATGAGCACGCCGCAGCCGATCTCGCGCTGCTGCTCTTTGATCAGGCCGAGGATCTGCGCCTGGATCGTGACGTCGAGCGCGGTGGTCGGCTCGTCCGCGATGAGCAGCTCCGGCTTGCAGACCATGGCCATGGCGATGACCACGCGCTGGCGCATGCCGCCGGAAAACTCGTGCGGGTATTGGTCGAATCGCTGGTCGGGCCTGGCGATGCCGACGCGCGCGAGCATGTCGACCGTGCGGCGGCGCGCCTCGTGGCGATCGACGTCCTGGTGCAGGAGAATGGCCTCGGCGATCTGGGCGCCGATGGTGTGAACCGGGGAGAGCGCCGTCATCGGCTCCTGGAAGATCATGCTGACCACGCCGCCGCGCACGCGGTAAAGCTCCTCCGAGTCGTCGCGCAGGGCCGCGAGGTCGATCTCGCCGAGCCGTTGCGAGCGCAACACGATCCGCCCGCCGACGATCCGTCCGGGCTGTGGCACGAGCCGGAGGATGGAATAACCGGTCACGGTCTTGCCCGAGCCCGATTCGCCGACGACGGCGAGGGTCCGGCCGCGATGCAGTTGAAAGGAAACGCCATCGACGGCGGGCGTGGTTCCGTCGGGCGAGATGAAATGCGTTTTCAGGTTTTCGACCTGCAGGAGCGGCGCTTCGGGGTCGGAAGCGAAAGGGGAGGCAACGGCTTGGACCATGGAGTGGAGCGAGCGTGGATCCCGCCCCGGCGCGGGGCAACCGCATTCATGGGGTCGCGCCCTTTGATCTTCGCCGGCGCCGTGGGTCGGGGTGGGGCGCGGGAGCCGTCAGGCGGTCGCGGCGATTCATCGCCGCGCTCCGAAAGAGGGGCGCGATCCTCGGGGAAAAGCGCGATCTCCGGGCGCGTGTGCTCGAGCGGCCGCCCCGGCGACCGGCCGGAGATCGGGCGTTGCTTCGCGTGTGAAATGCGTGGGAATTCGCAGGGTGTGAATAACTTGTGAGAACTTGGTGAAGAAATTTTAGCTAGGGGAATTTCTTGACGATTGGGAGCGTTATGGGGAGAAATGGGTCGAAGTGGTTGACCCGCCCTGAACGCACGCATGAGTGGCATCTCGAAGCCTTTTTACGTCGGAACCTTCCGGCACACGCTCGACGCCAAGAATCGGCTGACGATTCCGGCGAAGTGGCGCTTTGCGGGCGACGAGAACGAGGGCTACCTGGCGCTGCCGCATCCGAGCGGCCATGTGATGGTCCTTCCGCCGGCGGAGGTGGAGAAGCTTTACGAGCGCATTTCGGCCATGCCGTTCAGCGATGACGAGGCGCAGCAGTTTCAGAACAAGTTCTTTTCCCAGGCCCATTCGTTCGGCTGCGACAAGCAGGGGCGGATCAACCTTTCGGACGCGCTGCTCACGCGCGCCGGGATCACCCGGGACGTCGTGCTGGTCGGCACGATGACAAAATTCGGCCTTTGGAGCCCGGACCGCTGGGCGGCCATCGATCCTGAAATGAACGGCGACAACCTGGGCGACCTGATGAAGAAGGTCGGCCTCTAACCCACGAAACCACCATGCGATATCGAATCTCTCCTTTCCGTTACGCGTTCGAAGGCTTCCTCGATTTGTTTGGTCTCGGTCCACGGCGCTCGCAGCTCACGGTGGCGCGCCATCCCGAGTCGCGGGTGCGTTTCGCCCAATACATGAACCGCGTGCAGCCGCCGGCCGAGCACAACCACGCGAACCATCGCGCCATCCGCTTCCTCGGGGGCGGCGGCGCGGTCAGCCGCGGCATCGTCAAGCACGCGCCGTCCGAGTCCAGCCCGACGCCGGTGCCCACGCCCGCGTTTCGGTCCCTGAACCAGCCGGGCAGCATCGCCGCCCGGCGGCGGGCCGATGCGCAGCAGTCCCCAAACCCGTTCAAGTTGCTCCTCCATGCGCTGCGCGTTCGTTAGCGGAGCGATCCGCGTGTTGATGGGCCGACACCTGCCAGTCCTGTGCCGCGAGGTCGTCGAGCTGCTCGCGCCCGGGCCGGGCGCGCGGTTGCTCGACTGCACTTTTGGCGGCGGCGGGCACACGCGCGCGCTGCTCGAATCGGCGCCGGATGTGTGCGTGCTCGCGCTCGATCGCGATCCGTCCGCCGCGCCGCGCGCGGCGGCGTTGCGCGAGGCGTTCGGCGAGCGGTTCGCCTTCGCGGATGGAAACTTCGCCGATCTCGCCGCGCTCCCGCCGGTCGGGAGCGATCTGAAGTTCGACGGCATTCTTTTCGATGTCGGCGTGTCCTCGTTTCAGTTCGACGAGGCGGAGCGCGGCTTTTCGTTCCGCTCCGATGCGCCGCTCGACATGCGGATGGACCCGCGCGGCGGAGTCTCCGCGGCGCGCTGGCTCGAGACCGCGCCGGTCGAGGCGATCGTGGAGGCCGTGCGCGATTTCGGCGAGGATCACAACTGGCGGCGGATCGTCCGCGCCATCCTCGACGCGCGTGGCAGTGGAAAACTGGATACGACGGCCGGCCTGGTCGAGGTCATCGAGTCGGTCACTTCCGCGCGGGCGAGGCGGGAGTCCTCGATCCATCCGGCGACGCGCGCGTTCCAGGGCATCCGCATCGCGGTCAACGGCGAGCTGGACGCGCTCCGCTCCGCGCTGCCGGCGGCGTTCGAGCGCCTCGCGCCCCGGGGCGCGCTCGCCGTGATCAGTTTTCATTCTCTCGAGGATCGGATCGTCAAGCGGTTCTTCCGGGAACTCGCCGGCGTGCCGGTCGACCAGAACGACAACCGTCCCCGGCAATCCCGGGAGGTCCGGGCGGAGCTGCTCACGCGCCGCCCGGTCAGCCCCGGGGAGGACGAAATCAGACAGAACCCGCGCAGCCGCTCGGCCCGGTTGCGCGCCATCCGGAGGCTCTGAACCTGCGATGAAGCATCACAAGTCCAGGCCCAACGGAGGCGTCGTGAACAGCCTGTTCCTGCTCACGCTGTTCATGCTGGCCTACATGGCCGCCATCGGCTTCGGCACGGTCTGGCTGCGCTACGAGATCTCCGTCACCGCCAACATCAACAAGGGGCTGGAGGCGGAGATCGCGGACACGCAGCGCAGGCTGTCCGAAGTGGATGCGGAGGTCGCGTTTGCCGAGAGCCCGGCGGAGCTGCTGAAGCAGAACCACGCCCTCGGGATCGACCTCATCCAGCCGCGCGAGGATCAGGTCGTTCGCGAGTCCGACGACGTCGAGCGCCGGCTCGCGGCCAAGCGCTTCGGGCGCCTGTTCTCGACGACGGAACCCGACCAACCCCGGCAAAAGGAGAGCAACTGAAACCGGACGATGAAGCGCGGTTTCTCATCCGCTTTCCGACTGGGGCTTCTCTGCGCAGTCGTCCTTGGCTGTTTCACGGGAATCGGCGTTCGCCTCGTCAACCTCCAGGTGGCGCAGGCGGATCATCTCGCGGCCGAGGTCGAGCGCACGCGCAAGCGCGTGCAGGTGTTGAAGGCGCGGCGGGGCGAGATTCGCGATCGCAACGGCAATCTGCTGGCGACGAACCGCCCGTTCATCGAGGTCGGGGTGGACCCGCACGCGGCGCTGCCGGAGGACGCGCCGCTCATTCCCGCGCTGGCGCAGTTGTTGAAGATCCCGGCGCAGGAGGTCGAGCGGGCCTTCGCGCGCAAGACAGACGTCTCCGAGGACGGCCGCGAGGCTCGCCCGATCCGCTGGAAGCGCCTCGCCGAGTCGGTTGACGAATCGACCTACGACGAGGTCATGCGCCTCGGGATCAAGGGCGTGTACGGCAACCGCCAGTTTCGCCGCGCCTACCCGATGGGAAGCCTCGCGGCGCACGTCGTGGGTTTCGTGAACCGCGAGAACGTCGCGGCGATGGGCGTCGAGCGCCACCTCGATTTCTACCTGCGCGGGCAGGACGGCTGGCTCGAGTCCGAACTCGATGGCCGCCGCAAGGAGCTGGCGCAGTTTCGTTCGCGCGAAGTGCCCCCGACCGACGGCATGCACGTCGAACTCTCGATCGACAGCGTCGCGCAGGACATGATCGAGCGCGAGTTGCGCGAGATCGTCGCGCGGTTCAACCCGGTCGGCGCGACGATCATCGTGAGCGATCCGCGCACCGGCTTCATCCTCGGGCTCGCAAACTACCCGACCTTCGACCTCAACCATTTCAACAAGGCCGACTTCGCGAGCCAGCGCAACCGGGCCGTCACCGACATCTTCGAGCCGGGCTCGACCTTCAAGATCGTCGTCGCCAGCGCCGCGCTCGAGGAGCGCCTGGTCAATCCGGACACACCCATCGACTGCGGCCAGGATGTGGCGATCCATCGGGGCCGCACGCTCCGCCTCCCGCGCGATTCGCACCCGCACGACATCCTCACCGTCGCGGAGATCGTGGCGAAGTCCAGCAACCGCGGCGCGGCGCGCCTCGGCCTCATGCTCGGCGAGAAGCGCCTCTACGATTACTGCGCCGCCTTCGGCTTCGGAGACGAAACCGGATACGCGCTCGGCGGCGAGGTCGCGGGCATGCTGCACAAGGTGCGCGACTGGGACGGGTTGACCATCACCCGGCTCCCGATGGGACACGCCGTCGGCGTGACGCCGCTGCAGATCCACAACGCCATGGCCGCCGTCGCGAACGAGGGCGTGCTCATGCGCCCGCAGGTGATCCGGCGCATCGTCGATCGCAACGGCGCCACCGCCATCGCGTTTCAGCCTTACGCCCGCTCGCGCGTGCTGCGGCCGGAGACGGCGCGCACGATGCGGCAACTGCTGGTGAAGGTCGTGGGCCCCGGCGGCACCGCCTCGCGGGCGCAGATCCCGGGTTTCGAGGTCGCGGGCAAGACCGGCACGACGCAGAAGATCATCGACGGCCGCTACTCGAGTTCCCACCACGTCGGATCCTTCATCGGCTTTTTCCCCGCCAGCGATCCGCGCGTCGTCGTCAGCGTCATCATCGACGACGCGCGCCTGAACGGGACGGCCTACGGCTCCACGGTCGCGGCGCCCTCCTTCAAGGCCATTGCCGAGCAGCTCATCCAGTATCTCGGCATTTCGCCGACCGAACCCGCCGAGGCCGGAATGTCCGTCGCCGGTGACAACCATCCATTTGCCAAACACCGTGATCGGTTACGCTGATTCCACCATCACCATCTGCCACGCCGCGCCGGCGAATCTCCGTGATTTCCAGCGCCGGTTTTCCCGCACGCATCCGAGGAGACTCCACATGGGAACGAAGCTTTCAGCCCTTTTCGAAGGCATCGAAATCGTCGCCCGGAAGGGCGCCCTCGACGCATCCATAAACGCGATCGTGATCGACAGCCGCCGCGCCACGCCCGGGTGCCTGTTCTTCGCGCTGCCCGGGCTGCGCGCGGATGGAAACGACTTCGTGGAGGAGGCGATCGCGCGCGGAGCCGTGGCCGTCGTCTCCCCGCGCCCGCGCACGCTCGTGCCGGCGCGCGTGACCCATCTCCAGGTGGAGAACGCGCGCTCGGTGCTCGCGGAGGTCTCGCGGCGTTTCTACCGCAAGCCGGACACGGCGCTCGACCTCATCGGAATCACGGGCACGAACGGCAAGAGCACCGTCGCCCACGTGGTGAAACACCTCCTCTCCGGCGGCGAAAGCCCGGTCGGCCTGATCGGCACGATCAACTACGACCTCGGCCGCCGCACCGTGCCCTCCTACAAGACGACGCCCGAGGCGGTCGATCTCCACGGCATGCTCGGGCAGATGCGCGATGCCGGCTGCCGCGCCGCCGTGATGGAGGTCAGCTCGCACGGCATCGACCAGTTGCGCGTGCGCGGCATGCGCTTCGCCGCTGCGGCGTTCACGAATCTCACGCGCGATCACCTCGATTATCACGGCACGCTCGACGACTATTTCGCGGTCAAGGCGCGGCTCTTCACCGGCGAGTCGGGCCCGGTGCCGCCGGTCGCCGCGGTGAACATCGACGATCCATACGGCCGCGAACTCGTGAAGCGGATTCCGAGCCCCGTGAGCGTCGTCACCTGCGCGATCGAGCGCGAGGCGCACATCCGCGCGACGAAGGTCGAACTCGGTTTCTCCGGCACGCGCTTCCACCTCGAGTGGCCCGGCGGATCGGCCGGGGTCGAGACGTCGTTGCTCGGTGGATACAATGTGAGCAACCTGCTTTGCGCGCTCGCGATCTGCCACGGCATGGGCCGCGACCTCGCGCAAATGCTTCCGCGCGTCGCCACGATTCCCGGCATCCCCGGCCGCATGGAGCGGATCGGCAACGACCTCGGGGCCAACGTCCTCGTCGACTACGCGCACACGGACGACGCGTTGCGCAACGCCCTCGCGATGTTGCGCGCGATCACGCCGGGCCGCGTGCTCGTCGTCTTCGGCTGCGGGGGAAACCGCGACCGGACCAAGCGCCCGCGCATGACGGAGGCGGTGCAGGAGCTGGCCGATCTTGCGTGGGCGACTTCGGACAACCCGCGCAAGGAGCCGATCGATCAGATCTTCGCCGACATGAAAACCGGCGTGAGCGACCCCGGGCGCGTCACCTTCGTCGAGGAGCGGCGCCGCGCCATCAGCCTGGCGCTCGATGTCGTCCGCCCGGGCGACAGCCTCCTCATCGCGGGCAAGGGCCACGAGCCGTTCCAGGAATTCGGGGACACCGTCATCACCTTCGACGACCGCCAGGTCGCGCGCGAACTCATCGCGATCAAGGAAATGAGGTCCGAAGCCTGACCATGCCCGTCTTCGATCCCAGGATGCTCGCGGCCGATTGCGGCGGACACTGGCGCGGAACGCCCCCGGTTCCCGTGTCGGGCTTCGCCATCGACACGCGCGCGCTCCAGGGCGGGGATCTCTTCATCGCGCTGCGCGCGGAGAAGCGCGACGGGCACGCGTTTCTCGGCCTCGCGGCCGCCGCCGGCGCGAGCGGCGCGCTCGTCTCGCGCGAGGCGGCGGGGGAGAAGATCGCGTGTCTCCAGGTTGTGGATACGCTCGAGGCGTTCCAGGCCATGGCGCGCGCGCACCGGGGCCGCTTCGGCGGCCGCGTCGTCGGCGTGACGGGCAGCGCGGGCAAGACTTCGACCAAGGACCTGCTCGCCGCGCTTCTCGGCGAACCCGGCGATGTGCTCGCGACGGAGGGCAATCTCAACAACCACCTCGGCGTGCCGCTCACGCTGCTTCGGATCGATCCGGCGCGCCACGCCTGCGCGGTGGTCGAGGCCGGCATCAACGCGCCCGGCGAGATGGACGCGCTCGGGTCGATCCTGCGGCCCGACGTGGCGTTGATCACGACGGTGGCGGCGGCGCATCTCGAGCGGCTCGGCTCGATCGAAAGGGTGGGGAGGGAGAAGGCGCGGCTCGCGGCGCGCCTCGCGCCGGGCGGCGTCGCCGTCTTCCCCGCGGCCTGCCGGGCGGATCCAGATTTTCATGACATCGCGGCGCGGTCGCTCATCGCCGTTTCGCCGGCTGACGCCGGCTTCGAGCTGCCCGCGAACGCGATCGCTGTTCGCCACGCCGTCGCCCACGAGCCCGCGGCGACGGTCGTCGCGCTCGAGTGGGCCGGCGCGGAACACGCGTTCTCCTTCCGGCGCCTCACGCCCGGCATGGCCGGCAATGCCGCGCTCGCGATCATCACGGCCTTGCATCTCGGCGTGGCGGCGGGCGACATCCGGCGCCGGCTCGGCCGCTGGCGGCCGGCCGCGCTGCGCGGCGAGGTGATCGAGGAAGGCGGCCGGCTCGTGTATCTCGACTGTTACAACGCCAATCCCGCCTCGATGCTCGACGCGCTCGACGGTTTTCTCGCGCTCGCGCCTTCGTCCGCTCCGCGGCTCTTCGTCATTGGTTGCATGGAGGAGCTGGGCGCGGAATCCGCCGCGCTGCATCGCGCCGTGGGCGCCGCCTGGCCGATGCGCCCGGGCGACCGCCTGTTTGTTTTGGGAGAGCAGGCCGGGGCGCTCGCGGAGGGCGTGAAGTCCGCTCACGCCGGCGCGCGGGTCGCGGTCAATCCCGACCGCGCCGAGGTTCAGGCCGTGATCGACCGCGCGCGCGGGGCGGTTTTCCTGAAGGGGAGCCGCGCCTACCGGCTCGAAACCCTCGTGCAACCCGCCGGTTCCGGAGAACACCATGAGAGGGAGACGGCGGCCTGATGCTGACATGGCTCTCCGAATACCAGGATCTCTTCGGACCGTTGCGCCTGTTGCGGTTCATCACCTTCCGTGTCCTCCTCGCGTCGGGCACGGCGTTCCTCATCGGCATGATCGCGGCGCCGTGGCTGATCCGGCGCTTCAAGGAATTGAAGTACGGCCACGGCTACGTCGACGATCGCACGGGCGCGCTCGGCGCGACCTACTCGGACAAGAAGCACACGCCCACGATGGGCGGGTTGATCATCTTCATCGCGGTCCTGGCGAGTTCGCTCGTGTGGGCGCTGCCCAACATCTGGGTCATCGTGAGCCTGCTCGTTTATACGATGCTGACGATTCCCGGCTGGCGCGACGACTACCGGAAGGTCGTCCGGAAGACGCGCGATGGCATCAGCTCGTGGGAGAAGATCGCCTGGCAGACGCTGACCACGGTCGTGGCGCTGGCGCTGCTTCTCGCGCACGACGAGAGCCGGGAATCGATACGCGAGCTGTGGGTGCCGTTTGTGAAGAATCCGCTGCTGGCCTCCATGCCGCTCGCGCTGCTGGCGGTGTTGATCTACCTGTGGATCGTCGGCTTCAGCAACGCGATCAATCTCACCGACGGGCTCGACGGGCTCGCGGTCGGCTGCACGATCACGGTGGCGCTCGTCTTCGGCATCATGGCGTATGCGGCGGGCAACTTCCGCATCTCGGAATACCTGCTGATCAGCTACGTGCCCGGGACGGGGGAACTCGCGGTGATCTGCGGCGCGCTCATCGGCGCGTCGATCGCGTTTCTCTGGTACAACGCGCATCCCGCGCAGGTGTTCATGGGCGACACCGGCTCGCTCGCGATGGGCGGGTTGATCGGTGTCATGGCTTTCATGATACACCAGCCGCTCACGCTCGTGATCGTCGGCGGTGTGTTCGTGGCCGAGGCGGTGTCGGTGATCGTCCAGGTCGGCTGGTTCAAATACACGAGGCGCCGCTTCGGCGTCGGGCGTCGCGTTTTTCTCATGGCGCCGTTGCATCATCATTTCCAGAAGCTCGGCTGGCCGGAGACGAAGGTCGTCATCCGCTTCTGGATGATCTCGCTCATCTGCGCCCTCGCCGGGCTCGCGACCTTGAAACTGCGTTGAGAAATGAGAACTAACGCGGCGTTCGATAAATCGTGGATCCGAAAAGCGGCGGATTGCGGCGCGCGTTCTGGGGCGCGGCGATTCATCGCCGCTTTTGGTCGCATCCGCTCGCCGCTCGCGCACACGCCCGATTTGAGATGAAACCGCGCGTTCCAGACTGGCTGCAACGGCTTCTCGAGGGCCCCGCCGCGATCTTCGGCGGGGGCGTGAGCGGCCGTGCCGCGGCCGGGTTGATCGAAGCGCTCGGCGGCGCGGCGGTGATTTTCGATCGCGCGGCGCAGGAGCCCGAATGCAGGCATTTCGGGACCGCGGAGGCCGCGCGTTTCGGGCTCGTCGTCGTCAGCCCCGGCTTTGCGCCCTCGCACGAATGGGCGCGGACGGCGCGCGCGCAGGGTTGCGAGGTGTTGAGCGAACTCGATCTCGGCGCGCTCGCGTGGCCCGGCGAGATCGTCGCGGTCACGGGCACGAACGGAAAGACGACGCTGACCGAGTATCTCGTCCATGCCCTGCGCTCGATCGGGCGCGACGCGCGCGCGGTGGGCAATGTCGGCCGCGCCTTCTGCGACGCGTGGAAGACGCCGGCGGCGAGCGGGTCGGTCGCGGTCTGCGAAGTGAGTTCGTTTCAGGCCGAGCAGCTTCGCTTCTTCGAGGCCGGAGCCTCGTTGTGGACCAACTTCGCCGAGGATCATCTCGAGCGGCATCCCACCCTCGAGGCCTATTTCCACGCGAAGTGGCGGCTCGTCGAGCACACGCGCGGCCGCGAGGTTTATTTCGGCCCGAGCGTGCGCGCGCACGCGCGCGAATTCGGGTTCGAGCTGCCCGCCGACCACGAGGTGGACTTTGCCGCCCTGCCGGAGGAGCCGCGGCTCGCGGGCACGGTTTTCGAAGGGCTGCCGCAGCGGGAAAACTACCTGCTCGCGCGGGCGCTGTGGTTGAGTTTTGGATACGGGGAGGAGGCGTTGCTCGAAGCGGCTTCGACCTTCGCGCCCGGCGCGCATCGCCGCTCGCGCGTCGCCGAGCTGGAGGGCGTCACCTACTGGAACGACTCGAAGGCGACGAACTTCCACGCCACCGAGGCCGCGCTCGCGGGCTTTTCCGCGCCGCCGATCTGGATCGGGGGCGGCCGGTCCAAGGGAGGGGATGTTCATTCTTTCGCGACGCGCATTGCGCCCCGCGTGAGAAGCGCGTTCCTTATCGGCGAAACCGGCCCGGAAATGGCGCGGTGTCTGCGAGACCTCGGCGTGCCTGTCGCGCATTGTGCTTCGTTGCACGATGCCGTGCGTGGCGCGCGCGCTGCCGCCGTCGCGGGCGACCACATCCTGCTCAGCCCGGGTTTTTCCAGTTTCGACATGTTCAACGGCTACGACGAGCGCGGACGCGAGTTCGAGGCGATCGTGGCCGGCCTCGCCCGGGATCTTCCCGGGCATCCAACTTCCAATCCGTCCAAGCCCATCAACCGTCCCGCGCGTCAGGGACTCTGTCTGTTATGAAACTCGTGAAGATATTCGGAATGGTCCTCGCACTCCACGTCGTGCTGCTGACCATCTTTTTCCTCAGCCCGGGATGCCAGTCCACGCCGAAGAATCCGCCTCCGGCCGCGGCGCCGGAGGATGTCGAGCCCATCTCGCAAGTCGTGCCGGCGAGTGAGAACTGGTCGAGCCAGTCGTCGGCCTACGCGGGCCCGTCGACGCCGGTGAGCCAGGCGCCGATCACCGGCCTGACGCCCGCCGAGCGCGCGCGCAGCGCTCCGACACGCCCGGACGATTCCTCCGCGTTTTTCGGAGGCGCGGCCGATGCCCCGGCGGCCGGCGCGCCGCGGACGCAGGCGCCGCCGCCGGCCGCGAGCGCGACTTCGACCTACACCGTGGTCGCGGGCGACAGCCTGTGGAAGATCTCGCGCCAGTTCGGCCTCACGATTGCCGAGTTGCAGAAAATGAATCCCGGCATGCGCGGAAACTCCCTCAAGCCGGGCGACGTGATCAAGGCGCCCGCGAGCGCGGCTCCGGATGCCGGCGCGCAGGCGGTCACCTCCGCCGCCGCGACCGCCACCTACGTCGTGCGCTCGGGCGATTCGCTTTCGAAGATCGCCGCGCGCAACGGCACGACGATCGCCGCGCTTCGCTCCGCCAACAACCTCGCGACCGACGTCATCCAGATCGGCCAGAAGCTCATCATTCCCGCCGGCGCGAGCGCGCCCGAGCCGGAGGCCGCGGCTCCGCGGGTCGAGGGCGTTTCGGTCGTGATCCAGTCCGGCGAGACCCTGGGAGAAATTGCCCATCGCTTCGATGTGTCCGTGCAGGATCTGATGCGCGCCAACAACATCGCCAACGCGCGCCGCGTGCGCGCCGGCCAGACGATCGTCATCCCCGGTTTCCAGGCCGTGGAAGGCGGGTCGTCCGCGCCCGTCGTGACGCCGCGCCCGGCCGCGCCGAACCGGCAGAGCGCGCCTCCGCCGGTCGAGGCGCCGCCCCCGTCGGATCGAGCCCTCGATCTGGATACGCTCGTGCCCGACGACGCGCCGATCGTCCCGATCGACGAGCCGATGCCCGCGCCGTGAGGCAGCAATAAGAGGACAAGAGTGTAAGAAAAAATACCCGCTGCCCCCGCGTTCTTCCCTCCCTGACGCTCTTAGAACCCGCGCTCTCACGCTCCCACCATGGCAACGACCTCCAGGCCCTCCCACCCGCCCAAGGGTCGTTCGCGCCTGGAGCTGTTTTTCAATCCCGCCTCGCTGATCCTCGTCTGCGCGATCGGCCTCACGCTGCTCGGCATCACGGTGCTCTTCAGCGCGAGCATGTCGTTTCGCGCCGATCCCTACTTCTTCGTGCGCAAGCAGGTGACGTGGCTCGGGCTCGCCCTGCTCGTCGGCTTCGTCGCCGCGCGGGTCAACCTCGAGAAGCTGCGCGGGCTCGCCTGGTGGTTCGCCGGATTGCTGCTCCTCGGCCTCGCGCTGGTTCTCATTCCCGGCATCGGCGTGGAGGTGAACGGCGGCCGGCGCTGGTTCGAGATCGGCTCGGCGCGGCTGCAGATCTCGGAGTTCGCCAAGCTCGGGATGGTCTTCACCCTCGCGCACTATCTCGCGCAGAACCAGAAGGACATCGGCAGTTTCTGGAAGGGCTTCGTGTATCCGCTTTTTGGAGTCGCGGTCGTCTGCCTCCTGATCCTGCTCGAGCCGGACTTCGGCACGGCGATGCTCACGGGATCCGTCGGCGCGATCATGCTCACGCTCGCGGGCACGCGCCTTCTCTATCTCGTCCCCAGCGTCATGGCCGGGGCGTCGGCCGTCGGTGTCGCGATCTTCTTCGACCCCGTCCGGCTCGGCCGCATCACCTCGTTTCTCGACGTCGAGGGCAATCGCAGCGATGGAGCCTATCAGCTCTGGCAGGCCATCCTCGCCTTCGGGGCCGGTGGCGTGCAGGGCGTCGGCCTCGGCTCGGGCCGGCAGCAGATGGCGTTTCTGCCCGAGGCGCACACCGACTTCATCTTCGCCGTGCTCGGCGAGGAGCTCGGTCTGTGGTTCACGCTCGGGGTGGTGAGCGTGTTTCTCATCATGTTCATCGCCGGCATGCTGCACCTGCGCCGCGCGCCGAACCTGTTTCAATTTCTCCTCGTGGCCGGCGCGCTGATGCTGCTGACGCTGCAGGCCATCATCAACCTCGGCGTCGTCACGGGATTGCTCCCGACGAAGGGCATGTCGCTGCCGTTCATCTCGTATGGCGGATCGAATCTCCTCCTCATGGCGATGATCGTCGGCCTCATGCTCAACACGCGCACGGCGTGGTCGCGGCCGGTGCTGCGCGACCGCGACCGCGAGTTGAAGGAGGTGGTGGCGTGAGCCGTTTTCTCATCGCCTGCGGCGGCACCGGCGGGCATCTCGCCCCCGGCATCGCGGTGGCGGAGGAACTCGAGAGCCGCGGCCACGGATGCACGCTGTTGATCAGCACCAAGCAGGTCGACTCGCAGTTGTGCAGGAAGTACGAGCGCTTCGATTTCCGCCGCATGCCCGGCTCGGGTTTTTCCATCTCGCCGATTCGCTTCGCGCGGTTCGTCGCGAGCCAGGCGCGCGCGGTCGGGTTTGCCCGCGCGACGATCAATCAGACGCGTCCGGATTTCGTCCTCGGATTCGGCGGATTCACCACCGCCGCGGTCGCGGTCGCCGCGCGCACGGCCGGCGTGCCGGTGGCGTTGCACGAGGCCAATCGCGTGCCCGGCCGGGCGATCAAGCTCGCGGGTTCGATGGCCCGCCGCGTCTATCTGCCGTCCGGGGTGCGGCGGTCGGGGCTCGGCGCCGCCGTGGTCCGGCACTGCGGCATGCCGGTGCGCCGCGAGCTCACGCGGCAGTCCCGCGCCCGCGCCTGCCTCGACCTCGGGCTCGATCCGAAGCGCAAGACGCTCGTCGTGCTCGGCGGCAGCCAGGGCGCGCGCGCGCTCAACGACTGGGCCGCCTCCGCCGCCCACACGCTCGCCCACGAGGGCGTGCAATTGATCTGCGTGACCGGGCCGGGCAACCGCGCCGGCGGCGCGATGGAGGCGCCGGCCGGGGATGGCGGCACCGCGCGCTCGATCTTCATCCCGTTTTGCGACGACATGGCCAGGCTCCTCTCGTGCGCCACGCTCGTCGTCTCCCGCGCGGGCGCGGGCACGATCGCGGAGTTGATCCGCATGCGCGTGCCGGCCCTGCTCGTGCCGTTTCCCCATGCCGCGGACAACCACCAGGAGGCGAACGCGCGCTTCTTCGAGCAGCAGGGCGGCGGTTTCACCGTGGCGCAGACGTTCATCGGCGACCTGACGCGCGAGGCCATCGAGGTCATTTTCAACGACTGGCTGCTGCAACAGTTCGCCAACAACCTCCAGCGGCTCGACCGCTCCGATCCGCTCGGCGCCATCGTGGACGATCTCGAGCGCCTGTTGCGCGAGCCGGACGGCGCCGGCATGAGGGCCGCGGTCGTGTCATGAGCGGGCCTGTATCCAGTATTTCACGACACGCGGGCGGGCTGCCTCCCGCCGGCTCGGGGCTGCATCTCGTGGGCGTCTCCGGCGCGGGCATGGCGCCGCTCGCGCTCTCCCTCGCCGCGGCCGGATGGCGGGTCACGGGCGAGGACAGGCAGTGGTCGGAGGAGGCGCGCCGCTGGCTTGCCGGGGGCGGCGTCGCTTGCGTCGATGAGGGCGGGCTCCCCGAGGGCGCGGCGGCGGTCATCTGCTCCTCCGCCGTGAAGCCCGGGCACGCGACCGTCGCGGCCGCGCGGGAGCGCGGGCTGCCCATCCTGCGCCGCGGCCACGCGCTGGCCGCGCTGGCGCGAGGCCGCTCTTTGATCGCCGTCGCCGGCTCGCACGGAAAGACGACCACGACGGCCATGCTCGCGATCGCGCTGGACGCCGCCGGCATCCCGGCCGACTACCTGCTCGGCGGACTTTTCGGGGATGGAACCACGCCGCCCGCGAGGTGGCGCGGAGACGGGCCGGTCGTCGCGGAGGTCGATGAGAGCGACGGCACGATCGAGGCGTTCACGCCCGACATTCTGGTCTGCGTGAACGTCGACTGGGACCATCCCGACCACTACCAGCGGGCGGGGGACATCGAGAAGACCTTCGAATCGCTGGCGCGCCGGACGAAGGTGGCGGTCTTCCACAATGCCGGCTGCGAGCGATCGCGCCGCGTCTTCAATTCCGGCGTCCCCACCGAGGCGATGCGCGTCAGCTTCGGTCCCGGGGGGGATTTCGCGCTCGTCGGAAGCCAGGCGCGCGCCGACGACTTCGGGCAGACGCTGCGGCTCGGCGGGCGGTTCCGCCAGGGCTTCGCGCGCCTTGCCGCCGCCGGCGCCTTCAACGCCCAGAACGCGGCGGCCGCGCTGGCGGTCGCGGCGTGGCTGGGGGCGGACGATGTGTCCAGATTGTTGATGCGCTTTCCCGGCGTGCGCCGCCGCCAGGCGCGGCTGCCGTCGCGGCCGGGCCTGACGATCATCGAGGATTACGCGCACCATCCGGTGGAGATCGAGGCGCTGTTGCAGGCCATGCGCGGGCGGGATCCGCGGCGGCTCGTCGTGGTGTTTCAGCCGCATCGTTTCTCGCGCACGGCGCAGTTCAAGGCGGCCTTCGCGCGCGCGCTCGCCGTGGCCGATCGCGTTTTTCTTCTTCCGGTTTATTCCGCCGGGGAGGCCCGCGTCGAAGGCGGCACGTCGGACGACGTCTTCGCCGAGCTGCGCGCGCTGCCCGATCATCCTCCCGTGCGCATCGTCGCGGACGCGGTGGCGGCGACGGAGCGGATCGTCGCCGAGGCGCGGGAAGGCGATCTGCTCGTCTTCGTCGGCGCGGGCGACATCGATGCGGTGGCGCGCTCGGCTTCGCTCGCGCTCTCCGAGGAGCCGCCGGTGGCGCCCACGGCGCGCGAGGCGTTGTTGCGCGCGCTGGACCGGCAGCTTTCACCCGAGACGGTGGTGCGCGCCGGCGAGCCGCTCGGGCCGAAAACGACCATCCGCGTGGGCGGCGCCGCGGAGGTTTACGCCGAGCCCGCCAACACCGCGGACCTGCAATCGCTCCTCGTGGCGGCGCGCGCCGCCGGGATGCCCGTGCGCCTGCTCGGTCGCGGGTCGAATCTCATCGTGCCCGACGACGGCGTGAAAGGCATGGTCGTGCGGCTCCAGCATCCGCACTGGCGGCGTTTCATCAACCTCGGGCCCGGCCGCTACTGGGCCGGCGCGGGGCTGCGGCTGAAGGAGCTGTGCGGGATCGCCTGCAAATCCGGCGAGGCGGGTTTCGAATTTCTCGAGGGCATTCCCGGCACGGTCGGCGGCGCGTTGCGCATGAACGCGGGGGCGATGGGCGGCTGGATGCACGACCTCGTCGAGCAGGTGCACCTGCTCACCCTCGACGGAGAACTCCGCATGCGGCGGCGCGAGGAGCTGCGCGTGAGTTATCGCAACTGCGCGGAGCTGGAGGAGGCGATTGCCCTCGGCGCGGTCCTGCTCGCGCGCGGGCGGGACGAGGCCGCCGCCATCCGGGCGAGGATCGCCGCGTATCAGGAAAGTCGATACGAGTCGCAGCCGCGCGAGCCCAGCGCGGGCTGCATTTTCAAGAACCCGCCGGGCGACTTCGCCGGGCGCATCATCGACCAGCTCGGCCTCAAGGGCCTGCGCGTGGGCGACGCCGAGGTTTCCACGGCGCACGGCAACTTCATCGTCAACCGCGGCCACGCCACCGGCACGGACGTGATCGCGCTCGTGCGCCAGATCCGGCAGACCGTGCGCGAGAAGCGCAGCATCGACCTCGAGCCCGAGGCGCTGCTCTACGGGCGGGAATGGAGGGATGTATTGTGAATCCGGATACGATCATCGCCGTGTTTCGCGGCGGCGTCTCCCCCGAGCGCGAGGTCTCGCTCGGCTCGGGCGCGGCGGCGCTGGCGTCGCTCCGGCGGAGTTTTCCCCGCGTCGTCGATTGCGAGATCGCGGATCGCGCGATCCCCGACGGCGTGGCCGCCGGCACGCACGTGGTCTTCACCACCCTGCACGGCGTCTTCGGCGAGGACGGCGGCATGCAGGCCCTGCTCGAGGCGGGCGGGATCGCGTATTGCGGGTGCGACGCGGCCTCGAGCCGGCTCTGTTTCAACAAGCAGGAAACGAAGCGCGTGGTCGAGCGCGCCGGCGTGCCGATCGCGCGCGGAACCTGCGCCGGCCGCGAGCGCGTCGATGCGGCCGACGAGATCTTCGCCGGGTTCGGCCCCTATCTCGTGGTCAAGCCGAACTGCCAGGGCAGCAGCGTCGGGCTCGCGTTTGTCGAGACGCCCGAGAAACTGGCCGCGTGCCTGGGCGCCGCCGGCGATGACGGTTGCGTCATCGAGCAGCGGATCGAGGGCCGCGAGGCCACGGTCGGCGTGCTCGACGGGCTCGCGCTCGGCGTGGTCGAGATCCGCCCGCGCTCGGGCGCGTTCGACTACAGCAGCAAGTACACGAAGGGGCTCTCGGAGTACTTCGCGCCGGCTCCGTTCGACCTCGCGACGACCGCGATGTTGCAGCGGCATTCCGAGACGGTCTTCAAGGTTTGCGGGTGCCGCGACTTCGCCCGGGTCGATTATATCGTGACCGATCGCGGCCCGGTGTTTCTCGAGGTGAACACGCTTCCGGGCCTGATGGAAACGAGCCTGCTTCCGATGAGCGCGCAGTGCGAGGGCCTCGATTTCGACGCGCTCGTCAGGCGCATGATCACGCCCGCGCTCGAGCGAAACGAGTCCGCGCGCGCGGCCGGCTCCGGGGGGCCGGCGCGATGAAGGCGCGCGTCGAGGCTCCCCGCGAGCAATCCTGGCGCGACATCCGCCAGGCGGTGCGCGCCAAGACGATGACTTCGCACGGCCGGCGGCGGTTCGGATGGAATCTCGCGCGCGCGACCTTCTCGCTCCTGCTCGTGGGCGCGCTCGGCGCCCTCGGCATTTATTTATACCAGGGATTCGAAACGCCGGCCGAGACGCTCGCGCCCGTCGTGCGCAACGAGCCGCTGCGCGAGATCGTGCTGATCAACGATGGCGGCGTCCTCTCGCGCGACTGGGTGGCCGGCCGGCTCGGCCTGCCGCAGGGGATCGCGCTCATGGCGATCAATCTCGACCAGGCGAAGGCGACGCTGGAGCGCGAGGGCCAGGTGAAGACCGCCGTGCTCACGCGCGATTTTCCCGGCACGCTCGTGGTCACGATCGAGGAGCGCGTTCCGGTGTTGCGCGTGCTCGTCCCGCGCGAGGCCGCCGCGCCCGAGCCGATGTTCGTGTCGCGCGAGGGCGTGATTTATCGCGGCTACAACTACGACGCGCGGATGGTTCGCGGGCTTCCCTGGATGGATGGCGTGCGGCTCACCCGCCGCGGCTCCGGCTTCGCGCCGGTCGAGGGCGTCGATCGCGTGTCCGAATTGTTGCTGCGCAGCCGCTCCGAGTCGCCGCAGCTCGCGGAGGCGTTTCGCGTCGTCTCGCTGGCCGGGCTGCCGCGCATCCTCGTGCGCACGGAGCGGGTGAAGGAGATCGTTTTCGAAGGCTCCAATTACCGCCGCCAGCGCGCTGAAGTGCTCGAGGATGTAATCGAGCCGCGCGAGCTGGCGG
>CAZFCY010000023.1:0-9869 GCA_964517665.1 uncultured Opitutaceae bacterium | reverse complement strand
CCGCCGCCAGCTCGCGCGGCTCGATTACATCCTCGAGCACTTCAGCGCGCTGGCCAATCCGCCGTCGACGATCGCGCGCATCGACCTCTCGGTCGAGTCGCAGGTGGCCGTGCGCGTCGCGGAGGCCGCGGCCGGAGCCGCGAGCCATGCCCGTTTTTCTCCTTCTCCCCTCATCGGCAATCTTCCCAACAATCAGGCAAATCGTGGTCACTAGAAGCAGCTATATCGGCGCCGTCGAGATCGGCACATCCAAGGTCGCCGTCCTCATCGGCGAAGTCCTCGGCGATCGGAGGCTGAACATCGTCGGGCTCGGCCAGAGTTCCTCGCGCGGCATCATCAAGGGCGACGTGGTCGACTTCAAGGCGGCCAGCGATTGCACGCACGCGGCCATCCTCGCCGCCGAGCAGCGCGCGGGGGTGAAGATCGACGCCGTTTACCTCGCGCAAAGCGGGAGCCACCTCGCCGGCTTCGTGCACGAGGCCGCGGTCGGCGTGACCTCCGCCGACAATCTCGTCTCACGCGAGGACATGGAGCAGGTGATGGCGCTCGCCCGCGGCAAGGAGCTGCCCCGCGACCGCACGATCATCCACCACATCCGCCGTCCCTTCCGGCTGGACGGACGCGCCGTGTCCGACCCGGAGCATCTCGAGGGGCGGCAGCTCGAGGTCGGTTACTGGACCGTCCATGGAAACGCCGCCAAGGTCGCGGACCACATCCACATCGTCAACGGCTTCACCCTGCGCGTCGAGGACCTCATCCTCTCGAGCCTCGCCTCCGCCGCGATCGTCACGACCGAGGAGGAGCGCTCGAACGGCGTCCTCGTCATCGACATGGGCCGCGGCACGACCGACTGGGCGTTGCACGTGGATGGCTGCTGCCAGCTCACCGGAGTCGTGCCCGTCGGCGGCGATCACATCACCAACGACCTCAGCCTCGGCCTTCGCCTCACCGCCGTGCAGGCCGAGGGCATCAAGCTGCGCTACGGGCGCGCCACCATCCAGGCTGTCGGCAAGGGCGAGAAGGTCTGGCTCAACGGCGACTTCGCGATTGGCGACAAGATGCTCCCGCGCCTCGCGATCGACCAGATCATCTCGACCCGCGTGGAGGAGATCCTCGAGGTGGTGAAGAAACAGGCCGGCCCGGCGCTTCGCCCCGAGCACATCCGCTGCGGCGTCGTCGTCACCGGCGGCACGGCGAAGATGCCGCAGATCGACGAGGCGGCCGCGCGCGTCTTCAACCTTCCCGCGCGCGTCGGCGAGATGCCCGCGTGGGTGAAGGACGAGTTGCGCGATCCCGGCTGCGCGACCGTTCTCGGCCTGCTCTACTACGGGCTCCATTGCCGCCAGACGCGCGCCACCGCGCCGAGCCGCCGCAAGGTCTGGTTTCGCAAACTCACCAGCTACCTCGTGCCGGCCTGAGCGCTGTTTCCACATTCTACATCCCGCATTCAGAATTCTTCGTTCGCCCCATGGACTTCACTTCCGATCAGCTTCCTCTCCACGTCGAGCCCGCGTCGGCGCCTGACGAGCGCGAGGTCAACATCAAGCTCATCGGCGTCGGAGGCGCCGGCGCCAACGCCGTCGATCGCCTCAAGCTCGGCAGCCTCGACCGCGTGCGCATGGCCGCGGTGAACACCGACAACCAGGCGCTCGCCAGCTCGATCGTCGCGGAAAAGATCCTCATCGGCCGCGGCCTCACCCGCGGCCTCGGCGCGGGCGGAGATCCCGAGCTGGGACGCCTCGCCGCCGAGGGCGATCGCGAGTCGCTCAACGCGATGGTGCGCAACAACGACCTCGTCGTGCTCCTCGCCGGCATGGGCGGCGGCACCGGCAGCGGCGCCGCGCCCGTTGTGGCCGAGGCCGCCTCGAAGGCGGGCGCGCTCGTCATCGCGTTCGTCACGATGCCTTTCACGTTCGAAGGCGGCCGGCGCATGAAACAGGCCGAGGACGGACTCGCCGCCCTCCGCGCGGTGGCCGACGCCGTCATCCCACTGCCCAACGACATCCTCCTGCAACAGGCGGAGGACGACGCCAGCGTGCTCGACGCCTTTGCCCGCGGAGACGAATGGATCGACCGCGCGGTGCGCTCGCTCTGGAGCATTCTCTTCCGCGGCGGCCTCATCAATCTCGACTTCGCCACGCTCCGCGAGGTCTTCGCCTTCCGCGGCGGCAAGACGCTCTACGGGCTCGGTTGCGCCGAGGGCGAGGGCGCGGTCGCCACCGCGATCGAAGACTTCCGCAACTGTCCGCTGCTGCACACCCCGGAATTCTCGCGCAAGGCCGACCGGCTCCTCGTCAATATCATCGGCGGAGCCGACCTCACGCTGGCCGACGTGCAACAGATCATGTCCGTCGTGACCGAGGAGTTCGGCCGCAACCCGCACGTCGCGATGGGCGCGGTGATCGATGAAAGCTGGGCGCGCCGCGTCGAGATCTGCGTCATCGGCACGACGGATGTGAACGGCCGCGGCTCGCGCCGTTCGCTCCCCGAGCGTTCGCAGCGCGCCAAGGATGCCGCCCGCCGCGCGGTCGCCGCCGCCGCGGCCGTGAGCGCGTCCGCCGCCCCGCCCGCCGAAGCGGGCGCGGACCGGCGCGCGGACGTCGCGTATCCAAAAACCAACGACACCGCGCCGAACGCGAAGCGCGCGCAACAGGAGGAGTTCGCCTTCAACGACAACGAATCCCGCGGCCACTTCGACCAGAGCGAGCGCACCCTCTTCGAAGGCGAGGACCTCGACATCCCCACCTTCCGCCGCCGCGGCATCAAGATCGCCTTCTGATCCTCGCGATCGCCCTCCGCCGCCCGCCACGAGCCTGTCGAGAGCGGGCGGAGAGCGGATGACAGGCGCCACGACACCACGACTCGAGAACCCGCGCAGGATTCTCGCCCCGGTGGCGGAAGTCGGTTGGCGGAGAGCCGCCACCGCGCGCTTCTCCCCGGCCTCAGCCACAGGCCAGGCAACGCCCGGCGCGTCCGTCCCGGGAATATTGTCACTTAATAAGTGACGAAAAGCAGCGATCCTCCATCCATCCGGCCCTCGAAAATTGTCACTTATTGCGTGACATTAATCCGCGGCCATGCACCTTCGGTTGCCATGAGCCTTCCCGTTCCGGCTTCGCTCCGTCTCATGCTTGACCTGATGGAACCACTGGCTCAGGCGGCGGAGACGACATTGCGAATCGCGGCTAAAAAGAATGCCGCCCGCCGCCGGGTGCGTCGTGGGTCCACGCTGCGCCCCGGTGCCGCGACGCCGATGTGGAACGAAATCGTCAAGGCAGTGCGGCCATTCCTGAGGAAGCGCGGCTCGAAAGTGAAACTGGCTCGCATCCTAGGCGTGCCCCGGCAGCGCATTCATGATTATTTCGTTGCCTGCGCCGCCTGCCCGGACGCCGAGCGGCTGCTTTTGCTGCTGCACTGGCTGGTCGCGCGCCGGGCCGGCAAAGATCCTGGGTGACAGTCGCATGGAAAGTCACTTATTGCGTGACAAATAGGCGCGAGAGGCGCGGTCGGCGCGAATCCGACGAGGTTCCAAAGCGCAAAGGTTGATAACGATAATGTCCCGCCGGATTCACTCCTTGGGCCTGGCCCGCCATCGTCAACTGTGCGAAACGTGGTTTCATGTTTCTCGGGCGGGGCGCCTCCGGTTGGTCGACGGGTCGTTGTCGCGCGAGGCGTGGCAGGTCGGCAGAACCCGCGGGCAAGGGCGGTCGGAGGGAAATAGTCACGGAATACGTGACAAAATTCCGCGCGCCTCGGCTCGGTTCTCGGACAGCGCTGGAGTATGTCACATATTAAGTGACGTAGATCGACCGATCCTGTCGTGCCCGGTGGAAAAAGAAATATGTCACTTAATAAGTGACAATATACGGTGTTGAAAAGGGGCGCTCCGTTGGGGTTTGGGATTGTCGGATCATGCCCGGCCTGTGGGCGGGAAGGGGATCGGCTTGCGCGCCGTGCTGGGAGGCCGGCGAAACACCCGCTCGCGGAAACCCCAAACCCCAAGGGCGGATCCTTTAACGCCTCGCCGCGCAAGGCCGACCGGCTGCTTGTCAATATGCATGACGATGTCACCGACGCGGTGGACGCAGCGCTGCGCGCCCGCATGGTGGATGCGGACCGCATCGCGATCGTGGCACTTCTTTCGGCGGCCATCTGGCGGTGTGCGCGGCTGCCTTCGAACCTGCGCGCTACCGCTGTGCGGTCTCACCATCGCGGGCCGTGCGCGCATTTTACATCCTCGGCGACGAGAGCTGCGCGCTACCGCTGTGCGGTCACCATCGCGGGCGTGTTCGACTGGGCGCGCGTGATCGAGGACTCCTCCCGCAACGAGCATCAACGCGGCCGTTATGGATTCCTCCGCCGCCGGCTCGGCGATCCGGAAAAAGACGCGGAGGCCTTTGACGCCATCTCCCCGATTCGCGCCGTCGACCAGATCAAGATTCCGGTCTTTGTCGCCCACGGAACACTCGACCATGTTGCGTCCGTGGGCGAATCGAAGCGGCTCATTGCCGCATTAAAGAAACGGGGACTGGCCTTCGAATCGCGCATCACTTCAGGCGAAGGCCATGGCTTCAATCATCTGGAAAACAACGTCCGCCTTTATAGCGAAATCGAGGACTTCCTCACCCGACACATGGCGAAACGCTGAAACGCTGGCTGCCTTCACGTGCCATGGTGGGTCCGAGGACATCGGTCACATCCATGGCCACGATGGCTGGATTGCGAGAGGTTGATACTACGCCAGCCCGGTCCCGTCTCGCCGTCGACACGGAACACCACGCGATCCTCCTCATTCTCGCCGTGGGCGAAGCCGTTTTCGATCAATGTATGCGACACCAAGGGCATGCCTCGCGAGCCGCTTCCGCCGGATCAGAAAAATGATCGCCCCCACCGGCAGCGACACGCTGATGATCCACGGCGCGTAGAGGCACTGCGTGGCCATGGCCTCGTCGTCATCGGGCGCGAGGCGCTCCAAGGTCCCACGCAGGAAGACACCGGAGAGCATCCCATCAGCGCGGCCGCGACACACGAAACGGCCATCCACGCCCTCGTTTTTGCATGGAAGCCCCCCGCATGATCAGGCCCGGCGTCTTCAACCGCACCGATTCAGTTGAACCCAAAATGGACACGGAAGAAAGACAGGGTGTGCTTCCGAAGCGGAAGGGATGATGGAAGGCGCCGGCCCGACACGTCGGCGGCAAGCGCGCTGTTTGATCTGTATTCGTAGTCCGAACTGAAACGCGCGCGCGCCGGCTGAGGATCAGGGGAGGACCGGATCACCGAGCGCAGCAGGACTGCGGTTACTCCTTGATCGAGGTTCCCACTGCGTTGAACTCGATCGCCGCCTTGAGCAGGCGCGCCCGGCGTTGGGCGCCGCCGGTGTTCACGGCCATGGCCACGCTGAAGTATCCGTCGATCAATCGATACACGCGATAATCGACCGCGCCGTAACGGGTCTCGAAGGCGCGACGAAACAGCGTGTGCCAGTCGCGAGCGCGGTACGGCTCGCAAACGGCGTCCTCGCGGCGGAGGTGATATTGAAACTCGTCACCCCCGTCGAACCCGGCGACGTCGACCCACTCGGAACGCAACGCCGGCAGCTCGCCGGTCGCGTAGGATTCGTACTTCACAAGATCGAAGACCGGCGGGCCGCGCAGGATTCCGGCGACAGAGACGGGATCGACCAGCACGAGTTGCGGGGCGCCGTCCAGGCTCGGAGTCCCGACCGGTCGCCACAGGATGTTCTCGAGGAAGCAATCACCGTGCAGCCGCGCCTGGGGTTCCGCATCGAGCGCGGCCAGCGCCGCCCCCTCGATCTCCAGTTGCGCAAACGCCGCGCGCACTCCTCGTAGAGATTCGCCGTTGATCCGGATCGTTTCCGCGTCGATCAACCGCGCCAGCGCTGGATCGGTTTCCAGCGTTCGCAGCGCCTGGCGCACGACGGCGGCCACATGTCGGGAAAGCGGCTGGTCGGCCGGCGGGATCGGCGTGTGAACACGCTCGAGCAATGCCTTCGCCAGCGCTTCTTGAAACGCGTCGATCTCCGGCTGCGCGAGCGCGCTCCGGCGCGCAAGATTCCCGGCGTCGATATGATCGGCGTAGAAAGGGATCTCGTATCCGACGCCGGGGGCGGCGCCCGCGAGGCTGTCCCACGCTTCGAGCACGGGCGGAAACACCGCGCGCACCGCGGACGGCAGGGTCGTGAGATACTCGATCTCGCGCCGCAACGCGTTCACGCCCCATGGCCCGGGAGGCGCGTCGCCCTTCGAGCTCTTGCGCACGCGTCGCGTTCCATCGGGCATCGCGACGATTTCCGTGCGCTCCCAGTAACCGTCTTTCAGTGTCCGCACGACACGACCTCGTTTTCCGGCGCCGGCCGTGGACACGCTTGCGTGGGTCATGGAGTCAGAGATCAGAGGTCGGGTGTCTGAAGGTCAAAGGTCGAAGGTTTGATCAACAACGCGTTGCTCGAGAAAGGCACGCAGGAAAACAGCATCTGATTGCGCTGCCGGGTGTTTGACGAGCGCCGGCCGGCTTTCGTTTCCTTCGTTGCCTTATGGGCAATCCGACGGCTGTCTTTCGGTGAAAGCGTGATGAAGGACGTGATTCGCAATGCCCAGGGCGAGCGCCTCGACTACACGTTCCACGCGGGCGCGCGGGAAGACGGTCCGATCTTCGTCATCGGCCATGGCGTCACCGGCCACAAGGATCGTCCGTTTCTGATCGCGCTGGCCGAGGGCCTCGCACGGGCGGGCATCGCGGCGCTGCGCGTTTCGTTTTCCGGCAATGCCGGCTCCGAGGGCCGCTTCGAGGCCTCGAACATTTCCAGGGAGGTCGAGGATCTCGGGGCCGTGCTGGACGCGCTGCCCAACCGCCCCATCGGCTACGCCGGACACAGCATGGGCGGGGCCGTGGGCGTATTGCGCGCGAGCCGGGATCCGCGAATCCGGTATTTGGTTTCGCTCGCCGGGATCGTCCATACGCGAGCCTTCGCCGAGCGCGCGTTCGGCCGGCTCACGCCGGGATCCGGCCTGATGTTTGGCAAACCCGGTTGCGTGCTGTCGCAGGCTTACCTCGACGATTTGCGATCCATCGGCTCCGTCATCGACCAGACGGAGCGGATCACGGCGCCGTGGTTGTTCGTGCACGGGGCCCGCGACCCGCTCGTGCCGATCGGCGACACGCACGACGCGTTCGCGCGGACTCGCGTGCCGAAGCAGCTCGTCGTGCTCGACGAGGCCGATCACGTCTTCGAGCCGGGGCTCACGGCGCGCATGGTTGCGGCCGTGACCGATTGGTGCCGCGGACAGGGACTGAACCGCTGATTTGCGCTGATTGTCGCTGATTGGAAAGGTCGGTTGAGGGAGTTTTGGATCAGCGCCGATGAGCGAAGATAAGCGGTTTCCAACTGCTCGTGCAGGTCAAACGCTTCCCAGTTGCGCGAACACCTCGCGATAGAAATCCGCGTGGCTGCCCCAGGTCTGGCCAGTGATGATGCGACCGTCGCGCACGCACTCCTCATTCACCCAGGCGCCGCCGCAGCTCTCCAACTCGAAGCGCACGTTTTCATAACAGGTAAGCTCGAGCCCGCGTCCGATGCCGGCCGCGAGCAGGATCTGGATGCCGTGGCAGATCGACAGGATCCATTTCCCCTGTTGGTGGAAGTCCTGCACGATCTTGATCAGCGTCGGGTTGTGCCGGAGGAACTCCGGCGCGCGGCCACCGATCAACAACACGGCCGCGTAGTCGTCGACGTTCACGTCATCGAAGGTGATGTCGCTCGCGATCAGATAGCCGGGCTTCTCGATATACGTGTTCCAGCCCGGGTAGAAGTCGTGGATGACGGCGTTGAGGAGTTTCTTTTCCGTCGCCGCGACGACCGGCTCGTAGCCGACCTCGCGAAACCGATGCTGCGCGTAGAGAATTTCGAACGATTCACCGGCATCGTCCGTGACAATGAGGATTTTTTTGAGGGGCATGCGCCACGGGTGCCGGAGTCTCGCTGCGATGTCGATTCCTGATCCTCGACGCCCGGCGGTTGTGCCCGCGATCAGATGGATCAGTCGAGAGTCAAAGTTCAGGCGCCAGCCAGCCGCAGCGCGCCATACGGAGCGCGTTCGGGCCGCGTGAGCATGGCGGTGGCCTCGGCGTCGTTCACGAACCGATCGGCTTTCGCATCCCACGTGAGCGGGCGCCCGAGCTTCATCGCGATCCAGCTCAGGATGCACGCGGTGTTGGTGTTGTGCGCCTCCGGCGCCGCGCTGAGCGGAGTGGACCGCGACTTCACGCACTCGAGCCAGTTCTTGTGGTGCGAGAGACTGGAGGGAAACCGCACGGTGACGCCGTTGGGATCGAGCAGCTTCGGGTCGCTCGCATCGAGCCACTTGAGCTTGCCACCCGAGCCGGCCGGGTCGCTGGCGGTCGCCGTGCCGTCGCGGCATACGAAGATCCATCCCTCGTCACCGATGAACTTGACGCCGTTCTGGAACGTGTTCGAGACGGTCATCCGGATGTCGCCGGGATAGACGAGCTCGACGTGATAGGCGCCGTGCACGTTCCAGATCTTGTTCGTCGGAAACTCGCCGTGGCCCTCGATGCGGATGGGCGGGGTGAGCTCGCAATCCATGCCCCAGTGCGCGGTGTCGAAATGATGCGCGCCCCAGCCCGTGATCATGCCGAGACAGTAGGCTTCGTTGCGCAGCCACCCCGGCCGCGAGGCGATGTCGAGTTCGCCCCGCGCGTTGAACTGCTGCGAATGCACGCGCTGCTCCGTGTAATAAACCTCCGGCGTCGGCCCGAGCCACGCGTCGTAGTCCAGCGTGGACGGAATTTCCATCGGCGGATCATCGGGCTTCGTGGGGTCCGTCGGCAGGCCGATCTCCACGCGCGTCAGCCGTCCCACCCGGCCGCTGCGGACGAACTCGCACGCCCGGCGAAACTGCTCATGAGGTCCCCACGAGCGCTGCTGACTGCCGACCTGCAGGATGCGCCCCGTCCGCGCCACCTCGTCGCGCAGAAGCACGCCCTCGGCATGAGTCATCGTGAACGGCTTTTGCAGATATATATCCTTGCCGGCCCGGAGCGCCCGGATCGCGACCTCGGCGTGCTGATGGTCGGGCAGGCTGAGCACGACCGCGTCTATATCGGAACGCGCGAGCAATTCGCGATAGTCGACATACGCGTCGATCTTCGGCGCCTTGCCAGCGGAGTCGCGGTGGAACTTTTCTATCCGTTCGCGGCCCGCGGTCAGCCGGCGCGAGTCGATATCGCACACCGCCGCATAGTCCGCCAGGCCGGACTCGAATACACCAGGCATGTCGTGGCCGAGGGCGATCCGGCCGCAGCCGATGTGTCCCACGCGGATGCGATTGCCCGGCGCTTCCGCGCCGAAGAGCCGTGACGGCAGCACGAGCGGGAAGGCAACGGTCGCGGCGCCGGCGGCGGCGGTTTGGAGAAACTGTCGCCGCGAAACGGAAGTGGAAGCGGGGTGGGATTTCATGAGGTAAGAATCAGAGGGGCGGTGGGCGGATGTCAGAGATCAGAAAGATGCTTAACCACGAAGGACGCGAGGAATACGGAGAGAGGGGCCAGGAGTGGTTGAAACCGCGAAGCGCCTGGCGCCGCACAAGCTCAAAGGAACAGGAATTTTCACAGGAGGAACAGAGGCAGCGGAGGGCGGGATGGATCCTTCGCGATTGTGGCGGACACTGGCGTGGCTTGCCAGACAATCTGACACCTGCGGAATCGATTGGGTCTTTGGGGGCACAGGCGTCTCGCGTGTAGCTTCGTGCCTGGCTTGTTTGGACACGTTGCGCTTCATTCCCTTTGGTGTCGGATACCCCGAAGCTTGCTTCGGCTTGGATGTCTTG
>CAZFCY010000022.1:25140-37159 GCA_964517665.1 uncultured Opitutaceae bacterium | reverse complement strand
GCATACAGCGCGCGCGACTCCCCGGAAACGACCGCCTTCGGCGCGCCCGGATCGAATCCGCGGGCTTCGAGGCCGGCGGCCACGTTGAGCGGGAAAGTCAACTGGTCGATCACGCGGCCGACTTCGCGCATCCGCTCCGCGGCGAGATCCGCCTCGCCCGCGCCGCGGCTCCGGTGAATGTGGACCATCAGCTCGGGCACGATGTTGACGAGCCCGCCGATGCAGCCGTCCACCCCAAGCTCGAACACCTCCGTCAGGCGCGTGTCCGCTCCCGACATGACGGCGAAACCCTTCTCGCGGCCGAGCGCGACGAGATCCCTGTGATATTCGAACTCCGCCCCACTCTGCTTGATCGCGCACATCGGCGCGCGCGCGGCAAACGCGGCGACGGTCGGCAGGTCGATGCGCTTGCCGGTGAGTTCGGGGAAATTGTAGAGCATGACGGGCAGCCCCACTTCGTCGGCGACGCGCAGGAAATACGCAAGCATGTCGGCCTGTGAAACAGGATAGAAATAAGGCGGCATCAGCGCCACAGCCGCGGCGCCGAGCGACTTCGCGTGGCGGCCGAGTTCGATCGCGGCGCGCGGGCGCAGGTCGGTGATGTTGGCCATGACCGGAAGCGGCCCGGCCGATTCGACCACCGCGGCGAGGGTCTGCTTCCGCTCGCCCGTGGTGAAGTGGAGAAACTCGCCCGTGCTGCCGAGCGCGAGGACGCCGCCGACACCGGCGCGCTTCTCGAACGCGAGATGCGACGCGAGACCCTCGCGATCGACCCGGCCGAGCGCGTCGGTCGGTATCCATTGAGCGGAAAATACGCCTTTCGGGCGGAAGGAATGATGCATCAAATTTTTCTCGGATCTCGAGGCAGCGCGGCTTCAGTCGCGATCGAGCATCGGATAGGGCTGAAGCAACTCTTACTTATGTCTACCCATTTAGGGAGCGGATCATTGAGTTGATTAAGAATCCGTCCCCCCGTTGCGATGATCGATGCGGGCACGCTCGGCCAATCGCATCGGTGTTGCGCGCGGGCATCTCAGCTTTTCCAGCATCTCTTTCTTCTCGTTCTGCATATCGACCCTCATCGCCACTTTCATCGCTAAGGAATTATACAAGCAATACGGCGGCAAGAGACCCATGTTATAATGTTCCGGGCGGAATACGGTCATGCTATCACCGGCGTTGCTTCGATAGAGAGAGCGAGAGCCGCTGCCTGGGTCGCTTAGCGAATCACCACATCGTCAAGATAAAAGACTGCGGCCTGCACCGGATCGCCCGGGTTGGGCAGATCCTCGCCGGCATAGCGGTCGAGTTCGCGCGTCGGCTGGATGCGGTAGGCACCCGTCCGGAATTCGATCCTTTCCAGGCTGGCGGCCGGTTCCGCGAACTCGGCGTCCCGGACGACGGCACGGCCGTCCAGAACCAGATCGTATCTTCCCCGGGTGGCGTCCATGCTGATTTCAAGCTGGTGCCAGGTGTCAGCGCGGTAGGGAGCCTCGCCAAGCGGAGTCTCGCCGTTCCGAACGCTCAGCCTGCCTTGGTCATCGAACCGAAGCTGCGCCGCGCGATGGCCGGCGCCGTCCAAGACATCGATCTCCAGCCGACCCGCGTCCGCTTGGCGAGCGAGGATTCGGCAGGTAATCCGCACCAATTCGCCTTCCGGGAACACCCGCACCGCCTTGGCGTAGTCGTAGGGATCGCGGTCTTCGAGTTGCAGGCTTTTGTTCCGCTTGTTCGGGAATGCCGTGATACCGACCTGCGCCCAACGCGGGCGGTAGATATTCCAATCAGGGATCCTTCCGCCAACTTCCAGCTCGTCGAACATATCTGAGACCGGTTTCTCCACCCGGTCGCGGACGGGAACAGGAACCCGGCTGATCCACATGTCCTCCTTATTGCTACTGTAGGCAAGCCACAGGTCGCTGCCGGGCGGGTCTCCATTACCCTCCGAGATGCCCCGCACGTACTGCATGCCAAAATCCTTGGAGCCGCCGTAGTAGCGGCGCGGCGGAACCTCGCCGTTAATCAGCAACATGTTTGAAAAGACGATTCCATCGTCGCCGGTCACGATGGCCAGCGGCCAGCGGTGCGACCCGAAATCGGCCGGGTTGTAGACGAGCGCATACCTCCCGTCTTCGGTGCGCTGGCCCCAACACTTGGCGCCGTCGATAACGATGGTCGACACGCTGACGGGCATGCTCCACGTTTTGCCCTCGTCGCTGGAAAGGGCGGTCCAGGTATCCTTGAACAGGGCGACCGCCGTCCCGTCCTTGCGGTGATAAATGGACGGGGCTTTTCTTATTTCCCCCGGCACCGTGAAAAAACCATCTTCGCTGCGATCCTCCTCCCGCCACTGCGCTGTCTTGAGCTTGTCGGCCAGCAATGCGTCGCAGGCCGCGACAAATTCGAGATCGGGCGAGCGGGTGTAGAAGGGGTATCGGCCCATCTCTTCAGTAACGCCGGGGTTGTAGCGGATGAAATGGATCGGTCCGTAGGAGCCGTCCCGGTTCACGTTTCGTACTGCCCGGCCGATGCCGAGGCCGGGCTCCTGTCCACCATAATTTGCGAGAACCAGCAGCCGACCGTTAGGCGCCACATAAAAGCCCATCCGCTGATGCATCATCAACATATGGGGAGTGCGCCTGGGGCCGGCACGCAGCCAGTACATTGGAAACACGACCTCTGGCATGTCCCAAGCTCGACCGTCGTGCGACGTAGCCACGAGCGTATGCCCCGGCGGGGCGTGCTCGCTGAATGGATTGCTGAGGTACTGGAAATAAAAGCGTCCATTCCAATGCGCGAGCATCGGCGCGTGGTTGTACGTCCAGCCGGTATTCTCGGCCGTTTCGGGCCGTGTGCGGTTGGCCCGGAACACCTGAATGTTTTCCACGCCGATCGCCGGTCGCAAACGACCGTCATGCACGGAAAGATCGATTGCCGGAGCATTTATCCGAACCGGCTCTTCGGGCCCGCCCGGTTCGGCGGCGGACAAGGCGGGAACAAGAAGGAGGGATACTAGTGTGATCGTTCTCATCCTAGTCTGTCCGGCCCTGGATGAATTTCTTTTCACTGATCAAACCACCGGCGGGATCCCATCTCCTGGCAATACCCTCGGCATGGAGATTCTTCCATCCGGATTCGGCCTTACGTCTTCCGTTGGGCCAGTATTGAGTCCATGTGCTCGTCCCGTCGTCCTGATGCTGCCAGCTCCAGATCCTCCGACCGGCGGCATCGTACAAAATCTCACTCCCGATCTTTCGTCCGAGCGCAAAGTTCGCCTCGTATTGCAGGGATCCATCGGGATGGTACCACTTTTCGGGACCGTGGATCAAATACCGGCCGTCGTCGGCGGTTCCGGCCCGCCAAGTGACCCGAGGCCTTCCGTTGGGATAGCGTTCCTGGTAGTCCGAAACGGACGCAATCAAGGTGGCGCTGTTTCGCATCAGCGTCGCATCGCCCTCATCGGCGCCTTCCGGCGCGTCCAGCCAGGCTTCGTTGAAGGTGAAATGCAGGCAGGGTTCCGTCATGGTCGTTATCAGGTGAATCATATCGTCGGGACCCTGCCTCAGCACAGAATAGCCTATCGTGCCAAAGCCACGCACCTTTCTGGTTTCGTGAAGCTGCCCGCCCGCGAGTTTCTTCTTCCGCCACGTCTTTCCGTCGTCGTCGGAAACGGCGAGCACTGAACCCTGCATGCCATCAAACTCCGCCGGGGAGCGGTCGACGGAGTGATTCACGTCGGTGGCGAACAGGAGTCGTCCGCTTCGCAGCCGCAAGAGGCTTGCCCGCTGGTTGCTGCCTCCCCAAGCGAACGGGGTTTTCCCGGTCGTGAACGACGCGGCCCGATCACGGGACGTCGAGGAGGTCATGTAATAGTCGATGTGCGTCTTGCGGCCGTTCATCGCCAAGATGGAAAGCCCGTCGGAAAGCAGGGCGAACGTGCTATGCCCGCCGTTCGTGCGCCCGCCGGGGTCGCGCCACGTTTCCATATTGTCGTCGCTGGCCCAGAGCAGCGAATGGTCGCCTACGCCGTCGCTGGCGATGTAGATTGTTCCCATGCGGTCCCGAAAGGCCGTGTTGATCGGCTGAGGGTTGCTGAGTCCGATCGGGCCGGTCAATCGGGGCAGGCGCACCTGCTCCCAAGTCGACCCGCTGTCGCGGGTCGTGGTCCACTGGAAGGGAATATGCTCGGGCAGTTTCGGCGAGCCCCAGAAAAGGTGGGTCGCCTCGCCGTCGCTCCAGAGCAGCGGCGCATGATCGTTTGCGCTCGGAATATCGAAGCCGAAACTCGGCATTTCCCAGGTATCATGCCCGTACCTCAACCGGACGGCCATCAGCGCAACCTCGGGATTATACTCCGTCCAAGACGTGTATGCGACCATCAGAAGATCCCCATTCGGCAGGACTTCGAGCGCGGCACTGTGCTGGTGTCCTGCCAGGCCGGGATGCAGGGCGAGCGCCTCCATGCTCTTCACGTGTTGCGGCCGCTCGTAATGATTCCCCTCCCAAGTCTCGGGCGGCGTCGCGACCATATACCGCTTCCGAAAGTAAGGCTTCGATGGATCGGGACGGTTCCGCGATGCCGGCGCGGCCGTGCTCTGCTTCACGCCCAGCCGGAATAGTTCGGGCGTAATTTGGCGCGGCCGCGTTGCGACCGGCGGAGCCTGGACTACTCGAAAGCTCGTGTTCAGGAAAGCGAACGGGCGTCCGAACGAAGGCGGCAGGCCCGCCCGATAGGCCGGGCGATTGTAACCCCACGGAGCAATGACACGGTCGTCGACATCAAGTTTGTCCCCCCGCAGGACACGAACCAGACCTTCAGCTGGGCCCGCCGGGTCGACCTCGTCCTCGCCGGGATAGTCGCCGTACCAGTCGAGGCACCATTCGACGACGTCATCCAGCATCCCGACCAGCTTGCCCTCGCCGGAAATCCCTTCCAAGCGGCACGCGTATTCCCATTCCGCCTCGGTGGGCAGCCGGTAGGGCTTGCCCTCCCTCGCGCTCAGCCATTCGCAGAACGCCATCGCTTCATGCCAGCTGACACCGATGGCCTTCTGGGTGGCGCTGCTCGGATGGTCCTTTCGAAACTCCGTGAACTGAAGCCGCGTCACCTCGTGTTTTGATATCAAGAACGGCTGGCGGATCGTCACCTTTCGCACCGGCTGCTCATTCCAGTGCCCGATCGTCGAGCCCATCAGGAAGGAGCCGGCGGGAATTTCGACCAGCTCGATCGAAGTCGGATTCGCGGCTGCCGCGGCGAACGAAGCCAGGGCGGCGAAAACGAAAAGAGTTTTTCTTGGAGATCCCATCGTGCGATATTCGAGTTCGAGCTTATCAAATCATTCGAAGGTTGAATTGACCGACGATCGAAGAAGGCCACTGAGGTGCGCCACCGTGGCCGTATGACGAGGATCATCCGCGAGATTCACAAACTCGCCAGGATCAGCGTTATGATCGTAAAGCTGTCGTCCTTTCCGACCCTGGTCCCATTCCGTATAGCGCCAGCGTTCCGTGCGCACGGAGCGTCCCCTAAACCCTTCTTCTTCGCGGTCGATCTGCGTGAATGCTGGATGGTCCCACGCCGTCTGCGGATTCTTCAGCAGGGGCGCCATGCTGATTCCCTGGAGTTTACTGGGAGGATCCATACCGGCCATTTCCAACAGGGTCGGATAGAGATTCAAAAACTCGACCGGACTGGGCGCCACTGCGTTCGATTCAATCCCAGGGCCTGCGACGATTAGAGGCGCCCGAGCCGATTCCTCGAAGAGCGACCGCTTGTGCCACATGCCGTGTTCTCCGAGATGGTAACCGTGGTCGCCCATGAAAACGACAATCGTGTTGTCCCAGAGCCGATTTCGATCCAGCGACTCCATGATCAATCCAACCTGGGCATCCACGAAAGTGACGCACGCATTGTAGGCCGCGATCACCTCGCGCGCCCTCTCCGGTGGAACTGGTAACGCCGGGTCATAGGTCAACGCGGCACGCGGAATCGAGCTCACATGGCCGGGCGGCTCAACCGGCAGACGCATCTCCGCCGTCGGATATTGGTCGAAATAGCCCGCGGGCGCCGCGTAGGGTGAATGAGGACGACGGAAACCCACCGCCAGAAAGAACGGCTTTCCGGCCGGACGCCCCTTCTCGAGCAGATCGATCGCGCGGCGCGCAACCTGGCCGTCCGGCGTTTCCGCGTCCACCGTCTTTAGTCTGTTCCAACTCCAGCTGTGGTCGGTCTTCCACGGCTGCCCGGCTGCGTCGAACATGGCGTAAGAGTCTTCCGGGAGCGGTTTTTTCCCGAATTCCCGAATCTCCAGATCCCAGGATGCCGGATCTTCGAATCGATCTCCCGTATGATATATTTTCCCTATCATCGCCGTGTAGTAACCCGCGTGCCGGAAATACTGTGGCAGGAAGACGTGGTCCTTCAAATGGGTGCGCGGCGGGGTTTTGAGATCAAAAACGCCCGTGGTGTCAGGCCGCAATCCGCTTAGGATAGAAACGCGCGAGGGATTGCACAGCGGCGACTGCACATACGCCCGATCAAAGCGCACCCCTCGGGCGGCCAGCCGGTCGATATTGGGCGTGCGCACCACCGGATTTCCGTAGCAACCCAGCGATGCATTCAGGTCGTCCGCGACGATGAGGAGCATATTCAACCGCCCCGGCGCAGCCGTCCCCGCAGAGCAGGGCGCGAGGAACGAAATCAGGAAACAGGCACAGATCAATCGATGCCGCAGGAAGCATCGTGCGAGGACCTCTGGACGCCAGGAAAGTCTCATGAAAACTGGACTCATTTCGGATCCGGCCAGTGCGGGGAAGCGGTCCGTGACCTAGTCAGGAAGCGTTCAAACTGCGCGACGAGTTTCGGATGACTGGCGGCGACGTCGTGCTTTTCGCCGGGGTCCGCTTTCAGATCATAGAGTTCCAAGGGCGACCCTAGGTCGCCGCTGCGCAGGGCTTTCCAGTGCCCGCGGAGGGCGGCCTGGCTGAATTCGTTGTCGTAATCCTCCCAGTACAGGGTCCGCACGTCGAGTTCGGGCTGCACCTTCCCGGCCAGTGTCGGAGAAATGTCCATTCCATCGAGGACCTGCTTGGGAAGCTGGCCCCGGCCGAGAGCGACGAGCGTGGGAAAAACATCCGGAAACCACCATACGGCCCTGCTGACCGCTCCGACCGGGACACGGCCGGGCCAGCGGGCGATCATGGGCACACGCAGCCCTCCTTCGTACAGCGTCCCCTTTTCTCCACGGAAGCCGCCCCCTGAATCGAACAGGTCGGGGAAGGTCTTTTTCTTCTCAGAGCCGTTGTCGGAAGTGAAAAACACCAGTGTGTTGTCTGCCAGCCCGAGGCGATCGAGCTCGTCGAGCACGCGACCGACGTCGTGATCGAGCCGCGTCACCATTGCGGCGAAGAGCTTGGCCTCCTCCGGCCAGTCCTCGTTGGCGTAGGCTTCGATCGATGGGGCCTCGAAGCGCCGGTGAGGCAGGGTGAACGGCAGGTAGAGAAAAAAGCGCTCATGCCGGTGTCTTCGAAGAAAATCAACCGCTTCGTCTGCAAAAAGGTCGTGAGCGTAGATCATCCGCTTGCCGTCGATGTTTTCCGGGATGAGGTGCTTGTGTCCGTTGCGCCAGAGATAGTCTGTATAGTAATATGGGGCATGGTTCTGATTGAGATAGCCGAACCATTCGTCGAAGCCGCGGCGATTGGGAATACCCGCGGTGCCGGTTTCGCCCAGGCCCCATTTGCCGATGGCGCCGGTCGTATAGCCGCTGCCTTGCAGGATTTCCGCGAAGGTTTGATCCGCGTCAGTAAGCGAAAGACGTCGCCCGCCGCTGCCGAACGATCCCGATTCTCCCGGCTCCCCCCCGACGGCAGGGCTATTGGCTCGAATCTTCGCGTGCCCCGTGTGCATGCCAGTGAGCAATACGCAGCGGGACGGCGCGCAAACCGAGGCGCCAGCGTAAACGTGAGTGAAGCGAGTGCCTTCCGCAGCCAGCTGATCAACGCGGGGCGTGCGGATTCTGGCTTGGCCATAGCAGCCGAGATCGGCGTAGCCGAGGTCATCGGCCATGATAAAGACGATATTGGGCGGGCGGGCCGGCGCTTGCTCAGCCGGAATCGCCGAGAGCACACCTCCCGTCAGCGCCAAGGAGATCCAAAGCACGTGCCGCACCCAAGCGCGGAGATCTTGCGACAATGATGGTTCCATTCTTGGATCGGGTGAAAGGGATGATCGAGGCCCTGCTAAAGGGAGCGAGTGACGACGTTGTCTATCAGATAGACGCCGGCGTCTACTTTGGTGTCGGCGCCGGGAAGATCGCCATCGGCCACGCCCGCCGCCCCGGGCTCGCCGTGAATGATGGAATGACGCACATCCATGCGCCACGGGCCAGTCCGGAAGACCAGGCGCTCGATTGATTCCGGCGATTCCTGCAATTTGAGGCCGCGGTGAATCCAATTGCCGTCGATGGAAATGTCGTAGGCGCCTCGCGGGCAGTCGATCTCCAGGACGATATTGTGCCACCGTCCCATTTCGATTGACGCGCGCACCGTCTCGACAGAGCCGATATCGAACCCCACTTCCCCCGGAAACCACCATAGCCGCAAAGCCCGTCCGTTTCTACCGGTTTGGGCCTCCACCTCGAGTCCGTTGAGACCGGGCTGCGCCTGCAGGACGGAGAACGAAACGCGCAGACGCTTGGAAGCCGGAAAGGCGCGTTCAGCTTTCGCATAGTCGTAGGGATCCTCGTCGTGCAATTTCAGGCAACGGCCAGATGGATCCCACGGATCGCGCACGATGGAAACCGGCGCCCATTGCGGAATATAGAGGTTCCATAGCTCGAGTTCAGATTCGCTCTGAAGGCTGTCGAAATCATCGGAAATGTGCTCGCCAACCGTCCCGCTTACCGGCACACGGACACTCGTTACCCACAGGTCTTCCTTGTTTACGCTATACGTCAACCACATTGCGTTTCCAGGGGGATCGCCATTACCGGGCGTGATACCGCGGATGTATTGCGGCCCGACGCTTTTGTTCACGCCCCGATATCGCATCGGAGGCACCTCAGGGTGGATGGCCAGCATTTCGTCGAAAACGCGGCCATCGTCGGAGGTAAGGACGACCAGCGGGTATCGGTTCCGGTCCGTTGCGCTGTGACAATAAACCAGCGCGTAGCGGTCGTCGTCCGTACGCTGGCCCCAAACCTTCGCTCCGCTTCCGGGCAGGTAATGCCGGCCTCGTTCCCAAGATTTGCCGCCGTCCCGGCTGACCGTTGCCAGTCCATTCTTCCACAATCCAACAATCGCGCCGTCGGCCCTTGTGTACCAGCTCAACGCCTTCGGCTGGATGTAGAAGGGGTTCTCCTCGCTAATCGGCCCGAACACGTTCGCAGCTGTTTCCTCCTCCGTGGGCATATTCAGGGTGAAAAAGCCGTCGGTGGCGCGGTCTTCCTCCCACCATTGGAGGGTCGCGATCTTGTCCGCCAACAGCGCGCGGCAGGCGGTGACGAAATTTGCATCGGGACTTTTCTCGAAAAACGGAAACGGCGTGTTGGTTTCATCCCAGCCCGCTTGCCGGTTGTAACGCACGAAGTAGATCGGCCCGAGGGAGCCGTCGGAGTGGACGTCCCGAACAACACGACCAAGGCCATGGCCGCGATTGGGAGACGACCGCACATCAAGACAATAGCTGTAGAATCCCGATGTGAGCAGCCGACCGTTCGGGGCCGTGTAAAAGCCCATGCGCTGATGCATCACCGACTTGGTTCCGCGGCGCAGGGGTGGCAGCACCTTTCCATCGTTGAAACGCGGCGAAGGAACTATCGGCGGCAACTCGACAACTGGAAATGCGACGCCGGGTTGCAGCCATTGCCGTCCGTCGGCCGAAGACTGAAAGCCGGTCCGGCCCGGCGCACTGTGCTCCTCCACCAGATTGGAGACGTAGTTCAGCCAGAACCGCCCCTGCCAGTAGGCGAGCATCGGCGCGTGATTATACGTCCACCCAACGCGGCCAACGCTCTCCGGAGGCCTGCTGCGATTGGCGCGCAAAGCTTGATAGCGGTGCACGCCCACCGCATGACGCAGTCCACCGTGATAGTGCTCGGGATCAGTGGTTTCCCCGCCTCTATAGGTAATGACTTCGCCGATCGACCCGCCTTCGGCGGCCATTGTCACTCCGGCAGTGGGCGTAGAACTCAAGCCGATCGCGATCGCCAACGGAACGATGAAAAACGGAAAGGTGGTGGATCGAGCACTCAATGGTGATTCGGGGAGCGTTGAACCGCGCGGCTTAGAAATTGAAGTCCAAGCCAATCTTGAAGTCCCGGCCGAGCAGACGGCTGTTGTGAAGCAGGGAAAAAACACCCTTCGAGCGTTGCTCGGGCTCCCGGGTAAGGTTGCGCACCGAAGCAGTAATCGCATAATGCTCCGAAATACGGTATCGGAGTCGCACGTCAACCTGGCTGCGCGCCCGGACGTAATTGTCGCCGAGGATATCGCCGCCTATCGACTCGAGCGCCTCGTCCGAATAGCTCCAGGCGAGTCGGCCGGAGAAACCGCTTTTTTCATAGAACAGGGTGGCGTTGTAGATTGTGCCCGGCTGCCGGAAAAACGGCAGGTCGTCGTTTCTCCGCCGGGGCACCGTCACCTCGGAACTGATGAAAGTCGCATTCGCTTCCAGTCCGAACCCATCGAACGGTGGTGGCAGGAACGTGAAAGGCTGATAAATGGAAAGCTCCAGCCCCGTCAGCTCGGCGCTCTCGGCATTGCGCACGCTTCCGACGTTGAGGGTTTCCAGCGCGATCCCGTTGTGAACAACGTTTTCCAACAATTCGGAATATCCGTAGATGGGGTTGTCAATCGCCTTGTGGAAGCCGGCGGCGGACAGGACGGCGCCTCCACCCGTGTAGTACTCGATGGAGACATCATAAGAAGTGGACTCGTAGGGTTTCAGTTGGGGATTGCCGACCTCGAGTGCGCCCGCGAAGGGAAACGCCGGATCTACCGCCGCGCCCCCGAGCGCTTCATATTCAAACTGGGCGAGAGGCCGGGAGTCCTCGTACGCGGGCCGTCCAATCGTCTGGGTTATCGCGGCGCGAGCGACCAGGCGATCCGAGATTCGGAACACGGCCTGCGCATTCGGAAAGAGCTTGTCATGGGTCGATGTTCCGGAAGTGGGAAAATGACCGAGAAAATCGTCGTCCTCGAACCTCGCCTCCACCGCGCGGATCGTTGCTTTCGTCTTCTCCCAGCGCACGCCGGCCAGCAGCGTCAGACGATCAATCGTGGCACTGCCCATCAAATACGCGGCATAAATGGACTCGTCGATGTCGTAGTCGTCCTCGATTGAATTTGAAGCCGAATCCTCCACATTGAATACAGTCAACGACGGGTTCTGATCGATGAAATCCCAAGTGCCGAAGTGATCGATGAGAAAGCCGGGATCATAACGATCGTAAACAAGCTTTGACGGGAGAGTCCCTACCTGGGCCATGCTGAACGACATCCCCGGCGCAGGCACAAGCCGGCGCGATACGAGATCGGACAGCCGGTCCCGCCGCAGATACTTCACGCCGGTCTTCAAATATCCCGGGTGACCCAGGATGTTGTCCGAATCCCAGCGCAGGTCGGCCTTGGCGGTCATTGTTTCCTCATCGACAAGTCCCCCATCGTCACGCGACGTAAAGAAGTCGTACTTGTCGGGCCTGTCGATCGTGTGGTCCACGTCCCACCGCACAAAGTCGAAGGCGCTGATGTCGAACTGGACGGGGCCGGTTCCACGGTTGGGATCCGCCGCCGTCCCGACAATGTTTCTGTACTCCAGGACCCGGTCGTACACGCGTTCCTCCTTGGCTGCGGAATAAGTGACGACAGGCTCGAAGGTGAAGGCGCCAAACTCCTTCCTCAGTCCTCCGATGATCGTCAGCAGCTCCTGATCGCGCTGGCTCCGAGCGTCCCGGAGTTGCGACCGTGTCCCGTTGCCGGAGAACGTGCCCGTCGTAGGCGAGGTGAGCGCGACGTTCTG
>CAZFCY010000022.1:0-25130 GCA_964517665.1 uncultured Opitutaceae bacterium | reverse complement strand
GATTTCCATATTGTGCTCAAATCGATCGGTCGTGGACCAATTCGTGCGCAGATAGAGCTGGGTCTCCTGGTCGGGACGGAATTCCAGATTCAGGTTGCCGCCCATCCGGGTGATGTTTCCTTCATTCGGCTTCCATTCATGGATGTTGGGGAGGTAAACACTCTGCCCGTCGATCGTGCGCAAATTCCATCCGGCCGTGATCTGATCGTTCGAATAGTCACGCTTCTCGTAACTGGCGCTGGCCGCGATGCCCCACTTGTTGTCGGGGCCGAACGTGTCGGAGTAGTTGATCCTCGCCTCCGGATTGCTCTTGTCGGTGGACTCGTTGTAATTCATCGCCACTCCGCCGCTGACGAACCGCCCCGCGCGGTCGAACGCGCTCGCGGTGCGGATATTGATCGTGCCGCCGAGCGAATTGGCATCGAGATCCGGGGTGATCGTCTTGATCACTTCGATCTGTGAGATATCGCCCGCGCCCAGGGTGTCGAGGGGCGTCGCGCGGCCGAGTCTTGAACCCCCGGGCGCGGCCATCACCGCGCCGTCCACCGTGATCTGGTTCAGATTCGGATCGATCCCGCGAATGCTGACATAGCGGCCCTCCCCTTGATCCAAGCCAGTGATGCTCACTCCAACGATGCGGGCCACCGCTTCCGCGACATTGCGGTCCGGCAGGTTGCCGATCGAGTCGGCCGATATGATATCGAGTATATTGTCCGTCGTCTTCTTCTGCTGGATGGCGCGGGAGCGTCCTTCGCGATAGCCTTCCACCACGAACTGCTCCAGCGAAACGACGTCGCTGTCGAGGACGAGCGAAGCGCTAACCGCGCCGCTGGAAGGAACAGTTATGCTTTGCGACGCGTCGCCGTAGCCGACGGATTGCGCGGAGACGGTATAGGTTCCCGGCGGCACATTGTTGATCCGGAAGCGGCCTTCGCGATCCGCAACCGCGGAGCGCTCGATTTCGACAAGTTGTATCTTCGCGCCGGGAAGAAACAAGCCGTTGGCATCGCTGACTTGGCCGAGGATATCACCGGCATGCAGGGCCGACGCGCTCAACAGGCTGGACAGTGCAATCAGCCATCGGAGCGAGCGGAAAAGGCCGGTCGGATGGTTGAAGTGGGTTTTCGCAGGGTTTGTGTTCATGGGGATTCAAGTGTTGGGGCGATTCAACTTTTGCAGGCGTGGGAAACGACGACGGCAAGCCGGACTTGCGGGACATTCATCGTCTGGACATTGGAGCGGATTCCGGGGAAAGGAATCAGTGGGACCGCGTGGTGGATGCTAGACGATCGCTTGAAAACCCACCATGCAGATTCCGCCGAATCTCTTGTCAAAACTGCCCGACGAATGCCCTCCGAGATTCTTCATCATTGGCGGAGCGAACCGGTCTTCTGAAACTTGCGATTCGCCGACAGAAAATCGACCGGCGCGGCGGCGGGCGTGTCGAACAAAAGCACGGCGTACCGAAGGCGAAGCGCTTCGCCAGGCTTCACGACAAGCTTGCCGTCCGTTCCGTCCGGCAGGACTCGTTTACCGAATCCGTTCGCGACCATCAGGCCGTAATCGCGGGTATGCCACCACGTCGGATTGGGATTCGATTCCGCAGCGAAGATTGCCGCGCCCCTGATGCGACCATCGATTTCGCGCGAATAGGAAGCCCAGGCGGCCGGCTTGCCCCAGGCCGTCCTGGCGCCTTCAAGCCCATCGCTGTTCACGACGAGCCCGCCATTCTTCTCGGTCAGCGTCGTCGCCAGACGCACGCCGAACCCCATTTCCTCCTGCTCCCCGAACACCAGCTCCCGGCCCTCGCCGTGGAGTTCGGCGGACCAGATCAGGCGGAAGGCATTCTCACCGACCCGCTCAATTTCGAACCATGAAGTCTGCGTGCCGAGCGTCGTCGCGTCGGAAGCGAGCAACCGGTTGGCGGTGGCGAAGGTGAGCGCATTGCCCTTGGCGGATGGCTGCTCAATGAACCCCATGTGCTCAATGCGCCCCTTGTTCCGCCAGAAGTCCTGGCCATTGATGTCGCCGAACGCCAGCCACACGCCGGGGTGCATGGTTGCATGGTCCGCAGGTTCGTCGACGAGGGGCGGATGGTTGCGCGTGACCTGCGCCCCGCTGGGCGCGCGCAAATTCTGAAAATGCGGGCGAAGAATCTCCGGATGGGAGAAAACGTAGTCCGCCACCGGTGCGCCCGCGTAAGTGATGGACAGCCGTTCCGCTTCGAGCGTCCAGCCAAAGCCTGTCTTGGCGAGACCGTCTGCGTCCGAAGCCTGCGTTTCCGAGCCGTCAGCGGACGTCGCCGTCGCGGGAATGGCGCCCAGGCTCAATAGCCAGCCGACGAGATCCGCAAGCTGGTCCGGATCGAGGACCCGAGCATAGGACGGCATGGCCGAGTGATGGACACTCTGCCGGTTGGTGATCCTGTGTCTATCGATCGCGACCAACTCGCCATCGAACTGGGTCAGGCTGAGTGTGTGATCGGTCTCGGCTTCGAAAATTCCAGCGAACTCGCTGCCGTCCTGCGTAGAAACCGTCAGCAAGGAGTACCCCTCGACAATGATCTGGTTGGGATCGAGAATCGAGCGGATGACCGCGCCGGCATCGTCACGTTCGCCGATGGCGCTGAGATCGGGGCCAATCGAGCGCCCTTCGTCACCGGCGCGGTGGCAGGCGGCACAGCCAGCGGCGTTGAATAAATCGCGGCCGCGTGTCAGGTCTGCCGATTCCAACAGCGGCAACACTTGGGAAGCTTCGGTTGCCTGCTCAACCGTGCCGAGTTCGGGTAGCTTGAGATTCGATTCGCGTTTGCGGTAGGTCGCGACAAGCGTGTTCCCGACCTTCTGCCCGTTGATGAAAAGCGCCGCCTTCAATGAGGTCGTCCTGTCGATTCTTCCCGTCTGGCCGGTAGGAGACGACTGCGTCGGCTCGGAGCCATCGAGCGTGAAGTGAACTGTGGCAGGCTTGACTCCGGGAGTGAACCCCACGGTAACGGAATCGATAAAATCCCCCGGCTTCGGATGCATGTCGATCAATGGATTTCCATTCGATTTGGCGAGCCACGTCGCGGCAATCTCAGCGGTGGCCGGGTCGGGATCTTGGACAAACCCCTGGACGGCGAAGGACGGCAGTTCGCGGCTCTCCAATAGCGCGAGCAACACAGCCCGGCGCACGCCGCCCCGCGAATCTCGCAGCAAGGCACGGAGCGCATCCGGAGTGGCGATCTCGCGCAGAGCCTGCCAAGCAGCATAGAACGTCACGCGATCGGTCTCGCGTGCGGCGAGTTCACAAAGTTCAGCCATCAGCGGCTGCTGGCGTGCCTGCGCGATTGCCTGAACAGCAGCGAAGCGCACCCTCGGATCGGAATCCTCCAGTGCGGCAACGACAAACTCCGGAAGCCGGTCCGCCGTTCGATGCTCGCGGATCCGATGGGCGGCGATCCGGATCGACTGGATGCGCGCGTTATGGGAAAGCTTCCGTCCAGTGTTGGCCAGCCACTCGTCGATGTCGGAATCGTTCGGTGCCATGCGGCCGAGCGCCCAAATCGCCCATGTCTGCCGTGCCTCAGGCAAGCTCGTGTCGGCGAGCAAGGCCATCAGCGCAGCCTTTTCCCGTGCGCCCCGCCGGACCAATTCGTCCTGCGCGTCGATGGACCAGACGGGCAGCGGCGCCCCGAGGTCTTCCGCCAGCTCGGCGAACGTCCACTGCGAAATCGGCCTCCCGCGTTTCGGCGTGTTCCAATTCCCCGCCGAGGCCTCCGGCCACGAAATCCGGAAGATGCGACCCTCGTTGGCCTGCTCTCCGTTCCTCCAAACCGCCCCGAGTTCCTCGCCCCACCCCGATACATAGAGCGTTCCCTCCGGCCCTACGACAATGTCCGTCGGCTTGTACAAGGCCCCGCGACCACGGATGAACGGCTCCCAGCGGCCCCCCTTGGGCTGGACGAGCGCCCCGTCCCAAACCGGCCGGAACATGAATGTCGTTTTGCGCAGCCAGTCGTTGAAGAACCAGACGCCGCGATGCGTCGCAGGCATCTGTTCCCAGTCGTAGAAGGCAATTCCCGTGCCTGAGCCGTCGAAAACCGGCCCACTCACCGGCACGGTTGGGAGATGATCCTCGCCCGTCCAGTGATTGCTCCACCCGTGGCTCCAACCGAAATGCGCGCCAAAAAACGGCATGAAAAGTCGGTCTCCATCACTCTGGTCGTTGTCGGTTCCAAGCCAATTGAAGCCGCTGTCGAAAGCGATGTCCCACGGATTGCGCATCCCGCGGGAAACGATTTCCAGGTTGGTGCCCATGCCGTCGCAACGCAGGACGCCGCCCTCGCGGCCCCAATCGTCGCTGGGATCCTGATACGTCGCCTTGTAGTCAGCGCGCGAGAATACCTGCGGCGGTGGGAAGTCCGGCGTGCCGGCAGGCGCCTTTACATCCCAGAGATCCCGGAATGGCTTCGGAGCGACCCGGCCCGGCTGCGTCAGCCCTTTGGAGTTGCCCTGGGAAAAATAGAGTTTCCCATCTGGCGCCCAGGTGTGGCCGTGGTTGGCGTGCTCGAGATTGCCCAAGTCGGTGTAGACTTTGATATATACGTCGGCCACGTCATCACCGTCGAGATCGCGCACAATCGTGAGGTCGGGCGAGTTTCCGACCCAGAGGTCGCGACCGTGCCAGGCAAGCCCTTGGATGCAGTTCAATCCATCAGCGAATGTCTTGGCCGAGTCGGCTATGCCGTCGCCATCCGAGTCGATCAAAATGACGATGCTGTCGCCGGGTGTATAGGGCGTCGGACTGCGATATTGCGGGCCTTGGCCGACGAAAAGCCGGCCGCGCGCATCAAAAGCCATCGCGCATGGATTGCGCACAAGCGGTTCGCGGGCGAACAGCTCGACCTTGAACTCCGGCGGCACGGTCGGAAGCACGGGCGCGGCAACGGGCCGACCGTGACAAACGCTGCCCGCTGCGAGCAGGGAGACATATGCGAGACGCAAAGGGATTAGGTGGTTCATGGAAACGAAGCCGCCGCCGCAATCATTCGGTGAGTGTTCTGCGGGCGGTGTCCGGCGCCCACCAAATCGCGAGCATGCCGAGACCGTAGATGAACGCCGCGACCGTGCCCGCCGCCGAATAGCTGCCGCCAAATGCATTGAACAGAATGCCGGCGGCAAGGACGCCGCCCGCGGTCGCAAATCGACCCACATTATAGGAGATTCCGCTTCCGGTGGCCCGAACATGCGTCGGAAAAAGCTCCGGGAGGTAAAGCGGCAGCCAGCCGAAGAAGAGGGTCGCCACGAAACCCTGCGCGAATACGATCGGAATGAACGTGGGTCGCAGAGGCTCGGTGAGCTGGAACATCGCGACTGTCAGCGCCAGCGATCCGAGGCTGATCAGGAAATAGGACCGTCGACGCCCGAGGAGGCTGGCGATTTGCGCGCCCGCGACGCTACCGAGGACGGCGCCGAACGCCCACCAGCCCTGCGTCATCGCCTTGTAGTCCACCTGCGCGGCGCCGCCGACCTTGTCCGCCCAGGGAATCATCCACTTGCTGGCCGCCCAGGCGCCTATCAGCGGGATCGAGCCGAGCATGATGCCGGTCAGCGTGGTCTTGATCAGCGGACGCCGGAACAACTCGCGCGCCGGAGCCGCGCGCTTTTTCTTGGAGCTTCGTCCCCGCGAGGCGAGCCATGTCGGGGATTCCGGCAGGGCAAAGAGGACAAACAGCGCCAAGGCGGCCGGAACTGCGGCCAGCTTGAATAGCCAGCGCCAGGCATCCGGCGTAACTGACCAGAATTGGGCGATTTGCGACAGCATCAGGATGCCGGCGTTGATGGCGGCGCCCATCAAACCCGCCACCGTAGGCCGTGCCTTGTCGGGCCAGCATTCGGCCACCAGCGCGACGGCGTTAGGCCAGACGCCGCCCACGCCCAATCCGACGGCGAAACGCAACGCGAGCATCTGTTCCTGCGTCTGAACCCACGCGCCGAGCCCCGCGAAAACCGAATAGAAAAGGATGCTCACCCCCATCGCGCGTGCCCGGCCGATCCGATCGCCCATGGCGCCGAGGATGATGCCGCCGAGCGCAGCTCCGAGCATGAGGGCTGCCGTGTAGCGCGCGAACCAGTCGCCGCCGAGCGCCTGGGTGTATTCAGCGCCAAGCAGATCTCGCGTGACCGAAAGCGATGCCAAGGGCATCAGGCCCAGCTCGAACCCGTCGAACAGGAGGCTGGCGAACGCCGCCGCCAGCACCAGAATTCTAGATTTGCGCGATAAGGGTTTAATCATGGGTGTGCGGTGTGCGTGAGGGGCGTTTGCAGCACTTGGATGATTGCACTGTTATCGAGGGCGCCCAGACCCGCCGCTTCCGCGGTTTGCAACACGCCCGCGTGAGTGGTGCTGAACGGCATCGGAAGTCCCGCTTGCGTCCCGAGCTGGAGGATCAGACGGACGTCCTTCAGGTGCTGGGAAAGTCTTGCTTCAGGAGTAAAATCCCCGGCTAGCATTTTCCCTCCCTTTCCGTCCATAATGCGGGAATACGCCGGCCCCGCTCGCATGACGGCGAGGGCCTGGAGTGGGTCGACCCCGACGCCCGCAGCGAAAGCCAGTCCCTCGGCGAGCGCGGCGCGATTCAAACCGAGCACGACATTGGTCACCAGCTTCATCCTGGCGCCGCTGCCGGGGCCGCCTGTATGGAAGCTTTCACTACCAAGATGAGAGAAGATGTCGGCACACGCGGCAAACGTGGAGGAATCCCCGCCGACCATCAGGATGGCGCGACCGTCGCGCAGTTGCGCACTGCTGCCAGAGACCGTGGCGTCGAGATAGCGCACGTTCAGAGTCGCAAGCGACGCCGCGAGCGCCCCGGCTGCCTCCGGGTCTCCAGTGGTCGTGTCGACGATCGTCAGCCCCTGCTGCACCTCCGGCGCGCAGGCGCGCAGCAGGGTGTCCACTTCACGGTCTGTCGGCAGGCTAAGAACCACGCGCCGGCAACGCCGAAAGACGGCTGCGGCATCAGCCGCGGGCTCTCCGCCGAGGCCGCGCAATGCCCGCATGCGCTCGGAGTCGATATCGTAGCCGAGCACGGCGAAGCCTCCCGTGAGGAGACGTTCGGCGAGCACGGTGCCGAGCAGGCCAACGCCGATCAAACCGAGCGGGGAGAGATTCGGAGCAATGCCTTGCGTAATCACGATCGACGGCGCCTGCCGGGTTCCGGGTTCAGATCGAAAAAGATTTTCATCAAAACTCTAGGGCTGTTCCTTGCCGTCGGAGAATGACGCCTCGCTCAGAATGCGTCCGTTGGAATCCCACCGTTTCGCTGGGCCGTCAGCGTGGAAATGCTTCCAGGTTGATTCTGCCTTTGTCGTCTGGTTCGGCCAGAATTGCGTCCATCGGCTGTGGCCATCTGGATTGTGGTCCCATGTCCAGGCCTTGCGGCCCGCTGAATCATATAGTGTTTCCCGACCGGTCTTTTTACCGAGCGCAAAAGTCGCCTCGTACTGCGGCGTCCCGTCCGGATAGCACCAACGTTCGGGTCCGTGGAGTACATATCGCCCGTCGTCGCCCCGTCCGGCCGACCAGCTCAGGCGCAGGCGGCCGTTGGCGTCGCGTTCCTCGTGGACCGAGACGTCCGCGACAGAGTTCGTCGAATTGGCCATGAGCGCGGCATCGGACGAGTCCATCTCTTCACCCGAAAGCACCCACGCCTCGTTGAACGTGAAATGAAGGCAAGGCTCGTTCATGGTCGTGATCAAGTGAATCATGCCGTCCTGGCCCTGCCGGAGGACCGAGTATCCGATCGTGCCAAAGCCTCGGGACTTTCTCGTCTCGTGCAGTTGTCCGCCGGCCAGATCCTTGAAGCGCCACGTCCTGCCATCGTCATCGGACACCGCGAGGAAGGAACCGCTCTTGTCCTTGAGCTCATCCGGCGAGCGGTCGGTCGAGTGTAGATAATCCGCAGCGGCGAGCAACCGGCCGCTGGCGAGCCGCAGCAGGCTGGGCCGCTGATTGCTTCCTCCCCAAGCAAAGGGTGTTTTCCCGGTGACAAATGTCTTCGCGCCGTCGCGCGAAGTGGAGGAGGTCATATAATAGTCGATATGGGTTTTGCGGCCGTTCAGGGCGAAGAGGGTTTTGCCGTCGGAAAGAAGAGCGAACGTGCTGTGGCCTCCGTTGGTGCGTCCCATCGGATCCTGCCACGTCCTCATGTCATCGTCACTCGTCCACAGGATCGACGATTCGGCCCTCAATCCATCGCCTGCAATATAGATGATGCCATCGCGGTCTCTGATCGCCGAGTTGATCGGCTGGATCGAGTTGGGCCCGACGGGCGTAACGAAGCGGGGATACTGCACCGGACCCCAAGTCGCGCCGCTGTCCAAGGTCGTGATCCATTGGAACGGAGGGCCCGGCGGAGGCAGTTTGGGGTTTCCCCAGAAAAGATGCGTGCGCCCGTCTTCAGTCCAGAGTAGCGGCGCGTGGTCGTTTGCTCCGACCAGATCGAAGCCGTAGCTCGGCATCTCCCATTCGTCGTGCCCCAACCTCAGGCGGCTCGCGATCAGGCCCACTTCTGGGTTGTATTCAGTCCAGGACGTATAGGCAACGAACAGGAGGTCGCCGTTCGGCAAAACCTCGAGTGCCGGACTGTGCTGATGGCCGCCGAATCCCGGATGCAGCGCGAGCGCCTGCATCGACCTCAGGAAATCCGGTCGTTCATAGTGATTCCCTTCCCATGTTTCGGGCGGCGAAGGCAATAGATACCGCTTTCGAAAATAGGGCCTTCGGACGTCGGGCGCGAAACGCCCGGCGATCGCTGCCGTGCTCTGCTTCACTCCCAGGCTGAAAAGCTTCAGCTCCGCAGGATGCGGACGTCCCTCGGGCGGCGGCGCCTGCACGATCCGGAATGACACATTTGCCCGGTAGTATGGAAGTCCGAATGCCTCCGGCATCCCTGCGCGGTAGGCCGGGCGGCCATAGCCCCAGGGCACTAGCGTTCGATCAGAAACATCCAGCTTGTTGCCTCTGAGCACCCGAACGAGTCCGCTGTCCGGACCGACCGGGTCAACCTGATCGTCCGCCGGATATTCCCCGTGCCAATCGAGACACCATTCCACGACGTCGTCGAGCATTCCTACCAATTTCCCCTCGCCGTCGGCGCCTTGGAGCCGGCAGGCATACTCCCATTCCGCCTCCGTGGGAAGCCGGTACGGCTTCCCTTCTTTCTCAGATAGCCATTCGCAGAACGCCACCGCGTCACTCCAACTGACCGAGATTGCCTTTCTGCCCGCGCCACTGGGATGATCTCTGCGGAACTGTAGGAACTGCAGCCGCGTAACCTCGGTTTTGGAAATGAGGAACGGGCGCGTGATGGTGACGTTGCGCACTGGCATTTCGTCCCAGTTGCCGGCGTCGGAACCCATGCGGAACGTGCCGGCGGGGATGGCCACCATTTCGATACCAAGTGGGCCGGGCTCTGCGAAAAGCGCGGCGCCGAGCAGCAGTGTTGCACCAAGAGCCCCCAGGCAGCTTATGGAATTTGTCATAACGAAGGAACTCGGCTCAGCGGCTCCGCCTCGTCGTGTTTCCCGTATTTGGCGCGGCGGTCTCGCTTCTGACGTTCGGTGGCGGTGAATGTGCCTGCGCGTACGGGCTCGTGGGCTTGCGCGGCGAGCGCGATGAGTTTCGCCAGCGTGGCCGGCTTCGCCGTGGCAAGATTCGCAGTTTCGCCGGGGTCGGCGGCAAGGTCATAGAGTTCCCAAACTTCGGCTTTCGCCGGCTTCACGGCGCGCCAGTTTCCCTGGCGCACGGCGGTCCAGCCACCAAACTCCCAATACAGGTAATCGTGGTGTTTCTGCTTTGTCCTTTGCCCGAGCAACGTGGGCAAAATCGAAAGTCCATCCACCCCGGTAGGCAGGGTCGCACCCGTCAACTCGGCGAAGGTCGGCAGAATGTCCGGAAAGTACGTGAGGTGTTCGCTCTTCGTGCGTCCCGCGATCCTGCCGGGCCATCGGGCGACGAACGGGACCCGCAGCCCGCCTTCATAAAGAGTGCCTTTTGTGCCGCGGTACTCCAGGCCGCTCGTGGGGTGTCGGTTGGGCGAATGCACACCGCGCGGATGCTCGGCCGAAGCGAAGTAGTCGTTGCCGCCATTGTCGCCACTCACGCACACCAGCGTGGTATCCTCGATCCCCAGTTCCTTCAGCAGGGCGAGAACTTCACCGATCTGCCGGTCGAGCATCGTCACCATCGCGGCGTAGCGCTGCGCCTCTGCGGGCCAGGGCTTGTCCTTGTAAAGCCGCCAAGCGGGGTCGGAGTCAGGGATGTCGAAGCTGCCATGCGGCGGCGTGTAGGGCAGATAGGCGAAGAAGGGCCGCTGCGCGTGCTCGCGAATGAACGTCATCGCAGCGTCATGGATGACGTACTGAGAGTAGGTCTGGCCACTTGAGAGGCCATGATTTCCGTCCAGCGGGATTTCCTCGCTGTTGCGCAGCAGATACGGCGGATAGTAGCTGTGCGCGTGCACCTGGTCGTAGTAGCCGAAGAAGACATCGAAGCCGTGTTTCTCCGGCACGCCCGTGGAGTCGCGTCCGCCGCACCCCCACTTTCCGAAGCCGCCGGTAGCGTAGCCTAGCGGCTTGAGCATGGCAGCGATGGTCGTGTCGTCCGCATGCAGGGGCGTGCTGCCTTCATTGTTCCGGATGGATGCGTGGCCACTATGTTTGCCCGTGAGAAAGTTGCCACGCGTGGGAGCGCATACCGGCGCGCCCCCAAACATGTTCATCAATGTAACTCCCTCCGCGGCCATCTGGTCGAGGTTCGGTGTCCGGATGGTTTTTCCGCCCATGAACGCGGGCTCAAAGTATCCAAGCTCGTCAGCCATGATATAGACGATGTTCGGCCTTGCCGCTGCGGCCCTGCTGTTTGCCGGGAAACCGAGGAGAGCGAGAACAGAGACAACGGAGAGCAGTTTCCTGGCGAGCGCAGCCTCGGCGAATGCCCGCGGCAGCGGGCGGATACAATGATACAAGGGGTGCAATGGCGGGTAAAGGTTGTGGCGGGGCACGGCAACGCCGGGCGTGGATGATCCTAGCGCAATCTCCGTTCTGGGGCCATGGAGATTTCGCCAAATTGCTTGCCAAAACTGCCAGCATCGCTGGCTCGCCATCACGCAAGCCGGCCCTTCACCCGCGCAGCATGGCACGGAAGCGAGACGGGCTCATACCAGCAGTTTTGTTAAACCAGCGGCTGAAATAGAACTCGCTCGAGAAGTTTAGTTGAAGAGCGATCTCTTTCACAGCGATCCGCATGTCGGTCAGTCGCGAACGGGCTTGGTCCAGGCGGGTGCGTTGTAGGAACTGATGCAGTGTCTCTCCCTGGGCCTCCTTGAAATGCTTGCGGAGGCTCGAATAGCTGATGCCCACGACGCTGGACAACTCGTCAGCATGCCAGTCGCGCGTCGGATTAGCGTGAACCACCTCGATGACCCGCTGTGCCGGCGCATTAGGTTCCGGTTGCCTGACATCAAATGGTTTCTGTGTGCGCAGAACGATTCCGAGGACGTCGTTGAGAACCTCGTGCATCCGCCATTCCGAAAAGCCCGACGATCCTGATTTCAGCCGTGTCAACTCGTCCTCTGCCGCGCGCAAGAGTTTCGAACTCCGTGTTGATTCGAGAACAAAGCCGCTCCGTCCTCGGAATACTTCATCGCGCCACGTGTCGACGCAGGGCCCGCTAAATCGTACGCTCATCGTCACCAGACACGCGCCTGGGTCAGGCACGTAGCGCCGCGACTGCGCCAAGTCCAGCAGCCACCATGTGGGCCCGGGAGCGAGTTCGTAGCGCGCGTCCGCCAACTCGACCATCCCGCAACCGGATCGGACCCTGAAGAGAAACAGCCCTGCCTTGTCCATGCCCGCATGCTCCTCGGGTTCATCACGCGAAACGACCCCGATCGACAGCACATGCCAAAAGAGCCGCCGGGCATGACGGGAGGGATTTAGCACATGCAGCTTTTCAAAGGAAATCGACATAGCATATATCGAATAGAAAAATCGATTTATCCGATCAAGTTAAAACCCGAATCGAATGGGGTTAGCTATATGGCAATCGGCAAACGTTCGAGCGCCGACAAATGATGGCGCGGTGGCATATGTCTCATGCGCGCTGGTCGCGAAGAGCCGCCGGAAGTGTTTCGCTTGCGGGCGTTTGGTGGGCACACGAGCGCCTCGCCCACCATGCGCGACCATATATTCTCGAGCAATTCCTCGGGCAGCACATCGACGGACCGCGGAACGCCGACAGTCGCGCGGTTGGCGCGCGTAAGCACGTTTATCGTGGAGAACCGGCAGTCCGCGCTTCCATCGGAAACGACCTCGCATGGGGAGAGCGCGATAGCCTCTCCGGAGTCGTCCGCGGCGGCGCGGGGCGGGGCCAAAGCAACAAGGACTGAATCGAACATCATCGGGAGGACGAGTCGGATGATGCAAGCGGGAGGCCTGTGGCGGCAGTGGTTCCGTTTCATTTGGGTGGGGGTGTCAGTTACAGGGATAATCTCAACACCGATAGGCCATGCAACCACGCGAGGTTCTCGGATCGGGTCCGAAAGCGGGAATGAGCTAAATCGAGTTAGCTTGCAAGTCTTAAATTGCGCCCGCCTGCAAAAAAAGGTCCGCGATCGGACCTGACGGCTCCCACACGGTGAGGGATGCGTGTCGAGTTCGGAGTCGGCATTCAGGGCGGCAGTTCAAAACTCCAAACTTCGATCCAGCACGACCATCATTTCCTAGCGCACCCCGGAAGAAACGCAGGGTCAATATATTGTTGTCGTGCGCGAATTCTCGCTCGCTTTCGATGGCCTCGCCCGCAAGGGCATGGTTACCCGACACATGCGCTTCCGATGCCGCGATCGATGAGAATCAGCCTCCTGAAAGAGCCGCTCAGACCGACGCGCGCGCTTCCACCGTCGGCGGCACGAACACTTCCGTCGGGTTCACGCGGCGGCGGCTCATGAGGTTGAAGAGGAGCGTGACGATCTCCTCCACCACCTTGTCGAAGACCGGTCCGACGCAGCTCAGGGGCGGATCGAAGAAACCGGCGTGCTCGTGGTCGCCCACGCCGACCACCGCCACATCCCGGGGCACGCGCCGGCCCGCCTCCTTGATCGCGTGATAGGCGCCGAGCGCGAGCGTGTCGGTGACGGCGAAAAGCGCGTCGCACTTCGGATGCGCGGCGAGATGCGCGCGCGCCGCCTCGGACCCGCTCGCCGGCGTGAAGCCGCCCGCCGTGACGCGGATCGGCTCGCGCCCCGAACTGGCGCGGACCGCCGCGCAAAAGGCCTCCGCGCGGTCCGCGGTCGTCTCCGTGAGCAACGCGGGCGTGAGCACCGCGGGCTGGCGCCGGCCGCGCCCGAGCAGAATCTCCGCGGCGTGCCGGCCTCCCTCCCCTGGCGTTTCCAGAACGCAGCAATAGTTCGCCAGCCGCCGCCCCTGCACCACGACGGCGTAAGGCAGCGTGATCGATCTGAGAAACGCGTCGTCCTCCGGCAGCGTGTTTGTGATGATGACGCCGTTGAAACGGCTCGCGTTGAGCAACCCCGGCATCTCGCGCAGCCGGCCGGCGTGAAACATATCGATCGAAACCGAGAACTGCCGGTCGCGGCCGCTGCGCGCGTCGGCCACCCGCTGCACCTCGCGCAACGCGCGGCTCACGAGAAGAAGCGGCGCCTCGAAGGAGGTGAGAATCCCGATCTCCACGCTGCGCACTTCGGGGTCGTGCGCGCGCAGGCGTCGCGCCGCGACGTTCGGCACATAACCGAGCTTGCGCACCGCCTGCCGGACGCGCTCGACCGTCGCCGGCGCGATCCGCCGCTCCTCATGACGGTTCGCGAGCACGGTGGAAACCGTCGCCGCCGAAAGGCCAACGTGTTCCGCGATCATATGGACAGTCACCGGCCGCTTGTCAGCTCGAGCCATGCGAAGGATATCGCACGGTCGCTTCGCGCCCCGCAAGTGGCAATCGCCGCCTATCGCGCAAGGAGAAGGCGCGTCGAGTTCGGAGTCCCGGCTTCAGGCGGCAGGTCGGACCGGCTGAAGCCGGGGCTCCAAACTCCAATCCGGCGCGACCATCATTCCCAATTGTGCCCGGCAACAGGCCCGCGCGACGTGTTATTGCCGCGCGCCGTCTCCGCCGGCGACGGGAGCGGCCATCATTCGATCCAGCCACTCGAATGCGGCCTCCTGCATCCCGGCGTTGAACTTGTGCTCGACGTCCCAGTTTCTCGTTTCGAGCCGGTCGCCCGCGCCCTGCGAATCCCAGACCGCGCGCATTTTGGCATAGGCGTCGTCCACGCCCGCCTGCGGGAAGAGCCGGTCGTAGCGGCCCGAGTAGAAAAGCATCGGCTTGGGCGCCGCGATGCTGGCGATGTCCGGATAGTCGAGATCCGCGAGCAGCCCCGGATGCAACATGCTATAGGCGGACGAGCCCCGGGTCTGGTTCAGGCCGGGGATCATCAAGCTCTTCACCGTGCCCATCCAGCAAACAACCACACCCGCGGCGATCTTATCGGACATGGCCGCGACCTGCCACGCGCGATACGCGCCCATCGACAGCCCCATCGCCGCGATGCGTCGCGCATCGACCTCGGGCTGCTCCGCGAGGAAGTCCGCCGCGCGCTGGTCCTCCCACGCGATTGTCCCGGCGAAGGACATGCCGAGGTGCATGAGATTGGAGGCGAGCGCCTGTTGTCCGGCAAACGCGCCGCCGGCGCGATCGCCCCAGTTGATCGCGTCGGTGACGAACGTGACGTATCCGCGCTTCGAAAGCTCGTCCGCGAGGTACCGCCCGCCAAGGCCGCGATCGATCCAGATCTCGGCGTCTTTCGTCATCTCTTCGGAAGCCCCGATCGGCCGCACGACCTTCTCCTTGCCGATGAGGTAGTGGCCGCCGTGATCGTGAAGGAGGAGCACGGCCGGAAACGGTCCCTCGCCCTTGGGGAATGTCATATACGCGAGCACGCGGCTGTCCGCGCTTATATTGAAAACGAATTTGCGCGCGACATGGGCGCCTCGATCCTCGCTGGCCACGACAGCGACATTCCATGGCGCCTCCGGCGGAGGCGCGAGCCAGGCCGAGCGCACGCGCTCGCGCGCGAGTTTCTTCCACGCCTCGAAGTCGCCATAGTTGCCGGATGTCCACGACATCGGGTGCGTGACGCGATCCTTCAACTTCTGGAAAAACACCGGCATGCCATCGATCACGCCCGGCGACTGGAAGTTCATATGACGCGCGTCTTCGGCGGGTTCCGCGGCCGGCGGCTCCCCGGCGCGGCCTTCCACGTAGGCGGCCCAGCCGTGCAGCCATTCCTCGAGGTTGGTGTAGCCGTCATTGTCGTCGTCGTTGTCCGGATGCGCCGGCAGTTCGAGCGCGCGCGCATGGCGCGCGTCGGCCGGCGCCCACGGGTTGGGGCCGAGGTCTTCCATCCGCTGGATCCAACTGCCCGCGCGCGTCTTGATCTTTTCGACGAGGACGGAGTCGATCGGACCGCGGAATGCCGGCTGCTTGCCCGCGCTCGCGAGCAGCCGCTCCTCGATCACGGCGGGGTTCTCCATCGACGGGTTCGAATGGGTGTATGGAAACGGATTCGACGTCCACGTTTTCGGAACCATTTCCCCGACCTGATAAATCTCCGGACTGAACGCGTTTCCGTCGGTCGGATGCCACACGCCCGTGTCGGGATTGAATACAGAATTGTTGGCGAGATGGAGGCTCATCCCGGTCGGAGCCTTGTCGTGCACGAACACGCCAATCGAGGAGACAGGATGGGCGCGCCCCTCCCATACGCCGGCCGGCGCGCGGATGACGACATTGCCGGCGGCGGAGGCGATGAGCGAAAGCGCGGGATGCTCCGGGTTGGCCGACCCGAAGTAAATCGCGGCGATGTGGCTGTGATGCGGGCGATAGATCAGGTTGTTGACCACCTCGGCATTGAGCACCGCGTCGCGGATGAGCGGATTCCGGCTCTGGTTGAGCGCAAAGATGTTTCCGATGAAGGAAACGCCGATCGTGTTTCGCCCGCCCAGTCCGCCGTAGCCGGTTGGCGTATCCGGATCGGCATGACGGATCGGCTCGCTGATGATCGAGTTGCTGAACGTCACATCGTGGATCGATCCGCCGTCGCTCCACGTCGACACGGTCTCGTCCGTCGCCCAACTGCACGAGACATGGTCGATCATGATATTGTGCGTCGTCTCCCCCGGCGGCGCCTCGACCTTGATGGCGTCGCGGTTCAACAAGCGCGGCAGGCGCGGCGAGCTGTTCGCCGCGCCCGGCCGGATCGCGAGGTGTTGTATCAACACGTCGTGACTGCGCACGGCAATGCCGGCGTTTTTCAGCGTGATGCCGGGAGGCGGCGCCGTCTGGCCCGCGATGGTGAGGAAACCGAACTCGCCCTCGCTCTTCGGGCGCACGATCAGATCCGACTCCAGCGCGATCACGCCGGAAACGTCAAAGATGATGACGCGCGGCCCTTCGACCTGTTCGACGCCGTGGCGCAGCGAGCCCGGCCCGCTGTCGTCGAGATTCGTCACGCGATAAACCTGGCCGCCGCGGCCGGCCACGGTGTGCGCGCCAAACCCGGCCGCGCCGGGAAAGACCGGCAGGGCGGAGGCAAACTGGACATGCACGAGAATGAAAAGGATCAGGCAGACGAGTGGCATGATGGATGAAGACGACGAACCGTAAGCGCGTGCGCGGACAAGCTGCAAGAAGGCGCGCCTGGAATCCTTGCTCGATCATTTTCCAGGGTGGAGGCGGGCGTCCCGGCCGCGTTTTCCTCCGCGCCGGCTTGCGCGCAATCCCACGCCTCGGTGTCGTCCCTCCAGAAGAGCCAAGCGATGCGAGCTTCGGGGGTCGCGCTCACAAAGTGAATAAATGGTCGCGGGCAATCGGGCGCCTTTTCTCTATCTGGCATCCGGCTGCCTGTCGGTTTCGCGTATCGGCGCGTCGGTCACATCCGAGTACGTGTCGGGCCGCCGCTCCTTCACGAGAAAGCGCGCCGGCTCGCCATAGGAGCTGGTGGACATATAACGCTGCCGCCACTCCTGGTTCAGGTCGATGTCCGCCACCGCATAGCTGAAACTTCCATTGGCATCGGCCACGACTTCACCCTCGGGATTGATGATCCGGCTGGGACTGTCGGTCACTGTCGACGAGGTGATAAACCACACGCCATTGTCGATCGCGCGCGTTCTCCACGTGGCATCCCAGTGGATCGCCGAGCTATCGCCCGCGAGCGGCATGAAGAGCATTTCCGCGCCGTTGAGCCTGAGCGACCGCGCGCTCTCCCCGAACCAACTGTCCCAGCAGGTCAGAAGGCCGACGCGCCCGAAATCGGTTTCGAAGACCGGGTAATCCCTGCCGGGCGTGAGTCCGCTTTCGGTTTCGCCCATCGTCAGGTGAACCTTCCGATACTTGCCGGCGATCCGTCCCTCGCGGTCGATCAGAACCGCTGTATTGTGAAACAGCATGCCTTCCGCCTCGAGCAGCGTGGCCACGACGTGGGTGTTATATTTTATCGCCTTCTCCGAGAGCATGCGGGTCAGCGGCCCGGGGACCGGCTGCGCGCGTTCGGCCAGCGGGCCGCGGACGAAGCGCGTGGCGAGATTCTCGGAGAACACAACGACGTCGGGATCGGACGGGCCGACGCGGTCGAACATGTCGGCCATGAGCTGCGTGTTGCCTTCAGTCGTCGCCGTCGGAATATCGGGCAGGATCCGCGTTGTCACCACGCGCACCGTGCGCGCCGGCGGCGCCGGGACCTCGATCATCCGCGCATCCTTGAAATATACGGCGCCGCCAACGGGAGCCCAGCGCAGGCCGAGTTCGACCTGCGCCGACTGTGCCTCCGCCGGCGCCTGCAACGTGCGGGCGCTGCGCACCCAGCCGTCCTCCGAGCCGGTCACGAGCACGTAGTCGCGCTGGACCTCGCCCTGTCCATCCTGCGTCCGATACCAGCTCAGGATGGCGAGGACGCTCGTGGCATCCGACGCGATCCCTTCCGACTGGTGCAGGACGTCGAATCGATAATATTTCCCCGCTTCGATCCCGGGCACGATCGCGAGCCATTTTCCAACCGACGCGTAAGCCTCGGCGCGAAGCGAGAGAGCCCTGGCGCCGCCGCGCGCGACCACCGCTCCGGGCGCGGCGATTTCCGGACGCGGCGCCCACAGCGTCCACTGCTCCGGCTGCCCGTCCGCGCCGGCGCGAAGCCCGGCGTTGGGCAGGAGATTTTTCGAGCCCGCCGTGGCGGGAGCGACGGTTGCGCCGGCCAGGGCAACGGCTGTCAGAAGGAAGTTTCGCAACGCGGAGAAATGCATGAGGGTTTGGGGCAAAAGTCGAGGTCAACCGGTCGTGATCGAAGCCTGATCAAAGCGTGAGCGTGTTGCGCAAGGACCATGATTGCGATTCGCGGATGCGCCAGCTCGCGATCGATCCGTCGGGCTGGGACGCCACCGGAATGAGTTCATTGCCCACGCCGATATTGCGGACGTTGAGCCGCGCCTTCCAGTCGAACTTCTCGAACCTCCGGCTGTAGACGTGGACGTGGTGGATTGCGCAAAAGCGGCTGTTCCCAACAGGGTGAGCGCGACGGAGATCCGGCCGAAGCCGGCTGCGCGCGCCCGAGGTCCCGACAGACGGGCAGCAAGAGTCTTGCGATGAATCATAGGGGTTCTCGAAGTGCCAGTCACGGCGCATGGCGGCCCCGCAAATGGCAGTTGTGGCTTGTCGTGTGCGATGACGCCCTTGGCGCAGGAAAGCCGACCGCGCGGCCAGGCGCGACCTCCAATCGTCAGCAGCGGCTTCCGCAGGGCGCAGGTTCCACATGCGCATTAGATTTCAGGAATGTCAACCCCGGCGGATAAAAATTCAGGCCCGGACGGTCGTCCCGCGCGCCTTCTGCCCGCCCGAATGGCGCGCGGCATCCGGAACCCGGTGTCGACTCATGCGATCCATAGAGAGAGAAATGAAGACGCCGAACGTCAGTGGCGATCGGTTCAGCCCGGTGTTTCAAGCAAGGCATTCGCCTCGACGCGCGGGCCGCCGGATCCTGTTCATCGGATCACACTCGCATTTGATGTTTGCCACCGCCGGCTTTCGTGATCCACCGTCTTGTCGTGACGCGCCCCCTCCTTTGCATTCTCGCGTTTCTTTCACCCGCCCTCGGATTCGGACCGCCGGCGCACGCGGCCGGGCCGCCGCCGCGGCTGCGGCTGACCGCGCCGCCCGACGCGGAGATCAGTCCTTACACCGGATACACGCGCGAGCACTGGATCGAGATCACCGGCCGGCTGCTGGCCGGTGTTTTGCCCTACTTCGACCGGGAGACGGGAATGCCCGCGCTGGTCGGGCCTCCGGGCGAGACGGCCTATGCCGCGATGGTGAAGGACGCGCACACGCACAAGCAGGCCTTCGAGCGGACGATGATGTTGAGCGTCGTTTACTCGGCCTCGACGGGAAACGACCGCGTGCCTGGCTACGAAGGATCGATCACCGAGCCATTCCGGCGCGGGCTGATTCACGCGCTCGATCCCGACAGCCCGCATTATTGGGGAGCGCCCGCGAACGCCGAGCACGCGGGCTCGATCTTCGCGTTCGGCGCCTTGATGAGCCCGAAGTATTTCTGGGAGCCGTTCACCACGGAGGAGCGCGGCCGGCTGCTCGACCATCTGGAGAAACTCGGCGGCAGCCGCTCCTACGACAACAATCACTATTACTTTCACATGATGGCCGTGCCGCTCCTCGAGGCGCATGGCCGCGACGCCCGACGCGAGCATCACACGGCCATGCTCGAACGGCTCTTCAACTGGCACCGCGGCGACGGCTGGTTCATCGATGGCAGCAACCTCTCGTTCGACAAATACAACGCGTGGGGCTTCCATCTCTACAACAACGCGCTGTATCACTTCGATCCGCGGTGGCGCGCGCAGTTCGGCGCGCGCATCGAGCAGGCGACGGCGGACTACCTGAAGAGCTATCGGCATCTATTCGGGCGCGACGGCGGCCCGATCCCGTGGGGACGCTCGCTCTCCTATCGTTTCGCGGAGCTGGCGCCGCTGGGCTGGGCGTCGTGGAACGGCATCAACCCGCTTCCCCCCGGCGAGGCGCGGCGCATCGCCTCGGGCGCGTTGAAATACTTCTGGGAGCATGGCGTCATGAGCGAGGACGGGCTCATTCACGTCGGCTATCGCGGCGCCAATGGCGTGGTCGCCGAATTCTATTCCGGCCTCGGCACCTCGTATTGGTCCGCCCAGGGATTGGTGGCCTTGTTGATTCCCGAGTCCGATCCCTTCTGGACCGCGACGGAGGAGCCGATGCCCGCGGACAGCGGCGAGGATGTCCGTTGGGTCATCCCCGGAGCGGAGATGGTCGCGCACACGCGGCCCGATGGCGACGCGCGGCTTTATCCTGTGCGCCAGCCCTTCTCACGCGCGCACGACCACTGGCAGCGCGGCGTAAAATATCAACAGCACGCCTACTCCAGCACGCTGGGCTGGTGCGCGCTCGGCGAGGACGTGGATCTCGGCGCCGGCCGCGCCGGCGTCTCGCTCGACGGCGAGACGTGGGCTTATCGCGACCATGCGCGCGCGATCTCGATCGCCGGCGACCACGTCGCGAGCGCGTGGGGATTCGACATCAATCTCACGTATCAACCCGCGATCGACGACCGTTATGAGCTGATCACGCACACCTTGATCGGCCCGTCCGGCGAGGTTCACGTGTTCTGGCATCAAAGCCCGCAGCCGGTTTTTCTTCATCTCGGCGGCTACGGCATCGCCGCTCCGGCCGTGAATGATATAACGGTTGCGCGCCCGTCCGCGGGCATCGTGGTGCGGACGCCGGAATATCATTCCGTCCTGCGCGCGATCGAAGCGCCCGCGGGCTCGATCGCGCACGAGGCGCTCACGCCCCGGGCCGGCTGGCGGAAGGCGCATATTTTCGGCGCCGTGGGCGCGTTTCCCTTGTGGCGGAGCGACGCGCCCGTGCCGGCGAACACTCCCGTCGTCATCTTCGTCGACGGCGGACGATCCGGCGAAGCCGCGTCGCCTGACGTGAGCGTGGAACACAAGCCCGGCCGCCTCATGGTGCGCTTCGACGGCGTCGAGCACGAGATTCCCGTCGCCTGGTGAGAGCGCGGCCGCCGGGCGGCGGACCGTCTTCGCGAGACTCGACAAAGCCGGAATCCTGTCTCGTACGTTACAGAAATCCGGCTTTCGGGAGGGGCGCGCTAGAGCTCTGGATCCGACCCGGGCGGGGACGCGGCTGGTGGCGGCGCCGACGGGGCCGGCGGCGTGGGCTCGCCGAGGAGCACGCCGAGTTTTTCCCTTACGGCGACGAAGAAACCGGCGTCCATCTCGCCGGCCGGGATTTCGATCATGCGGCTGGTCGCGGGATGGAGAAACTGAAGCTGGCCCGACGGCGACCGGCCGCGGTTCTTCAGCGCGCGCTTGCGCTCGAGCATGAGGGCGAGGAACTGTTTCAAGTCGGCGTTTTCCTCCACCGGATTGCCCTCCTCGGTGAGCGTGAGGAAGAGTGTTTCGGCCGTCAGCTTCAGCTCGCGCTCGGGGTTGGCCTCGCGCGCCGCGGGCTTGTGGACGCGCGTCCAGCGGCAGAGTTCGTCACCCGTCACCCGCAGATCCTCCTGCGCGGAGGCGAGGCAGTCGAAGCGCTTGAACTCGTTTTCGTCGCGCGTCAGCACGCTGATGACGCGATCGCCGGTCTGAAATTCCAAGCCGGACGCGCAACAAAGATTCGACCGAGGTTGAAGCTGTAGTTCCATTGATTAATCCGAAAAAAACGCTCGCGGTTGCGTGAGGTCGGAACAAAACCCTCCGCCACGAGATGAGCAAGGGTCGAGTAATCGCAATCGGTGACGTGCATGGCTGCCACGAAGAACTCACCGATCTGCTTGGCGTCCTCTCGCCGACCGCCGACGACCTGCTGGTGTTTCTCGGCGATCTCGTCAACCGCGGCCCCGACTCGCACGCGTGCGTCGAGATCATCCGCCGCCTGGGGGCGACCGCCCTCCTGGGAAACCACGAGTTGCGCCTGCTCATGCACCGCCGCACGGGCAACGACGCGCTGCTGAAGGACGACGACCGCCGCACGATCAAGCAACTCACGCCGAAGGACTGGGCGTACCTGGAAAACATGCCGCTGCACCGGCACCTGCCGGAGATCGACACCGTCCTCGTGCACGGCGGCTTCCTTCCCAACCAGGCGTGGCAATCGCAGCCCGCGTCGGTCGTGACGCGTATCCAGGTAATCGATACAGACGGCCGCCCGCGCAAGCGCGCGGAGCTGCCCGACGCGCCGTTTTGGGCGGACCTCTGGCCGGGGCCGCCGTTTGTCGTCTATGGCCACACGCCGCGGCACGAGGTTTACCGGCGGCCGTCGTCGATCGGGATCGACACCGCGTGCGTCTCCGGCGGCCACCTCACCGCGCTGGCGCTCCCCGAGCGGCAGGTGTTTCAAGTCCGCGCCCGCGCGAAATACTACTGAGGATCAGGAAACGGGAAACAGGGGACGGCGATCAGAAGCCGCTCCGGCACTGGCTCCTGACTCCTGTTTCCCTGACACCTGATTCATTGTTCCCGTTCGGACTTGTGCCGCTTCCGGCCTCTTCCACACTGCGCGCATGGGTCGGGAACAAGGCCGGACATCGGACATCCTCGAAGCCGTCGCCCTGCTTGTCGTGGACATGCAGGAGACGGTTCTCAACGCCATCGCGGAAAGCGAGCCGGTGATCCACCGCTGCGCGTTCGCGATCGAGGCGGCGCGCGCCCTCGGCATCCGCGTGATCTTCACCGAGCAGGTTTCCGAAAAACTCGGCCCCACCCTGCCCGCCCTGCAACAGCTCGCGCCGGACGCGCGCGTGTTCGACAAGAGCACGTTTTCAGCGCTGGGCGCGCAGGGGCTCCTCGATCATCTGCGCAAGGCCGGCGTTTATCACCTGCTCATCGCGGGGATCGAAACGCCCGTGTGCGTGTATCAAACGGCGCTGCACGCGCAGGACTCCGACCTCGACGTCACCATCCTGAGCGATTGCGTCGGCGCGCGCCGGCCCGATGACGCGCGAATCGTTCTGCAGGCGCTCGCCGCCGCCAGTTGCCATGTGCTGCCCGCGGAGACGGTTTACTACAGCATGCTCGGCGGCAGCGCGCACCGTGTTTTCTCCGCATACACCGAACTGGTGAAACGCCATGGCGGCGCCCAGCCCGCCGCGCCGGCGAAACCAGCCAGACCCAGCCCCAAAAAACCCCGCGGCAAAGCGCGGGAACAGCCGTCCCCGCCCGCGCCGCCCGAACCGGCGGAAGTCCTCGTGTCCTCCGAGAAGCCGAAGCCGAGAGGCCCGCGCCCGCGCGACGACGATCGTCCGCCGGACGAGGCCGACGCCGGCCGGCCGCCGGAAGACCCGGGCGAGGATGAGCCACGCGAACATTCGAGCGAACCGCGCGACGCGGACGATCACGAAGGCGAAGCGCCGGCCGCTGGCGGCGAAGCCGATGGAGCGGACGATCAAGACCCCGCGCGCAAGCGTCCGCGCCGCCGCCGTGGCGGCGCCCGCCGGCGCAAGGCTCGCGAACGCGCCGCGGCCGGGACGCCTCCCGCGACCCACGATCCCGACGCCCCCGGCGAGCCATGGACGCCATCCGCGCAGGCCGAACATCCCGCGCCGGACGCGTCTCGCGACGAAGAGCCTGCATCGGAAAACTGATGGCCGTGCGGCTGACAGTCGCTGAATTGCGCGCCGCGGACCGCAAGCCGGGCGAAGAGTTCGAGGCGGTCCTCGTCCTGCGCAAATGCGCCGTGCGCACCGCGCGCAACGACAACACCTATCTCGCCATCGAGCTGGGCGATCGCGGCGGCACGTTTTCCGCCAATGTCTTTTCCGACAGCGCGCTCAGTGAAACCTTTCGCGCGATCAAGGAAGGCTCCGTGGTCTGGATCGCGGGGCGCGTCGATCATTATCAGGGGCGTTTCTCGCCCAAGCTCACGCATGCGCGCCTCGTCGCCGACGAGGAGATCGAATCGATCGGCGGCATCGACTCGCTCGTGGAAACCCCGCCCGAAAACCTCGGTGATCTCCAGGAGGAACTCGCCGCCCAGATCGCGCGGATCTCGCATCCTCCCCTGCGGCGCGCCGTCGAGCTGGCGCTCGAGTCCGTGGCCGGCACGTTCTACACCGCCCCGGCCGCCGTCGCCATGCACCACGCCTACCGCGGCGGGTTGCTGGAACACACCGTCCACGTCGCGCGCGCCTGCGTCGCCGCGCTTCCGCTGTATCCAGAAGTCCCCTACGACCTCGCCCTCGCCGGCGCCATCCTCCACGACATCGGCAAGGCCCACGAATACGCCGGCTCGCTCGCGCCCGGCAAGACGCGCGCGGGCCAGATGCAGGGCCACGTCGTGCTCGGCTATCGCATCGTGCGCCGCGCCGGCATGCTCGCCAAACTTTCCGACGATCTCCTCGAGCGCCTCGAGCACATCATCCTCAGCCATCAGGGCGAACTCGAATGGGGCGCCGCCGTCATGGCCGCCACGCCCGAGGCCGTCTTCGTGTCGATGATCGACAACCTCGACGCGAAGATGGGCATGGTCCAGCGCGCGCTGCGCCTGGGCGAAAGCGCCGAGTTTTCCGAATACCTCCCCGGCTTGAAATCCCCGCTCCTGCGCGCCGCGCCCGTCGTCCCCGAGCCGATCGAGGAAACCGCGCAAGCCACGCTGGATCTCGACGGCGCGCCGCCAGCGCCCGAAGACGGCGCGACAGAACAGGCTCCCCGGGCGTAGGCATCGATCGACTGCCGCGTCCGCTTCACCGAGGCTTCGCCCGCTTCCGGCCGCCCGGGTGCAGTGGCTCGAGATCAAGCCGGGGCTGCGCCGCATAAATACAATCAAGAATCCCGAAGCGGCGCTCACCCGCTATATGCACCTGCCGGATATCGAACGAGACTTCCGCGCGATGAAGACCGGGCAGATGGAGCTGCGACCGATCTTTCCGCGCAAAACCGGGCGCGCCCGGGGCCATGCCTTGGTGCGATGCCCCCTTTGAATCCCTTGCGGGTTCATTCCCCGAAGCTTGCTTCGCCTCT
>CAZFCY010000021.1:29497-37200 GCA_964517665.1 uncultured Opitutaceae bacterium | reverse complement strand
CGAGGATTTTCAGCAGGGCCTGCTGGACGCCTTCGCCGGAGACGTCGCGGGTGATCGAGACGTTCTCGGTCTTGCGGCCGATCTTGTCGATCTCGTCGATATAAATGATGCCGCACTCGGCGCGTTTCACATCGTAGTTCGCCGCCTGGAGGAGGCGCAGGACGATGTTCTCCACATCCTCGCCGACGTAGCCGGCCTCGGTCAGCGTGGTGGCGTCGGACATCGCAAACGGCACGTCGAGGATGCGCGCGAGCGTGCGGGCGAGAAGCGTCTTGCCGGAGCCGGTGGGGCCGACGAGCAGGATGTTGCTCTTCTCGACCTCGACGTCGGTGAATTCCGCCGGGATGGCCGGGCCGTCGCTCGGCGTGTGCTGCTGATCGAACATCAGCCGCTTGTAGTGATTGTAAACGGCGACCGAGAGAACCTTCTTGGCCCGTTCCTGGCCGATGACGTGGTCGTCGAGCACCTTCTTGATCTCGCCCGGCTTGATCAGGCGGACGGCCGGGCGCGCGTCGGGCGCGGGCGCCTTCAGCTCGCGGTCGATGATCGTCTTGCAGACCGAGACGCACGAGTCGCAGATATAGACCCCCGGCCCGGCAATCATTTTGCGGACCTCGCTCTGCGATTTGCCGCAGAACGAGCACAGGGTCATGCGAGAGGATTTTGCCATGATGGGTTCAGGCGGCGGTGGCGCCCTTCAACAGATCGGCGGCTTCGCGCTTCCCTTCAATGACATGATCGACGAGCCCGTAGGCCAGCGCCTCGTGGGCCGACATGTAATAGTCGCGATCCGAGTCCTTCTCGAGTTGTTCGACGGTCTTTCCGGAGTGCTTGGCGAGAACCTCGTTGAGCGTCTGCCGCCAGCGCAGGATTTCCCGAGCCTGGATGGAAATGTCGGAGGTCTGCCCCGAGGCGCCGCCGGTCGGCTGGTGGATCATGACGCGGCTGTTCGGCAGCGCGAAACGCTTGCCCTTGGTCCCGGCCGCGAGGAGCACGGTCGCCATGCTCGCGGCCATGCCGATGCAGTAGGTGGTGACGTCGCACGACATGAAGTTGATCGTGTCGTAGATCGCCATCCCGCCCGTGACCACTCCGCCGGGGGAGTTGATGTAAAGGTTGATGTCCTTCTTCGGGTCCTCCATCTGGAGAAACAGAAGCTGGGCGATGACGAGATTGGCGACGCCGTCGTCGATCGGCGTGCCGATGAAGACGATGCGATCCTTCAGCAGGCGGCTGTAGATATCCATGCTCCGCTCGCCGCGACCGGTGTTTTCCAGGACAATGGGGACGTAGTAACTCACGCTGATTCGGTTGGTTGTGAAAGTCTTGCGGCTCGATCAAGCCGACGAGACGGTAGCCTTGTCGACGAGGAAATCAAGAGCCTTGTCGATAAGCATGTTCTGCTGGAGCGCCTGCAAACGCTCGCGATCCTTCTCGAGTTCCTTCGCCAGTTTTTCCGGCCTTTCGCCGGTGCGCATCGACTCGCGAACGAGGGCGCGGCTGAGGTCGTCGGGCTCGATTTTTATCTGCTCCGCCTCGGCGACGCGGCCGAGGAGCATGCGCACCTTCGTGCGTTCGATCGCGGACTTCCGGGCGCCTGCGTAGATCTCCTCCTTGTTCTTCTCGAGTTCCTCCTGCGGCACGCCGCGGCGGACGTTCTGCTCCACGAGCTGGCGCAGCAGCGCCTCGGTCTCGGTGTCGATCAGGATCTCGGGGATGGGAAACTCGACCTTGCTCGCAAGCGCGTCGGCGACCTGGCGGCGGCGCTCGACGCGATCTTCGGCCTCCTTGCGCTGGGTGAGCGTCTGCTTGATCCGCTCGCGCAGCTCATCGACCGTCGCGACTCCCTGCGATTCGAGAAACTCCTCGTTGATCTCGGGCAGGATGCGCTGACGCACCTCCTGAACCGTGACCGCATAGGAGCCCGTTTTCCCCGCGAGCTGGGGCACGCTGAAGTTTTCCGGGAAAACGATTTCCACGTCCTTCTGATCGCCGGCCTTGAGCCCGATCACGTGCCTGCCCATGCCGGGAAGAAGCCCTTCCTCCGCGCCCGCCTCTTCCCACGTCTGCGGCATCTGGCCATAGATCGGACGATCGGGAACCAGTTCGGCAATCTTCTCCTCGCCGATCCTTCCCTCGAAGCCGAACTTCACATAATCGCCTTCGCCGGCTTCGCGCTCGACCGTCTTGAACTCGGCGCGCTCGCGGCGAAGGTTTTCCAGCACGGCATCGATTTCCGCATCGGCGACCGACAGGTCGGTCGTCGTGACCGGCAGTCCCTTGTATTCGGGCAGCTCGATCTTCGGGTTGATCTCGACCGTGATTTCCACCTCGGCCGGCTCGCCCCCCGTGATCGTCGGCTCGGCGACATCGACCACGCTGAGCACATCGACCGACGCCTCCTTGATCCCGTCGCGATAGGCCTTCGAGACCACGGCCTGCCGCAGCTCCTGGGTGATTTCCTTCTCGAAACGCTTGCGCACGAGACCAGCCGGCGCCTTGCCGGGGCGGAACCCGGGAATCCGGGCGAGGCGGGAAAACTCACCCATCACCTTCCCCATCTCGGCGTCCACCTCGGTGGCATCAAATGTCACCAGCAGTTGCTTGCGCGTTTCTGTAAGATCCTTCAGCTCGACTTTCACTCAGTTGCCCCTCGGGAAAAGGTTGGTTGTGGGTTGGAAAATCGCTGAAAGTACCGGTCCGCGCTCGCGGCGGTCAATGCCGAATCCCGGGAACCACGGCGGCGCCTGCTCCAGCCCGGCGCGGTCGACGATCGCGAATCGATTTCTGGTGCAGTGCTCCCCAAAAGCGGCGATGAATCGCCGCTTTAAGCCTGCTCTCCGCCCAGTTATGCCGCCCTCGCTCCCGTCACCCATCCTCGTCATCGATTCCGCATCGCAGGAAATCGTCGTCGGCACGGGATCTGCCTGGGCGCGCCGCGCCGACGAGGCCGGCATCGGCGTGTTCACCGGCGCCGGGGACGTCCTGCGCCTGACCGGCGTCGCGCTCGAGCAACTCGGCGCGATCGTCTTCTGCGAAGGCCCGGGCTCGCTGCTCGGCGTGAGGATCGCGGCCATGGCCATCCGCGCCTGGAACGCGACGCGCGCGCCGGGCGGCGAAGGCCCGGCGTGTTTCTCGTATCGCTCGCTCGAACTCGTCGCGGCCGACCTGCTCGACAGCGGAATGATCGGAGTGAACGAAGGATTCGCGGTGATCACCGACGCGCGCCGGTCGGCGTGGAACACACTCGAAGTCGCGGCGGACGGCGCGTTCTCGCACATGCGCCGCGTTCCCGCCGGCGATCTCGAAGCAGGCGGGCAACCGATCTTTCATCCCGAAGGTTTCGCGCGCTGGCAGCCGCTCCCCGCTCGAGCGCGCGGGGCCGCCTACCGGCCTGAGCGCGTGCTCGCGCTGGCGCGAAAGTTTCCGCTCCTGCGGCCGTGCGCGGAGCCGGAGGCGTTTCTCATCGAAGCGCCGGAATACCGCAAAACGACCACGGCGCATCCCTCGCCATGAACGAAAAGCCCGCGAGCCCGTCCCCCCTCGCCCCCTCGCTCCCGCACTCGCTCTCCCGGCGTTGCTGGGCCGAGATCGACCTCGCCGCGCTCGAGCGCAACCTCAAGCACATCCGGCAGGCGCTGTCTCCAGAAATCAAATACGTGGCGGTGGTGAAGGCCGACGCCTACGGCCATGGCCTGCACCCGACCGTGGCCCGGCTGATGCACAGCGGCGCCGACATGTTCGCCGTCGCCAACGTCGCGGAGGCCGCCGCCGTCCGCGAGATCGGCCCCGGCTGGCCGATCCTCGTCCTCGGGCCGATGCTGCCCGAGGAGGCCGGCTTCGCCGTCGACTACGATCTGATCTGCACGGTCTCTTCCGCCGAGGAGGTCGATCGTCTCGAACTCGCCGGCCGGAACGCCGGGCGCAACGTCTCCGTGCACTTGAAGATCGACACCGGCATGGGCCGCGCCGGCGTGTGGCATGCCGGCGCGCCGGCGTTGTGCGCGCGCATCCTCGCCTCTCCGCGCCTCTCGCTCGACGGCGTGTTCACGCACTTCTCCTCGGCCGACACCGATCCGGAGTTCACCGCGCAACAGCGCGACCTGTTTCTCTCGACCCTGCGCCGTTGCCACGGGCTGGCGGGTCGCGCGCTCTCGATCCACGCGGACAACAGCGCCGGGCTCGAGACCTTCAACGAGGACAGCCCGATCAACGCCGTGCGCGTCGGCCTGCTGCAATTCGGCATCCTGCCCTACGAGGATTCGCTCCTCGCGCGCGTCGAGCCGGAGCCGGTGTTCAGTTTTCACACCCGCGTCGGTTTGGTGAAAACCGTGCCGGCCGGCACAGGCATCAGCTATGGCCGCACGCGCGTCGTCGATCGGCCGACGAAGGTCGCGATCCTCACCGCGGGTTACGGCGACGGCATCCCGCGCGCATGCAGCGATCGCGCCCGGGTTCTCATCCGCGGCGAGCGCTGCCCGATCCTCGGCCGCGTGACGATGGACCAGACCATCGTGGACGCCACCCACGTGCCGGACGTCCAAGCGGGCGACGAGGTCGTGCTCGTCGGCAGCCAGCAGGGCGCGCGGATTTCGATCTCCGAGTTCAGCCAATGGGCGGACACCATCCCGTGGGAAACCCTCACCTCGGTGACGAAGCGGGTTCCCCGCGTCTACCGGACCGGGCTCGGATTGTAGCCGCCCGCCGGCCGCGTAACGGGGTCGAACGGAACCACGTCTTTCCTGCGCGGGACAAAGAAGCCCCCGGCCAGGCCGGCGCGCGCGCCAAGCATTTTCTCTCCATGGAAGCCTCTGAACCCAGCGTGACGGTCGAACGGCCCTGGGATCCGATTGCCAGGGAGGCCTGGGACGAGGCCGCCGCGCGGCATCTCCTCCTGCGCGCGGGCTTCTCCGCCACAAGGCCGGCCGTGGAGCGCGCGCTTTCCATGCCGGTCGAAGCATGCGTCGCGGAGTTGTTCATGCCAGCCCCGCCGCTCCCGCCGACCCGCGCGATCGAGCGGATCAACGACCTCTCTCCGGAACACGCGAAACGCGCGCGCGCGGCCTCGCCGGAAGAGCGCAAAAAGCTGCGCGACGAGCAACGCGACCTGTTGCGCGCGGGCTACGAGGAACTCGGCATCGCCTGGCTGCGGCGAGCCGCCGAACCGCGCCATTCCGCGGCCGAGAAGTTCGTGCTCTTTCTGCAGGACATCTTCGTCGTCGCCTTCAGCAAGGCGCGCAACCCCGCGCTGCTGCACGCGCACCAGCAGTTGCTGCGCGAGCGCGGCATGGGCGCGTATCCGGAACTCTGCAAGGCCGTCTCGCGCTCGCCCGCGATGATTGTCTATCTCGACCTGCAACAGAGCAAAGCCGGCGCGCCCAACGAGAACTTCGCGCGCGAACTCTTCGAACTCTTCACGCTCGGCGAGGGCAACTACACGGAAGACGACATCAAGCAGGCGGCGCGCGCCTTCACCGGCTACCGGCAGCAGGCGGGCGGGTTCGTCTTCCAACGCCGCGCCCACGACGCCGGGGGCAAGCGCGTCTTCGGCCGGACCGGCCGGTTCGACGGCGACGAGGTCATCGACCTTGTTTTCGAGCAGCCCGCCGCCGCGACGTTCCTTCCGCGCGAACTCGCGCGCTTCTACCTGACCGACCGTCCGATCGACGAGGCGCGCATCGAGGCGCTCGGCCGGATCTGGCGTAGTGAAAATTTCAATACAGGCGCGCTCCTGCGCCGCTTCTTCGCCAGCCGGATGTTTTTCGAGCCGTCGTTTCGCGGGGACATGATCAAGAGCCCGACGCAGTTTCAACTCGGGTTGGTCCAGGACCTCGGGCTCGACGTGGCGCCGTTTCCAAGGCTCACGCTCGGCTCCCTGCGGCAGATGGGCCAGCCGTTCTTCAACCCGCCCAACGTCCGCGGATGGGTCGGCGGCCGGCACTGGATAAACTCCTCCACCCTCGCCGCGCGGCGGCAGTTGAGCGCGTTCCTTCTCACGCCGCTCGATGAAACCCGGCTCAACGGCGATGAGCTGGCCGCGCTCGAAACCGCGCGAAAGGAAGGGCGCGCGCGCTTCACCGTCGATGACGCCCAGGCCCTGCTCGCCGGAGCCGATGGAAAGACGGAAATCGAACAGGGCCGCGTCGAAGCCCTGCTCGGCCGGAACCTGGACGGCGAACTCGAAGCCCGGCTGAAACGGGAGCTGATTCGAACCGGCGGGGACAACCCGAAGCGTCGCGCCGCGGTCGCGCGCCGCGTGCTCGCCGCGCTCCTGCAGTCGCCGCGCTATCAACTCTGCTGACACCGACGCCATGAAGAACTTCTCATTCGCACTGCCCTCCACCCGCCGGGAGTTTCTTCAAAGCGGCGCGAAGGGAATCGGCCTGCTCGCCTTCAGCCGTTTCGCCCCGGCCTTCCTCACCCACACCGCGCTCGCCGGGGCGCCGCCGCCGGAGAAGGACCGGACGATCCTCGTGCTCATCCAGCTCGCCGGCGGCAATGATGGATTGAACACGGTGATTCCGTTCGAGGACGACGCCTACCATCGCCTGCGTCCGACCCTCGGCATCCCGAAGCGGGACGTCCTTCCGATCGGCGGCGGGCTCGGCTTTCACCCCTCGCTCGCGCCGTTGCGCGAACTGATGGACGAAGGCCGGTTGTCCATCGTTCAAAACGTCGGCTATCCGAATCCGAACCGGAGCCATTTCCGCTCCTCCGAAATCTGGGAAACGGCCAGCGACGCCGACGACTACCTTTCCACCGGCTGGCTCGGCCGCTTCTTCGACAACGCCTGCGCGGGATCGGCGGGACACGCGGGCCCGGAAGGCATCCATCTCGGCTCGGAAATGCCGCAGTCGTTCCTCGCCGCGGAGCCCCACCCGGTCTTCGGCCTGAGCCGCGGTGTCGGGCGTCCGCCGAACGAGGCGCAAAGCCGGTTGATCGAGGACCTGATCGAGCCGGAGAGCGCCGCGCGGCAGCCGGCCAACCTCGCCTTCCTGCAACACACGATGATGGACGCGCTCGTCTCCGAGCGGCGTATCCAGAAAATACTTACAGAGGCGAAACCCGGGGCGCGCTACCCGCAGGGCCCGCTCGCGGCCTCGCTGCGAAGCGTCGCCGCGATGATCGCCGCGCGCCTGCCGACCCGCGTCTATTTCGTCTCGCACGGCGGCTTCGACACGCACGGCAACCAGCTTCCCGCGCACGCGCGCCTGCTGGGGCAGCTCGCGGATTCGATGCGGGCGTTTCAGAAGGATCTCGATGCGCGCGGCCTCGCCGGCCAGGTGCTGACGATGACGTTTTCCGAATTCGGCCGCCGCCCGGCCGAGAACGTGAGCAAGGGCACCGACCACGGGACGGCCGCGCCGCTCTTTGTCATGGGAAAACAACTACGCGGCGGCCTGCACGGCTCCCCGCCGTCGCTCGACATCGGCCCGAAGGAAGACCTGAAGTTCTCGACCGACTTCCGCAGCGTCTACGCCACCGTGCTCGACAACTGGCTCTCCAGCCCGTCCAAGGAAGTGCTCGGAGGCGAGTTTCCGAAGGTGGGTTTCCTCTGAGGCGGAAGCCGCTCCTGCGTTCCCAACATCGCCGCTCGATGACCTCAGAACGGCTTGCCGATGCCGCGGGCGACGAAGCCGAGTTCGCGAAGCTGGCTCAGGTCGAGGATGTTGCGGCCGTCGAAGAGAAACGCCGGTTTCACC
>CAZFCY010000021.1:2708-29487 GCA_964517665.1 uncultured Opitutaceae bacterium | reverse complement strand
GGTTTCACCATCGAGGCGAGGAGCCGCTCGAAATCGAGTTTCTTGAACTCGTCCCATTCGGTCAGGATGGCGATCGCGTGCGCGCCCTCCGCGGCCTCGTAGGGATCCTTCGCGATGGCGATCCGGCCGTTCCGACGGTCGCCCTGCCCCGCTTCGTCCTGGCCGAGATCCTTGAAGATCTGCTCCGACGTGACCTTCGGATCATAAATCGCGAGATTCGCCTGCTCGATGAGGAGATCCTTGCACACGTAGATCGCCGCGGACTCGCGCGTGTCGTTGGTGTCCTTCTTGAAGGCGAAACCGAAGATCGCGATCCGCTTGCCGGAAACGGTGTTGAAAAGCGAGCGCACGATCGCGCGCGAGAAGCGCGACTTCTGCCAGTCGTTCATCTTCACGACCTGCTCCCAATATTCGGCCACCTCGGGAAGGCCGAAGTGCTGGCAGAGGTAAACGAGGTTGAGGATGTCCTTCTGGAAACACGAGCCGCCGAAGCCGACGGATGAGCGCAGGAATTTCGGGCCGATCCGGGAATCGCGACCGATGGCGAAGGCGACCTCGTCCACGTCGGCCTCGGTCGCTTCGCACAGCGCGGAGATCGCGTTGATGCTCGAGATGCGCTGGGCGAGAAACGCGTTGGCCACGAGCTTCGAGAGTTCGGAGGACCAGAGATTGGTCGTGATGATGCGGTCGCGCGGCACCCAGCGCGCGTAAACCGAGGCGAGCAGCTCCGCCGCCGCCATGCCCTCCGGCGTCGTCTCCCCGCCGATCAAAACGCGATCGGGGCTCTCCAGATCCTCGACCGCCGTGCCCTCCGCGAGAAACTCGGGATTCGAGAGCACCTGGAATTCGGCGCCGTCGCTGTTCGCGCGCAGGACGGTCTTGAGCGACTCGGCCGTGCGGACCGGAAGGGTCGATTTCTCGACCACGATCTTCCTGCCCTTCGCGACACGGGCGATGTGCCGCGCGCAGGCCTCGATGTAGGTCATGTCGGCCGCCCGGCCGGCGCCGATGCCGTAGCCCTTGGTCGGCGTGTTGACGGAAACGAAAATGATGTCCGCGTCGGCGATGGCCGAATCGACGTCGGTGGAAAAGTGCAGGTTCTTTCCCCGCCGTTGCGTGACGACTTCATCGAGCCCCGGCTCGAACACCGGAAGCCGGTCCGAATTCCACTCGGCGATGCGTTGCGCGTTGATATCGACGACATTCACCTGAATGTCGGGACACTTCAGCGCAATCATGGCCATGGTGGGGCCCCCAACGTATCCGGCTCCGATGCAGCAAATTTTCATGAGTTCTATGTGGCTTCGATGATGTCCCGTCAGGCCCGTGGCACGCGTGGCTGACAATCGAGCGGCAGTCTTGAACGAGACAAATCTCCGTGTCCAACGGCTTTCTCCGAGGGCGGTTTAGATCCGCCCTCCGGAGAAAAGTTGCCGGCTATCCCGCCGCCGCGGTGGAAAAACGACCGGCCGCGCGGGCGAAACGCGCCGCCGCCTCTTCCAGCGCCGCCGGGTCGAGCACGCCGAAACTGAGCCGCGCATGGCGGCGATCGTCGCGTTCGCCGATGCACAGATCGCCCGGCACGTAGAGCACTTCCTCTTCGAGGCAGGCGTTCCAAAAATCGCGATCCGCGGAGGTGTCGACGCCCTCGGGCGCGCGCAGCCAGAGATATAGCCCGCCCGCCGGCGCGCCCCACTCCCAGCCGAGCTGGCGCAGGCCGGCCGCGTCGAGCGCGCGGTCGAGGTGGATCATCTTCTCCGCGTAACCGGGCCGCAGGCGCTCGAGATGCGCCTCGAAGGCGCCGCTTTCGATCACGTGCTCGAGGATCGCCTGGTTGAAGTTGGCCGAGCCGAAATCGTGGTGGCCCTTCAGCCACGTCATGCGATCGAGCAGCTCCGCGTCCGACGCATGCGCGAAACCGATCTTCAGGCCGGTGGCGAAAGGCTTCGTCAGGGTGCCGAGGTAGAGCCGCGGAAACCGGTCCCAGCTCCCGAGCGCGAACACGCTGCGCGCGGGCCACGGCGCTCGAAACCAAAGCTCGCGATAGGCGGCATCTTCGATCACCGGCACGACGATCCCCTCCTCGAGCAGGATTTCGGCGAGCGCGTTTTTTTCGTCCTCCGAGCGCGAGAAGGCCGAGGGGTTCGCGAAATAGGTGAGCAGGTAAACCGCCTTCACGCGCGCCGCCTCGCCATTGCGCGACATCCTCCGCAGCAGCGCGCGGATGCCTTCGAGGTCGTAGGAGCCGTCCGCCCGCGCCGGGAGCGAGACCGGCCGCGCGCCCAGGCCCGCGAGCATTTCCAAAAACACGAAATACGTGGGGCGCTCGACCAGGACGATGTCTCCCGGATCACATAACACCTGCGCGGCGAGATACAGCAGTTGCTGGGAGCCGTTGCCCGCCATCGTGCGCGCCGGAACGATCGCGCCCGGTGGCAGCGCATCCTGATTTGCAGTGCGCGCGCTCAACAGCTCGCGCAGCCGCCGGCGACCCTGGGTGGCGCCGTATTGCAGGTGCTCGGGCGATCCGCCGCGCGCGCGCAACGCCTCGACCGCCGCCGACACGCTTTCCACCGGCAGCGTGTGGTTGTCGGTGAAGCCCGCCGCGAGGCTCAGGAGCCGCGGATGGTCGAGCGCCCGGGAGAGGAGGGCGCTGATGACCGGAGGCCGCAGCCGGGAGCCGAGCGCCGAATAGGGTTCGCGTCTGTGCGCATCCATGGGTGGGGATCAAGAGTCAGGGGACAGGAGACAGAAATCTGACCTCCGACTCCTGACACCTGTCTCCCATCCCGCTGTCTTCGCAGCGGGACTCAGGCGGGCGCGCCCGAGGGCTCGGCGCCGTGCGGCACTTCCTTGGGCTTCTTCGTCGGCTCTTCGCGGGAGGGCTTCGGCTTGTTCGCGTCGGGCTTGACGACCTCCGGCTTGATCACCGGCGTGCGAATCTCGCCGAATTTGAGGATCTCCATCACATGGCGGCCCTCGAGCGTCTCGTGCTCGAGGAGGGAGGCGGCGAGGACGTCGAGCGCGTGACGGTTCTCCTCCAGGATCTTCTTCGCGCGCTCGTGCTGCTCATCGACGATGCGGCTGATTTCGCTGTCGATCTTGACCGCGGTGCTCTCGCTGTAGTTTTGCGAGCGGGAGACTTCGCGCCCGAGAAAGAGCGTTTCCTGGTTCTCGCCATACGCCACCGCGCCGATCGGGCTCATGCCCCAGTCGCACACCATGTGGCGCGCGATCTTGGTCGCCTGCTTGATGTCGCCCGAGGCGCCGCTGGTGATGTCGCCGATCGCGATCTCCTCCGCGGCGCGGCCCCCCATGAGGCCCGCGAGCTGGTTGAGCAGGCGGCGCTTGCCGTAGTTGAGCATGTCCTTGCTCGGAATGAACATCGTGCTGCCGAGGCTGCCGCCGCGCGGGATGATCGTGACCTTGTGAACGGGCAGGTGCCCGTCATCGACGGCGGCCTGCACGAGCGCGTGCCCGGCCTCGTGGTAGGCGACGATTTTCTTGTCCTCGTCGTCCATGATCCGGCGACGTTCGCGGCCGAACTGCACCTTCTCGCGCGCGTCCTCGATATCGATCATCTCAATCTTCTTCTTGTTGCGCCGGGCGGCCATGAGAGCGGCCTCGTTCAACAGGTTTGCGAGTTCGGCGCCAGACAAGCCGGGCGTGCCGCGCGCGACGACGGCAAGGTCCACGTCCTCGCTGAGCGGAAGCTTGCGCGCGTGCACGCGGAGAATCTGTTCGCGACCGTTGAGATCCGGAAGATCGATATAGACCTGCCGGTCGAAACGCCCCGGCCGGAGCAGCGCGCTGTCGAGCACGTCCGGACGATTCGTCGCCGCGATGATGATGACGCCCTCGGTCGTGTCGAAGCCGTCCATCTCGACGAGCAACGAGTTCAGCGTCTGCTCGCGCTCATCGTTGCCGCCGCCGAGACCGGCGCCGCGTTGACGGCCGACGGCGTCGATTTCGTCGATGAAGATGAGGCAGGGCGCGTTCTTCCGGCCCTGCTCGAACATATCGCGCACACGGCTCGCGCCGACGCCGACGAACATCTCGACGAAATCCGAACCACTGATGGTGAAGAACGGGACATCCGCCTCGCCCGCGATGGCCTTGGCCAGCAGGGTCTTGCCGGTGCCCGGAGGGCCGACCATGAGGATGCCCTTCGGAATGCGTCCGCCGACCTTCTGAAACTTCTTCGGGTCCTTCAGGAAATCGACGATCTCGTGCACTTCCTCCTTGGCCTCATCGCAGCCGGCGACATCGGAAAACGTCAGGCGGTCGCGATCGCGCGTGAGCATCTTGGCGCGGCTCTTGCCGAAGTTGAGGGCGCCGCGGCCGGCCATCCGGATCTGCCGCACGAAAAGAAAATAAAGCAGGCCGATGATGACGACAAACGGCAGCAGCCCGATCAGGACCTGCTGCCAGACCGTCCCGGCCGGACGCTCGGTGAAAGCTCCCGTCGCCTGCAGTTCGCGAAAACTCGAATCCGGCACGCGGCCGGCGGCGCGGAAGTCGACCAGTTGCCCGTCGTTCTCCTTCAACTTGCCGGAAATGATCGTCCAATCCTTCCCGCCGGAACTGTCGGACTTGATGATGCCGTTGCTGATGTCGCCCTGCTGGGCCGCCACGATCACCTCGCTGACATTGAGTTCCTTGATATTGGCCGTGTTGGCGGGGTTCATGAACCACAGGCCCACGATCGCCGCGAAGATGACCATCCAGATAAGCAAAACGCGCGGCTGGAACTTCTCCGGCGCCGGGCTTTTGAGCGGCGTGCGCTTCTTTCGTTTGTCGGGTTCGGACATGATAATGCGTTGTGGGGACTAAAGTTAAGGGACGTTGCCTGCCGGGCGGGTGTAAGTCAATTGAACGACGGTTTTTGAATCCGGCTGAACCGCGAACTCCTGGGCAGGCGGGGCGCCCGGCACCCAAACAACCGCGCCGGCGCTGTCAACGATGACAGGCAGGCGGTTGCGCAGTTCCCGGGGGACCTTCCGGTTGACGAGCAGATCCTGCACGCTCGTCCGGCCGGGCGCGCCGAGGGGGCGGAAACGATCGCCCGGCTGGCGGCCGCGCACGAAGAAACGACCGTCCCACCCCCCGGGCGGCGCGACGATCGCGGTCGTGGCCACCTCGACCCTTCCCGCCGCCAGGCGCGCGAAAAGGCCCGGGCCGGCGCGCAACTTGCGCAGGCTGAGGCGATCCCCCGAGGCGCCGACGACTTCCCCGCCCGGTTCGAGCATGGCGCCGCGCCACTCGTCGGCCTCCGCGGCGCGGCGAGGCTTTTCCAGCACGATCGCGGGAAGCCCCCGCTTGATGGAAACGCGACGATTCGCGCCCCCGTTGAGTTCGAGATTTCCGCCCTCCCCGATCGCGTGGACGATCCGCTCGACCGCGGCCCGGCCGAGGCTCGCGGCGAGGTCGCGGGCCGCCAGCCAGCGGCGCACGGCACGGCGGACGAGCGCGGCCGGCCGGCCCTTCAGGCGCGCGAAATCCGCCGTATCCACATTTTCATGACGCCCGAGAATCTCCGCCAGCCAGGCGTCGAGCGCGAAATCGTCCTCCTCGAGTTGGGCGCGGCTCGCGGCGAATCCGGCGAGCGCGTCGCCCGGGCTGGCCTCGAGCAAACGCGGCAGCACGCGCCGGCGCACGCGGTTGCGGAAAAAGCGATCGCTCGCGTTCGAGTCGTCCTCGCGCCAGATCGCGCCGGCGGATCGCAATTGGTCGCGCAGCTCGCCGCCGCGCGCGTCGAGGAGCGGACGCGCGCGGATCGTGCCGTCCGCCATGCGCTGCGCCGGCCGCGGCGCGGAAAGTCCGCCTGCGCCGCTGCCCCGCGCGAGGCGCATGAGCATGGTTTCCGCGACGTCGTCGAGCTGATGTCCGAGCGCGAGAGCGCGCGCGCCCGCTTCGGACATCGCTTCGGAAAAGAACGCCATGCGCGCCGCCCGCGCTTCGGCTTCGGAAACGTCGTCCGCGTTTCCACTCGCGCGCTTCCACTTCGCCGTTCGAAAGCGCACGCGAAGCGAGCGAGCGAGCGAGCGCACGAAACGCGCGTCGCCATCCGAGGCGCGGCCGCGCAGCGCGTGGTTGAAATGCAGCACGAGCATCGCCTCGCGCCGCGCGGGAAACGCCGCCCAGAGCGCGAGGAGCAGGGCGACGGAATCCGCCCCGCCGGAGCACGCGATCGCGAGCGGCTCGGCGGGGGCGAGTTCATCGAAGAGCGCGCGCGTCCGCGGATGCAACCGCTCCGCCGGGAACGCCGCCCCGAATGCGGCCGCGACGCCGCGCCAATCGATCCGCTTGTCCGGAATCATGCCGCGACGTGTGGTCCGTGGTTGAATTCAGGCCGCGAAGAAGCGCAAAAGGCGCAAAACATGGATCCGTCCTTTTGTGCCTCTCGCGCCTTTTGCGGCCACCATTTCCCCCGCTCTTTCAGCCGCCGAGAAACTCCCGGCCGAACCAGGGGCGCAACACGTCCGGCACGCGCACGCGGCCGTCGGGCTGCAGGTTGTTTTCCAGGATCGCGACGATCACGCGCGGCAGGGCGAGGCCGGAGCCGTTGATCGTGTGGACGGGCTCGACCTTGCCCGTCTCCGGATCGCGAAAACGGATCCGCGCGCGCCGGGCCTGAAATGCCTCGAAGTTGCTGCAGCTCGAGACTTCGAGCCAGCGCTGCTGGCCGGCCGCGAAAACCTCGAGGTCGTATTTCTTGGCCTGCGCGAAACCGAGGTCGCCCGTGCACATGAGGAGCACGCGGTAGGGCAGCTCGAGCTTGCGCAGGATCCGCTCGGCGTCGTCGCGCAGTTTGTCGAGTTCGGCGTAGCTGGCGGCCGGGTGAACCCATTTGAGCAGCTCGACCTTGTCGAACTGGTGCACGCGGTTGAGGCCGCGCACGTCCTTGCCGTAGCTGCCCGCCTCGCGGCGGAAACAGGGCGTGTGGCCACAACGATAAACCGGCAGCGAAGCCGCATCGAGGATCTCGTCGCGATGGAAATTGGTCAGCGGCGTCTCGGCCGTCGGGATGGCGTAAAATCCGTCGGGCATGATCTCGTACATCTGCCCTTCCTTGTCGGGAAGCTGGCCGACGGCGGTCGCGCTCTCGGCGTTGACGAAGAGCGGCGGGGCGACCTCGACGTAGCCGTTGTTCGCGGCCTCCTCGAGGAAGAACTGCACGAGCGAGCGCACGAGCCGCGCGCCGTCGCCGACGTAAAACGGGAAGCCCGCGCCCGTGACCTTGCTGCCGCGGGAGAAATCGATGATCTGCGAAAACCACGGCAGCTCCCAATGCGGCTTGTGACGCGCCTCTTTCGCCTGCGGCTCGCCCCACGTGGAAAACGTCTGGTTGCCGCTGGGATCGGGCGCGACCGGCACGGAGTCGTGCGGAATGTTCGGCACGGTGAGGACGAGCGCGCGGCTGCGCTCCTCGAGTTCCTTGAGAACCGCCTCCTCCTCCTTCACCCTCGCGGAGATCGCCTTCATTTCCCGCACCTTGGCGATGAACTCCGGCGCGCCCTTCGGCAGCCGCGCCATCTCGGTGTTGGCCGCCTTCTGCTGCGCGCGCATGCGCTCGACCTCGGCGGTCTTCGCGCGCCACGAGGCATCCGCGGCGAGGACGGCCTCGAGGTCGCAGTCGCTGCGCTTGGCCGCGATGGCCTGGCGCACGAGATCCGGGTGCTCACGAAGTATGCGGGTGTCGATCATGGGAGGAACCGACGGAGGATTTCTGAATACCTGCGCGACGGGAAGCCGGTTTCTCAAACACGCCCGGGGCCCGGGCGCAATTGGCAATTGGACGGGATGCCCCGGGAAGCGAGGGACGCCTCGGGCGACCGCGTCCCTTCCCGGATCAGGCGCGAACGATCACCGCCCCGATCCGCTTCCCTGCCGTTCGTATCCAGAAAGCGGATTCACCTCGAGCGCCCGCAGCCCGCGGGCGACGATTTCCGCGTTGAGCACGGCCCCGGCGTCGCTCGTGTGCGTGTGCGCGTCCGCGAAAAGCGCGTCCACCTTTTCCGGGCCAAGCTCGTCGTAGCGCGCGGCGATCAACTCGTTCAGGTCCACAAACGGCGCGCCCTCGCTTCGCGCGACCTGTCCCGCCCATCCGGCGTAGCCGTCCCTGCCGCGCGCGATCATGCCGTCCTTCCAGATCTTGCGCGGCACGAGCGAGCACACGATCGGCGTCGCGCCCTTCGAGCGCGTGTCGGAGATGAACCGGCGCAGGTACCAGCCGTACGAGCGCACGACCTCGTGCCGGCCCGTGAGGATGTTGTCGATCTCCTCCGCCTCCTCGCCCACGCCCTTGATCGTGCCTCGCGCGCGACGGTCATCGTTGAGCGGAGCGCTGTCGTTGTGGCCGAACTGCATGATGACGAAGTCACCCGGCTTCAACATGCGCATGACGTGATCCCAGTGCCCCTGTGTGAGGTAGGTGCGGCTGCTCAACCCGCCCACGGCGCGATTCACGATATTGATTTTGCTCGTGTCGAACCATGGCGCGAGGCGGTCGCCCCAGCCCCATTCGCCACCCTGCCCGTCGCCGCGGCCGTTGCGCACGGTGGAGTCGCCGATGAGAAACAACGTCGGCAGCCGCCGGTCCGCCGGACGCGGGAGATTCAGCCACGCGAGCCTGTCCGCCTCCACCGCCTCGCCTTTCGCCGAGAGCAATTCCTTCACGGGACCCGGGCGCAAACCCTTCAATCCCGCGACCACCGCCTGCGCGTGCAAGTCGGCCCCCGCGGCGTTGAAGTGCGTGTGGTCGCGCTCGTAAAAGGCCTTCACCGCTTCCTCGCCGAGATCCTCGAATCGATCGGCCACGAGGTTCGAAACATCGATGAACGGCACGCCCGCGTCGTTCGCGATCTGATGCGCCCACGCGCCATAGCGGCCCGAGCCGCGCTCGATGCGTCCGTCCTCCCAGATGTTGCGCAACGTCAATGAAAGCACCACCGGCCGCGCGCCCTTCGCCTGCGCATCCGCAATCATCCTGCGCATATACCAGCCGAAGGTGTGCACGACTTCGTGCTTTTTCGTCACCACGTTGTCGATCGCTTCGCTTTCCTCTCCGAGCCCGGGCAGGCTGCCACGCGCGCGCAGCGGCAGGTTCGATCCGGGCGGCTCCTCGTTGATCGCGCCGCCGTCGTTGTGCCCGAACTGGATGAGGACGATGTCGCCGGCCTTCACGTCGGCGAGAAGCTGGTCCCAGAGTCCCTCGGTGATGAACGTCCGGCTGCTGCGTCCGCCGCGGGCGCGATCGACGACCTCGACTTTCGCGGGATCGAGATAGTCGGCAAAGGGAACCGCCCAGCCCTGCGAGACGCCGCTGTCGCTGCGCGCCGCGGTGGAGTCGCCCGCGATGAAAATCGTCGGCCGCGCCGGATCGGTCTCCGGCTCTGCCGCGGACGCGAACGGAAAAACCGAAAACGCGAGACACCCGAAAGCGCATCGCAAAACAAACGAGCGGATAAAACACGAACGGCTGTTCATGACCACGGATCGCGCGGATGGATGGCGATTCGGATTTCTGGTTTTACCCATGCCACGACTGATTGTCCTCGGGAATCGCCGCGCTCCGAAGGTCGGAGAAAAAATCAGCCCTCCATCCGTGCCCGTCTGCTCAATCCGTGCTTCGTTCGTGTTCATTTGTGGTTCCCAGCTTCAGCTTCCCCGCGGCGTGAGGTATTCCGGAGTCGCGCTCGGCGCGATCCGGAAGGTTTCGAGCGGATCCGGTTTTTCCGGATCAAAGCCGTCGAAGTCGTCCGCCAGGTGTTTCGCCAGCGGCAGGCCGGCGTCACGGATGCCCTGCGCGACGCACTTCGCGAGTTCGTAGGCGCCATAGTTGTTGTGATGCGTCGCGTCGCGCCCGCCCGCGGCGAAGGCGGCCGGCGCCCTTTCCGGTCCGAGGGCTTCATAGAACGCGACGCTCATGCGCTCGAGATCGATCAACGCCACGCCTTCCTCGCGCGCCACCTTCCGCGCCGCGTCCGGGTAGTCGCCGTGCGAGTTGCGGATGCGCCCGGCTTCGTCGAACTGCCGGCGTTGCACCGGCGTCACGAGCACCGGCGTGGCGCCGCGCAACCGCGCCTCCGCGATCAACACGCGCAGATACGCGGCATAGGTCGTGCGCGCCTCGACGTAGGTCTGCGGCCACTGGTGTTTTTCGTCGTTGTGGCCAAACTGGATGAAGAGCCAGTCGCCCGCCTTCATGCGGCTCAACACCTTCGCCAGCCGCAGGCCGCTGATGAACGATTTCATCGTCTCGCCCGACTCCGCGTGGTTGGCCACGGCCACGCCGTCGTCGAGAAAACGCGGCAGCATCTGCCCCCAGCTCGCGCCCGGCTCGCGCGGCTGGTCGGTGACGGTCGAGTCGCCGATGAGATAAACCGTCGGCACATCCGCCGGCGCGATCTCGACGGCGCAGACCATCGGCGTCATGCCATTGAATTCGAGGGTGAGTTTGTCGTCCCAATGCAGCGCGCCCTGCTCGCGCTCGTTGAGCACGACGGCGCTTCCACCCGGCGCGTTCTTCGGCGGAGGCGGCACGGAGCTGTCGCGTGTGTTGACCACGAAACTGCGCGTGACCAACCCGCCCGGATTCGTGACGATGTTCTCCAGCATGAGGCGGCGCGACTCGGCCTTGATCGTGTTGACCGAAGCTTCGTCCGCGCCGCCAAAGGTGATCGTGACGCGATGGTTGCCCTCCGGCACGACGACCGAAAAATACAACGGCTCGACGCTCGTGACAAAATCCGACGTCAGCGCGTTCGCGCCACCGCGATCGACATCGACCGGCTTGCAGTCGAGATCGAATCCATGGCCGCGCCCGGCGCTGAACCGATCCGCCGCCGTCACGCTCGTCCAGCCGTCGGCAACCGCGCCGCCGCCGAAATCGAAACGCTGCGTATCCGCGGCGTGGATACGACCCGCGGCCATCGAGGGCAGGCAAAGGCAGGCGATCAACAATGAAGGCTGCATGAAAAGAGTTTGTTCGGAGGCCCGCCTCCAGGCGGTCTGAAGAGCAGACGCGCGGAACCGGCCGGACCGCCTGAAGGCGGGACTCCGAACCCGGGTTGCGCGCTTCTGCCCGCAGCCGCTGATTTCATACGCGTCCCGGGCTCGATGCCGCATGGGTGTCGCATGTTTCTCAGAACCGCGACGGCGAAGGCGCGAACTGCACGGCGCCGTCGCTCACGGCGGCCTCCCTGCCTTTGTCGCGACGCAGCGTGATCATCTCCGCGCCCGCGAGGAGGACGGGGCCGTAGCCGTGCGCGGCGAAGACGCTCGTCGGCCGGTGATAATAAAACATCGGGTCGAAGCCCATGCCCGTGCCGACGCACGTGCCCTCGACCTGCCCCTGCTCGTTGATCTTCGCGGCAACGGCATTCCAGCCGGTGGACGCGGCCGGACCGTAGGCGAGCGGGTCGAGCCAGCCGCGGTTGATGCCGCGCGCGATCGCGAAGACGAACATGGCCGAGGCCGAGGTCTCGAGGTAGGAGTCGTTGCGATCGAGCAATTGATGCCAGAGCCCGCTTCCGCCCTGCGCGCCGGCAATTCCGCGAACGTGCGCGCGATAGAGTTCGAGAACCGCGCCGCGGTCCGGATGATCCTCCGGCATCACGCTCAACAACTCCGCCATCGCCATCGCCGCCCAGCCGTTGGCGCGGCCCCAGAAAAAGGCGGGATGCGGATTCATCTCCGCGATCCAGCCGTGCATGAAAAGCTTCTCCGACGTGATGAACATGCGATCGGCGAACCGCCGGATCTGGCGCGCGGCGTCGTCGATATAACGACGCTCGCCCGTGAGCGCGCCCATCTGCGCGAGCGCCGGGACGCTCATGTAGAGATCGTCGAGCCAGAGCGCGTTCGCCAGCGGCCGGTTTCGCGCCAGCGTCCCATCCTCGAAGCGAAACTGGCCCTCCGAAATCCAGCGCAGGTAGTTGTCGATCCATGGCTGCAACGCGTCGGGATGGATGCCCGCGCGGCGCGCCTTGATCATGGCCGCGCCCATCGAGCCGGAGTCGTCGAGCGAGTGGGGATCGAGTATCGAGCGCAACGCGCCGAAGCGCCGAAACGGGTTTGCGTCCGGTGTTTCCGGCGGCGGATTCGCCCGCATGTGCCGCGCCATCGCCGCGATCGCCCGCATGCGCTCGTCCACAAATTTCCGGTAACGCGCTTCGCCCGTCGCCTCCGCCGCGAGGAGCATGCCGGCGTAGGTCACGCCCCATTCGTAGCTGACGATGCTGAATGTCCCGCGCTCGAGCCGCGCGCGCGGCGGCAGGCGGTCGATGTTCTCCACGGGCGCGCCGCTCTCCGCGTCGACGATCTCGATCGGGCTCGCGGTTTCGAGATGCGCGAGCACGCGCGCCAGTTGCGCCTCGATCTCATCGACCGGGGCCGGCGCATAGGAGACCGGATACGCCGGCGGCGTGCGTCCGGCATTGATCATGGCAAGGTCACCGGTGGTTGGAGTCTGGCCGGCGGCGAGGGAGGCAAGCGCCGCGAAAGCGAAAGAAGGGAGGTGCGGTTTCACGTGGGTTGGGCGGGAGAGGTTCGCAACCAGTGACGCCCCCCGGGCTCACAGGGTTGCGTCGTGTTCGGCTTCGATTTTCACATCGTCAACTCCTTCGCAATGCGAGACCTCCAGCCCCGCCACCTCGCGCAGGACGAAGACGGGGGCGCCTTCCGCGCGCTGCGCGCGGAAACGCTCGAAGAGCGCGTCGCTCACGTCGTCCAGCACGACCGGCGCGCGCTCGTCCTTTTCCATGAAGCGGATCGTCACGTCGCGCAGCGTGATCCGGCGCGCGTGCCTGATATAAAAACCATAGGCCGGCAACAAACCGAACGCGCTCGGCTCCGGATACCCCTTCTCCAGCTCGGGCGGGTTGAACGGATCGCGCGGCCCGGCGGCGCCGCTCCCCTCGCCCATGAAGAACGGATTGACGAGTTCGGCCGGCTGCCGCGCGACCTGCTCCATCGTCAGGCCGCCTCTATATACGATGCGGATGTCGCTCAGCTCCACGTCCTCGATCGGATGATCCGGAAGCCCGGCGATGATCGAGGCGTAGCGCGCGTCGGCGTCATGCACGACGACATGGCTGATCTTCACCCGCCGGATCGCGCCCGCCGGCGTCCCCTCGGGCCCGCGCGCGCGGTTGCCGAGGCGGATGAAAAACGGCGAGCTGTCGACATCGCGCATCGTGAGGTTGGTCACCGTTATATCTTCTATCACCGCGCCATCGACCGACTCGAGCGCGAGCCCGCGCGAGCGGATGAAGACGCAGTTTGAAATGGCGATGTTGCGAAAGCCGCCGTTCGACTCGGTGCCGAACTTGATCCGCCCGGTCGGGCCGTCGCGATCGGGGGCGAGCTTCTGGTTTCTCCCATACGTGCCGTCGAGCAACGTGCCCGGGTCGAAGCCGGAGACCTGGCAGTTGGTGATGGTGACGTTCTCCGTGGCGCGCAGGAAGCCGAGCGCGTAACTGCTTTTCAACACGATCCCGTCGTCGTTCATCGTGTTGATCGTGCAATTGCTGACGCGCGCGTGGCGGCACGAATCGATGTCGAGCGCGTCGCGGTTCGTATCGACCTTCAGGTTGTCGATCGTGAGATTGTCCACGCCGGTCGCGAGCACGGCGAAGTGCCCGCACTTCAACATCGAGAGATCCCTCAGGATGACGTTGCGGCAGAGCTTCAGCGCGATCGCCTTGTTTCCGAGCCCCGCGCGCGACTGGCTCGAACGCGTCAACCCCGCGCCATCGATGCGGCCGGGGCCGAGGATGGAGACGTTTTCCAGGTTCTCGCCCCAGATCAGGCTGTTGTGCCAGTGGCTGTGCCCAAAATCCTGATACCGGTGAACGTCGCCCCACTCGTTCGGCTCGGGCGCGTCGTAGCCGCCGCCGTCGAAGCGCGGATCGGCCGCGAGCAGCGTCGCGCCCGGGCCGAGATGAAGCGCGATGTTGCTCTTCAGCCGGATGGAGAAACTCAGGTAGGTTCCGGCGGGAAACCAGACCGTGCCGCCGCCCGCGCTCGCGGCGGACTCGATCGCGGCGTTGATCGCGGCGGTGTCGAGCGTTTGCCCGTCGCCGGCGGCGCCGAACGCGCGCACGTTGAAGATGCCGGAAACCGAGCCGACATCCGCGACAGCGGCGCGGCCGAACGCGGCAAAACCAAGCGCGGGCACGAACAGAAACCGCAACAATGATCCGGGGTGGTATGGCATAGGGAGAACGGATGGAGCCCGCGCCGCAACGGCCGCCTGCCTCGCGGCCACGGGCGCATCGACATCCGCGCGCTGGGAGCGGCCATCCACCGGTCGAACGCGAGGCGCGGCAATGACACGGAAATCACAACGTCAGAATCGGGGCCGGACCCTCGGCGAATGAGCCCGTCCGCGGCTGGGCGCTCCTACGCCTTCATCGCCGCCGCGAACCGCGCGATGATGCCGTCGAAGGAGCCGTTGCTGAAAAACACGACGAGCGCGCGGGGCTCCGCCGGCGCGGCGAGCTGTATCAATTTCTCGAATACATCCGCGCTCGATCGCGCCGCCAGCGCCTCGCGCCCGGCCGCGCGCAGGTCGTCCGCCACCCGGGCGGCGTCGAAGCGCTCGTCGGCCGAAAGCTTTTCCGGCCGGTTGACCGCGCCCAGCAGCACGACATCCGCCTCGCGCAACGCCCGGGCAAACGCGTCCTGCAGGATCCGCGTCCGCGCCGTGTTGCTCCGCGGCTCGAAGGCCGCGATCACCCGCCTTCCGGGGAAACGCGCGCGCAGCGAGATCAGGGTTTCGCGAATCGCCGTCGGGTGATGGCCGAAGTCCTCGATCACGGTCGCGCGCTCCGAATCGACGAGCACGTCCTGGCGGCGCCGCACGCCGCGAAAACGCGCGAGCGAGGCGAGGTCGAGTTGCGCGGGATCGTCCGGATGCAACGCCAGTCCGGCGGCGACGGCGGCCATGGCGGCATTGCGCGCGTTGAAAAGCCCCGGCAGCGACCAGCGCGCGCCGCCCCACTCCCGGCCGCGCCAGATCAGGTTGAATGAGACGCCCTCCGGCCCCTCCCGAAAATCCGCGATGCGCGCGTCGGCCTCCTCGTGTATCGAACTCACGGATACACAGCGCGTCCACGGAACCGGCAGAAGCGCGCGCAGGTTTGGATCGTCCGCGTTCCAGACGACGAAGCCGTTCCGCGGCACGATGCGCAGAAAATGGGAGAACGTCCGTTGCACGTCCGCGAGGTCGCGAAAGATGTCCGCGTGGTCGAACTCGAGGTTGTTCAACACCGCGATGTGCGGCGCGTAGTGGATGAATTTGCTCCGCTTGTCGAAGAACGCGCTGTCATATTCGTCGCCCTCGATCACGAACGGCGCGTCGGCCGCGCCGAGATGCGTGCCCGTCGGGGGATCCTGCGGCACGCCGCCGATGAGAAACCCCGGATCCGCGCCCGCCTCGCGCAACAGGAAGGCCGTGAGCGCGGTCGTCGTCGTCTTCCCGTGCGTGCCGGCGATGACGAGGTTGCGCCGCCGCGAGAGCGCCATTTCGTGCAGCACCGAGGGCAGCGAGCGGAACGGAATCGCGCGCGACTCGAGCAGCCACTCCACTTCCGGATTGCCGCGCGAGAGCGCGTTTCCAATCACGACCAGATCGGGCGCGTGCCGCCGCAGGCGCGCCGCATCGTAGCCTTCGAAAAACGAAATGCCCGCGCTCGCGAGCACCGTGCTCATGGGCGGATACACGCCCTCGTCGGCGCCGCTGACCTCGTGGCCGGCCGCGCGCAGGAGCAGCGCCACGTTGCCCATCGCCGTCCCCGCGATTCCCATGAAATAGATCCGCATCCGCCTGCCGACGTTGCGCTTCGCGTGCCCGGAGTCGCGTCAAAAGTGAGCGCGCGTTTCGAGCCCTCGCCCGACGCCCGCCCCATTCCACGGGGATGTCCGCCTTCACCGGTTTCGAATCCTGTCCTTCACTTCCGCCGAATTTGACTTTGCCGTGATCCGCCGGCGCACAGAAACTGGTGGTTGATCGATGCCGTTCAACTCTCGCAAAATCCTCGTCGTCCTTCTCTTCGCGGCCCTTTCGTTTCGCGCGGACGCGGCCGGCCCGAAAACCGAAAACAGCGAACGCTGGCCGCGGCTGCTCTTCGGGCACGAGATGCTGGCCATGCCGCCGGAAGGCGGATCGACCTCGCAACGCCAGATCGAGGAGCGGCTCGCGCGCGGCAAACGCATGGGCATCGACGTCTTCGAGCTTTTCCACCCGGGAGCCTTTCCCGACACGGCCGAGCGTTATTATCGGGCGGCGAAGAAGGTCGATGCGAGGGTGTGTTTGTCTTTTGGATACATCGGCGACGAGCACATGAAGAAGGCGATCGGCCTGATCAAACGCTACGCCGATCACCCCGCGCAGTTTCGTTTCGAAGGGAAGCCCTACGTCACCGCGTATCACGGCAGCGATCAGATGCGGGAGGTCATCGAGGCCATTCCCGGCGGCGTGTATTACGTGCCCCACATGTTCGCGCGCGGCGCGGACGGCGGGGCGCTGGAACAGCCGCTGCCGGGCACGCTCGAGCGGTTGCTCGAGTCGCATCCGTGGATCGACGGGCTCGCCTCGTTCTATCCGCTCGACGACTGGCGCAAGGTCCAGACGCAATACCTGCGCGCCTTCGAGAGCGACGGCCACGGGCGGGAGTTTCGCATGTCGATCACGCCGCGCCACGAGAGCACGCCGCACAAGGGCAACTGGCGCGTGTTCGAAGGAAACGGCTACGAGGCGCTGCGCGAGCAGGGGCTGTTCGCGATCGAGCACCGCGACGCGATCGCGAACCTCACGCTCGTGACGCTCAACGATTATTCCGAAGGCACCGACATGCTCGGCCAGAAAGTCGCCGAGGAGAAACTGATCCGCGAGCGATACTGGAACACGCACGACTGGCCCGCCTACGTCGCGCGCGACGGATCGCTCTCGTTTTTCTCCCGTTACGCGGAATGGTTTCGCACGGGCAAGGAGCCGCCGATCGATCATTTCCAACTCTGGATTTCCTACCGGCTCCAGGGAAAAGACGTGCCCGGCGCGGACACGCCCAACGGCAAGCCCGGCGAGTGGAAGAAATTCAACGACGCCGTCTTCATCGCTGTCCGGGCCACGGAGGAAACCACGATCACCGTGAACAACGAGTCGCAAACCGTCGGCCCCGGCGAACACCACCTGCGCTTCCGCCATCGACCCGGACCGGTCGAAGTCGAATGGCCGGGCGGCAGCCGCGAGCTGCCCCCGATCGTGGAGACCGCGGCTCCCGGCGCGTGGCATTCGCTCAACGTCCAGTTGGCGCCGTAGTTGCGCCGCGAGAGATTCGGCGCTCGTCACGCGCCGGTCCGCCTTCGACACTTTTCGCGCCATGTCCTCGCGTTTTCTTCCGCCCGATTTCGATCGCACGCGTGTCATCACGATCATCGCGGGCAAGGAGGTGTACCCCCTCCTCACCGTCGCCGCCATCCGCCGCGCGGGGCTGCCGGCGCGGTTGATTGCGTTTCACGACGAGACGCGGCCGGATCTGATCGAGTCGTTTCCGGAAAACGAGCGCGAGGTGATCCATGTCGGACAACTGGGAAAAATGCTGAAGACGCTGAAGCGCTTCGAAACCGGTTACGCCATGATGGTCGGCCAGATCACGCCGAAGCGCCTGTTTCACGGGCTTCATCCCGACCTGAAGGCGACGGCGCTCCTCATGAAACTGAGGCGCCGCAACGCCGAAACGATCTTCGGCGCGATCGCGGACGAAATCGCCGCGCTCGGCGTGCGCCAGCTCGACGCGCGCGCGTTTCTCGACGACCACCTCGCCAGCCCGGGCTGGATGACGACGCGCAGCGAGAAGGTCGAGCAGACCTACCTCGACCACGGGATGGAGATCGCCCGGGAGTGCGCCCGCCTCGACATCGGCCAGGGCGTCGTCGTGCGCAAAGGCACCGTCATCGCCGTCGAGGCATTCGAAGGAACCGACGAGATGTTGCGCCGGGCCGGGCTTTTCAAGACCGACCAGATGGTCTTCGTGAAAACCGTGAAGCCGGCGCAGGACTACCGCTTCGACGTCCCGGTCTTCGGCCTGCGCACCCTCGAATCGATGCGCGAGGCCCGGATCACGACCGCCCTCCTGGAGGCGGAAAACGTCCTCATGCTGGAGAAACCGGAAGTCCTCCGCACAGCGGCCAAAGACGGCATCCAGCTCTTCGGTTTCACCGTCCCGGGCTGCAGTTGAGCCACAGGCGCCGAGCACGCGGAGAAGACAATTCTCACGGAAGGCGCCGAAGAGAACAAAACCACCGCCGTTGCATTTCCACTCGCCACTTGCCGACCGGGCGAGGGAGGTCATTGTTCTGCGTATGCAAAACGACGTTGTGGAGGTCGCGGTGAAGGGAGTCATGCCCACGGGCAATGGCTGCGCCGTTTTTCTCGGCAACGAGGACAAGAATTTCGTCATCTACGTCGACACCGGTGTGGGCCATGCCATCCAGATGAGCCTGCACGGGGTGAAGCGCGACCGCCCGCTCACCCACGACTTGATGTGCAGCATCTTCCTTGGCCTTGGGGTTCACATGGAGCGCGTGGTCATCAACGACGTCAACGAGAGCACCTTCTACGCCCGCATCATCCTGCGGATGGAGAACGAGCTGGCGAAAAAGATCATCGAGATCGACGCCCGCCCGAGCGATTCCATCGCCCTCGCCCTGCAGCTCAAACGCCCGATCTTCGTGGCCGAGCACGTGTTCGAATCGACCGACGATGTCACCGAGATCCTCGAAAGCATGCTCAAGCAGCAGCAAAGCGAGGAAGAGGAAAGTTAGCTGAAAGTTTCAAGAGGGTAAGAGCGTAAGCGCATACGCCTTTCTTCTCTCCATACCTGGCGCCCCAAAGCTTACGCTCTTAAAACGCACAACTGCCCGCCGCCTGCCCGATCCGATCCTGCCGGGGCAACCGATCACGGCCCTCGCGCCCATGCAGGACGTGACCGACCTGCCCTTCATGACCTTGATGGGCGAGTTCGGTCCGCCGGACTGGTTTTTCACCGAGTTCTTCCGCGTGACCGAGACCTCGCGGCTCGAGACGCACATCGTGCGCTCGATCACGGAGAACCCGACCGGCCGCCCGGTGTTCGCCCAGGTGATCGGTGAAAACCTGCCCGGCCTGCGCCGCGCCGCCGCCGATCTTCAGCGGCTGCCCATCGCGGGGATCGATCTGAACATGGGCTGCCCCGCGCCCAAGGTGTACAAGAAAAACGTCGGCGGCGGCCTCCTGCGCGATCTTCCGCGCGCGGATGACATCCTCGGCGTGTTGCGCGAGGCAGCCGGGGACGGCCTGTTCACCGTCAAGGCCCGCATCGGCTTCGACGACACGACCGCTTTCGAATCGCTGCTCGACCTCATCGAGAAACACCGCGTCGATCTCCTCAGCCTCCACGGCCGCACAGTGAAGGGACTCTATCGCTCGGAAGTGCAATACGAGCGCATCAAGCGCGCGGTCGAGCGCGTGCCCTGCCCGGTTCTGGCCAACGGCAACATCACTTCCGCGTCGAAAGCCGCCTGGGTCATCGCCGAAACCGGCGCCGCCGGGCTCATGGTCGGCCGCTCGGCCATCCGCAACCCGTGGATCTTCCGCCAGATCCGCGAGCGGTTCTCCGGCCGGCCCGTGACGCCTGTCCCGCTGCGCGAAGTCCGGCGCTACGTGGACCGCCTGCGCGAGGTGACCGCGGCGCCCGGCCTGCCGGAGCGTCCCCAGGTCGGCAAGATGAAGAAATACCTCAACTTCGTCGGCCAGAGCGTGGACCCGGACGGCGCGTTTCTCCACGAGATGCGACGCGCCCTGACCTTCGCCGATCTCTTCGAGGTGTGCGACCGCCACTTGCTGCGCGACGAGGGCGAAGCCGTCCTCGCGCTCGAGCCCTACGCCGGCGTCGTCGCCCGCCCGAACTGCGAATCAAAGGAAGCATGCAGTTCCGAGCGAAGCGACGAGACCGAACGCGTAGCGGGTCGGAACATGTAGAATGAAGAAACCGGAGAAAGCCGGACGCGCGCGCTCCGAGGCCCGGCATTCTTCATTCCGCATGCTTACTTTGATTCATCGCCACTTTACGCGGCGAGGATTGAGCCGCGCCGGCAGGCCGTCGAATCGGATGCAGCATGAAGCATCCAGAATGTAAAAACCGCCACACGCGCCTCTCGCTTCTCTTCGCGTGCTTCATTCTACATTCCACATTTTCAATTCATGATTCGATCGCCGCCGCCGCGCCCGCGGAACTCGTCAACATCTCCGTTCGCACCCAGGCCGGAACGGGCGACGCCGCGCTGATCGCGGGTTTCGTCATCTCGGGAAACGGCGAGCGCCCGTTCCTCGTCCGCGCGGTCGGTCCCACGCTCGGGGCCGCGCCATTCAACATCCCCGGCGTGCTCCTCGATCCGCAGGTCGCGCTCTTTCGCAACAACAGCCCCTTCCAGGAAAACGATGACTGGGGCGACGACCCCGCGCTGGCTTCCGCGTCGTCCCGACTCGGCGCGTTCGCCCTGCGATCCGGATCGAAGGACGCCGCCCTGCTCGCCCGGGTCGACGCCGGCGTTTACACCGCCGTGGCGCGCGGCGCGGGCGGAGCCACGGGCGATCTCCTGCTCGAGGTTTACGACGCGCGCGAATCGATCGCCGGCGCGCCCGCGATCAGCAACCTTTCCCTGCGCGTCGATCTCGGGCCGCGCGCGACGATGGTCGCCGGTTTCGTCGTGGGCCACGGCGCGCCCAAACGCCTGCTCATCCGGGCGATCGGCCCTTCGCTGGAAAAGTTCGGCGTCGAAAACGTGCTCGGGAATCCGCGCATCCGGCTCTTCACCGGCTCGACCGACGTCGCGCTGAACGACGACTGGATCGACGCCCCGAACGCGGAGTCCATCGCGGACGTCTCGAAGACCATCGGCGCCTTCGCCCTCGGGCGAGACTCCGCGGATGCCGCCGTGTTGACCTCGCTGCAACCGGGAGCCTACACGCTCCACGTCACCAGCGCCGCTCCGGACGATCAGGGCATCGTCCTCGTGGAGCTTTACAGCGCGGATCCCGCTCTGGCCGAACCCGCGCCGCCGCCTGCCGCGCCGGCCCCGGGCCTGCCGCTCATCACCGTCTACTCGCCCGACGATTCCGCGAGCGAGGCCGGCGACACGGGCGAGATCCGCTTTCACCGCTCGGGTGAAACCACGGAGCCGCTCACGATCGCCGTGGCCTGGAGCGGCTCGGCCACCGCCGGAACCGATTACGCGGCGCTCGCGAGCGCGATCACGTTTCCCGCCGGCGTTTCCGAGACAGGCGTCACGATCACGCCACTCGCCGATTCGCTCTTCGAGCCGCCCGAGTCGGTCGTGGCCACGGTGTATCCAAATCCCAACTACGCGCCCTCCGCCCACGCCTCGGCCGGCGTGCTGATCGAGGACGCGCCCTACGCCGGAGCCACCGGCTGGCGGGCGGAGTTTTTCAACAACAAGACCTTCTCCGGCGAACCGGCGCTCGCGCGCGTGGACGCGGCCATCGACTTCGACTGGGGCGAAGCCAGCCCCGGAAGCGGGGTTCGCGAAAACAACTTCTCCGCCCGCTGGACCGGCGTGCTCGTCCCTCCCGCGACCGCGGACTACACGTTCATCGTCAGCGGCGACGACACGGTCCGCCTCTGGATCGACGGCGAGATGGCGCTCGACCGCCCCTACACCTGGCGCGAGACGGCCGTGATCCTTCCTCTCGAAGGCGGCGTGCCGCACCTCGTGCGGTTCGAATTGATCGAGGAATGGGGCAACGCCCGCGCCCAGTTGTCGTGGTCGGGCGGCGGTCTCGGCCGCCACGTCGTGACCGAGGCGGCGCCATTCCACTCCGCCGCGCCGACGCCGACCGGCATCGGGCGAACCGTCGCGATCGTGGGCGAACCATTCGTCGCGCAAATCACCGCCACCGGAGCCGTCGCCGGTTACTCCGCCGCCGGCCTGCCGCCGGGACTCGCGTTGAATCCGCAAAGCGGAGTCATCAGCGGCATTCCGACCTCCGCCGGCAACCATGCGATCTGGATCGACACCCGCGGAAACGGCGGCACGGGCTCCGCGCGGGTCTTCCTTGAGATCGTCGCCCCCGGCGGAATGGCGAGCCGCGAGGTGTATCCGGAATCTGGTGACGCGGCCGTTCCCGCCGGCGCGGCGCCTGTGTCGGGCGGAACGGTTTCCTCGCTCGATCGGGCGGGCGGCGGCGGACCGTTCCTCGAGCGGATCCGGGGCTACATCACCGTGCCGGAATCCGGGCTCCACCGGTTCTGGCTCTCCGCCAGCGGGCCGGCCCGGTTTTATTTCGCGGACAGCGACGAGCCGGGCGACAAGGCGCTTCGCGCCAGGGTCAACGAAGGAACGGCCGCGCGCTCATGGACCACCGAGGCGGGCCAGCAAAGCCCGCCGCTGGCGCTCGAGGCGGGCCGCCGCCACTACTTCGAAATCGTCCACGCCCAGGCGGGCGCCGCCGGACACGTATCCGTGGGTTGGATACGCCCCGGCCAGACGGGCGCCACGCCGTTCGAGATCGTGCCCGGCTACGCGCTCTCGCCATTCGAGAACGACACGCAACTGGCCGATGGCAGCACCGTTTACCTCGCAAGCCTTCGCCCCGCGGGCATCGCGCAAAGCGGCGGCTTCGGCGTGGCCTCGATCGTCCTCGATCCGGAGGAGACGAGCGCCAGGGTCTCCCTGCGTTTCGGCGGCCTGACCTCCGATCCGACCAACATTCACATCTACTATGGAGACGCCGGAGCCGGAGCCGACCTGCCGGTCCGCGGGTTGCCGCGCAGCACGTTCGAAGCGCTTCCCTGGACCCTCGCGCCGGTCGGCGGACTGAGCCGCGCGGATCTCGTCGCGGCGATGAAAACCGGCCACTTGTTCGTGAGCATCCAGACCACCGATCATCCGACGGGCGAGTTGCGCGGGCATTTCGGACCCGCGATCGGCTCGGCGAGCTTCGAGCCGCCCGCCTCGCCGGCCGGCGAGATCTCCGACACGCTCGATGCCGCGGATGCCGCGCGGTTTCTCAACCAGGCCACCTACGGCGCGACGCTGCCGGAGATCGAGCATCTCCGGCAGATCGGCATGAGCGCGTGGTTCGCCGGGCAGGCGGCCGCTCCGCAAACGCGCCTGCTGCCCTACATCCAGGCCGTGCGCGAGGAGCGCCGCAGGAACGACCCGAACGCGGGCGTGTGGACCGATGTGCTCACCGAGTCGTGGTGGCGCGCGGTGGTGGACGGGCCGGATCAATTGCGCCAGCGCATGGCCTTCGCCTTGAGCGAGATCCTCGTCGTCTCCGAGGACAGCAACCTCGGCGGCCAGATCGACGCGCTCGCGGTTTATTACGACATGCTCGCCGGGCACGCGTTCGGAAACTTCCACGACCTGCTGCGCGAGGCGACCCTCAGCCCCGCCATGGGCGTTTACCTCAGCATGATCCGCAACGAGAAACCCAATCCCGCCGCGGGCGTGTATCCAGATGAGAACTACGCGCGCGAGGTCATGCAGTTGTTCTCCATCGGCCTGAACAAACTCCATCCCGACGGCACGCTCGTGCTCGATTCGCACGGGCTCCCGATCCCGACCTACGCGCAGGAATCGATCGTCGGCCTCGCCCACGTCTTCACCGGCTGGGCCTTCTGGTCGGACGATCCGGCATACAACTACCGGTGGGGCGAACCGAACTTCCACCGCCCGATGAAGTTCTATCCCGAACACCACGACGAACAGCCGAAGCGCCTCCTCGATGCCGAGGTGCTCCCCGCCGGGCGCGCGGGGCCGGAGGAGCTCGAGCACGTGATCGCGATGCTCTTCAACCATCCGAACACGGGGCCATTCATTTCCCGGCAGCTCATCCAGCGGCTCGTCACTTCCAATCCGAGCCCCGCCTACGTCTATCGCGTGGCGCAGGCCTTCGCCGACAACGGCTCCGGCGTGCGCGGCGATCTCGGCGCCGTGGCGCGCGCGATCCTCACCGATCCCGACGCGCGCGACAGGGAGGTCGCGGCGACACAGGGCTTCGGAAAACTGCGCGAGCCCCTGATCCGGATCGCGCATCTCTGGCGCGCCTTCGACGCGACGGCGGCCGGCGGCAGATTCGACTTCTCGTGGACGCGCGACCGCCTCGGCCAGGAAGTCCTGCAATCGCCGACGGTGTTCAATTTCTTTCAACCCGACTATATCACTCCCGGCCCCGCGGCGGACGCGGGCCTGGTCGCGCCCGAATTCCAGATCGCGACGGATGGAAACCTCGCGCACTTCATCAACACGATGGACTGGTTCACCATGCGGCGCGTCGAATGGACGGACGATCCCGTCCTCGACATCACGGCGGCGGCCGCGCTCGTGAGCGATCCGGACGCGCTGCTCGATCGTCTCGATCTCCTCCTGCTGGGCGGCTCGATGACGCCCGAACTGCGCGCGAGCCTGCGCGCGCTCATGACCGGTCTTCCGGGCTGGAACGATGCGAGCGAACGCGCGCGCTGCGTCATCTTCACGCTCATCACCTCACCCGATTACGCCGTTCAGAAGTAAGAGGATCCGCCGACCATGCACTCCGCTTCACGCACTCTTTCCCGCCGCGCGTTCTTGAAACGCGGCGCCTGCGCCGCCCTCGGCACGACCGGGCTCCTCTCCACGCTGGCGCAGCTTCGCGTCCTCGCGGCCGGCGTTTCCCAACAAAGCGCCTTTTCCGTTTCGAACGGCGACTACAAGGCGCTCGTGTGCGTGTTTCTTTATGGAGGCAACGACGCCAACAACGTCGTCATTCCGCACGAGCAACAGGCTTACGACAACTACGCGAGATCGCGCTCGATCCTCGCCCTGCCCCGCGCGAGCGTGCTGCCAATCGCTCCCCTCAACGGCGGCAGCTACGCGCTGCATCCCGCGATGCCGGAGTTGCAGACGCTGTTCAACGAGCGGCGCCTCGCCATCCTCGCCAACGTCGGCACGCTCATCGCGCCGGTCACGCGCGCCGATTACCGCGGCGGCTCGGCCGCGCTGCCCGCGCAACTTTTCTCGCACAGCGACCAGAGCGTGCAGTGGCAGATGGCGCTACCGGATTCGGCGCGCAAGATCGGCTGGGGCGGACGCGTCGCCGACCTGTTGACCTCGTTGAACGAGAACGACCAGATCTCCATGGCGATCAGCCTTGCCGGCATCAACACCTGGCAGAGCGGCAACCAGACCATCCAGTATCCCATTTCCCACGACGGCGCGGTCGGCATCGACCTGCTCGCCAATGAATGGGTCGATCCGCTGCGCAAGGACACGTTCACCGGTCTTCTCGACCTCGAGCGCAGGAACCTCTTCGAACAGTCCATCGCCGGCGCGACCTCGCGCGCGATCCGCAACAACCGGCTCATCAGCGCCGCGCTCGACCAGACGCCGCCGCCCGGCACTGTATTTCCGGATACGGACCTCGGCCGCCAGCTCCGGATGATCGCGCGGCTCGCCAGGATCGGCCCGTCGCTCGGGTTCCGCCGGCAGATCTTCTTTGCCAGCCTCGGCGGGTGGGATACGCACGATGGCCAGATCAACGCGCAATCCGAGCTTCTGGGCGAGCTGAGCAGCGCGCTCTTCGCCTTCAACCGCGCGACGGTCGAATACGGGATCGAGGATCAGGCGACGCTCTTCACCGCCTCCGATTTCGGCCGCACCTTCTCGACCAACGGCAAGGGCTCCGATCATGGCTGGGGCAACCATCACCTCATCCTCGGCGGCGCGGTGCAGGGCGGCCGGATGTACGGGCGGTTCCCCCAATTGATCATCGACGGACCCGACGACACCGGCCAGGGCCGCTGGATTCCGACCACGTCGGTCGACCAATATTCGGCCACGCTCGCCCGCTGGTTCGGCGTGGCCGATTCGCAGTTGCGCGAACTCTTTCCCAACATCGGCAACTTCGCCTCGACCGACCTCGGCTTCATGGCCTAGCGCGCGAGTCGATTGCAGGGGAGATCCATGTCCGACCGCTTTCCCCTGCGCAGTTTCACCCTTCTTCTCGCCGCCTGCTTCCTCGTCGGCCTCGGTGGCTGGCTCGCGTCGCGCCACGCGAGGATCGACGACGACTCCACGGAAACGCCCGCAATCGATCCTGGATCGGCCGCGCCCGTCGCCACTCCATCGGCGGCGCGGGCGACAGCCGCGCCGTCGCCCCCGCCGCCCGCGAATCGAGCTGGGGGAAGCAGCCCGCGGGTCATCGAAAGCCCCGACCCTGGCCGCAGCCCGATGGCCGATCGGTTGAACGATCCGGCGACATCCATCCGCGAAGACGGCGCAATCCTCCTGCGCATCCTGGAAAACTACCGGCTCGCCCTCGGAAGCAACCCGACCGGCGCCAACGCCGAGATCACCGCGCAATTGTCCGGCCACAACAGCCGCCGCCACGCCCCGCTCCCGCCCGACCTGCCCGCCATCGACGAAGAGGGAAACCTCCTCGACCGCTGGGGCACTCCGTTTTTCTTTCACGCCTCGAGCGCGCGAGAAATGGAAATCCGCTCCGCCGGACCCGACCGTGAAATGTACACGGCCGACGACGCGCTCTTCGGCTCACCCGCGCGGTAGGCAGATCGCCTCGAGGTGGCCGCGCGCGTCCCTGCGCGTGTTGTTCCGCGCACGCTGCAAAGCAGGCCGGGAACTCGTCCGACTCGCTCCCGCTTCGCGCGCGCGGGACGCGCGCGGCCACCTTTCTCGAACTGCTGCTCCATTTCAAAGCCACCTTTCTGTCGCG
>CAZFCY010000021.1:0-2698 GCA_964517665.1 uncultured Opitutaceae bacterium | reverse complement strand
CTCACCCGCGCCGTAGGCAGATCGCCTCGAGGCGCGGCTCCACCTCAAAGCCATCTTTCTGTCGCGTACGAGACAGATTTTTGGCTTTGGCTCCACGCTGCGGGCTATTCGAGGCCGAGGGCTTTTCGGCCTTCGTCGGAAATCATCTGGGGGGTCCAGACCGGATCCCAGACGATTGCGACGTTTGCTTCCTCGACGTCCGCAAGCGCCTCGATGCGGCCCTTGGCGTCGTTGGCGATGACCGGACCCATGCCGCAGCCCGGGGCGGTCAGGGTCATCTTGACGGCGACCTTGTGCCTGCCGGCGGTCTCGCCCGGCTCCACGACGAGGTCGTAAACGAGGCCGAGGTCCACGATGTTCACCGGGATCTCGGGGTCGTAGCAGCCTTTCAGCGCGTTCCAGACGGCATTCTCGGAAAACCCTTCCGCGGCGGTTTCCGCGGCGGCGGCCTCGGCGGCGAAAGCTTCGCCGAGCGCTTCACGATCGCGCGCATCGATGCGAAAGAGGCCCCGATCGGTCCGCACGGTGATGTTTCCGCCAAGCGTCTGCATGACGAATACCGGCGTGCCGTTCGGGAGGCGGACAGGCGTTCCCGCCGGAATGGCGGTGGCCTCGACGTCGCGCAGGAGTGGGATTTCTTGTGTCATGACCGGCAATGTGCGCGAGGCGGATGGCGCGATCAATGGATCTCCACCGAAACCGGCATGATCGCGTAAACGCCGGTCGGATCGTTGAGCGCTTCGAGGTTGCGCAGCCCGGCGCCGACGAGGCGCCGCAATTCGGCGGCGGGCCCGCGGCTGGCAACGGGATTGGCGGTGCGCTCGAGCTTCTCGAGGACCTGTTCGAGAAAAGTGCGGGCGGCCGGATGATCGACGACGGTGTAGTCCTCGAGATCGGCGAGATCGGCGGCGTGGGCGATCGCCTGTTTCAGTCCGCCGAGTTCGTCGACGAGGCCGCGCTCCAGGGCGTCGGCTCCCGACCAGACGCGGCCGCCGGCGACCGCTTCGACCGCCTCGCGATCCAGTTCGCGCCCCGCGACGACGCGGTCGATGAACTTCACGTAGGTTTCGTCCACGAGCTTCTGGATCACGCCCATGGCCTCGGGCGTGCGCGGCTTGACGATGCTGAAGAGATCGGCGTTGCGGCCGGTGTTGATCGTCTCGACGTTCAACTCGAGCTTCTGGACCAGCCCCTGCAGGTTGGGGAGAATGGCGATGACGCCGATCGAGCCGGTGATCGTGTTTGGCTGCGCGAAGATGCGGTCGCAGTCGGTCGAGATCCAGTAGCCGCCGCTCGCCGCCACCGTGCCCATGGAAACGACGAGGGGCTTGGCGGCGTGGAGCAACACGAGTTCCTGCCGGATGACCTCGGAGGCGACAGCGCTGCCGCCCGGGCTGTTCACGCGCAGGACGACGGCCTTCACCTTGTCGTCGCGGCGGATCTTGCGCAGCTCGCGCGCGAGCCGGTCGCCGCCGACGTTGTTGGGGCCGCCCTCGCCATCGACGATCGTGCCTTCGGCGTAAACCACGGCGATGCGATCCTTCGGGCCAGGGCCGGCTTTGGCCGGAAAGCGCTCGGCGATGTAGAGGGGAAGCGCGACCTGCGTAAACGCGCCCTCCCCGGCTTTCCTGCCGGTCATTTCCTTCAACTCCACGAGCACATCGGAAAAGTCCTTGATCTCGTCCACGAGGCCGGTCGCGAGCGCGCGCTCGGCCGTGATGATGCCCTCGTTGTCGATCAGCGCCTGCAGCTCCTGCGGGGCGATCCCGCGGGATTTCGAGACCGGCTCGATGAACTCCGCCCACACATCCGCGAGCAGGGCGGTCATCTGCTCGCGTTCCGCGGGACTCATCTCGCGTTGGGAAAACGCCTCGCCGGCGGACTTGTATTTTCCGGCCTTCGCGATCTGCACGCCGATGCCGAACTTCTCGAACGTCCCGCCGAGGTACATCACCTCCGCGGAAAGCCCCGGGGTGGCGAGCATGCCGAGCGGATTGATGACGATGCGCGAGGCGGCGGAGGCGACGAGGTAGTCGCGCGTCGAGGGGCCGACGAGATAGGCGACGACAGGTTTCCCGGTGTCGCGAAACCGCTCGATCGCCGCGCGCACTTCGAGGAGCGCGGCGTAGCCGGAACCGAGGGCGACGGGGGAAAACGTCCCCTGGAGAAACATGCCGCGGATGCGGTTGTCGGTCGCGGCGGCGTCGATCGCGGCGACGACCTTGCGCAACTGCAGGCGCTGCGGGCCGCTCGAACCGAGGATCTCGGCGATGAACTCCTCGCTCCCGCCCGAGGGCGGCGCATCGGCGATATTCACGGATAAATCCACCACCATGATGGAGTGGTCGTGCACCGCCGGCCTGGCCCCCCCGCCTGCCGCCGCGGCGAAGATTCCGATCAGCACGAGGCAGAAGAACATCATGGCCGCGCCTGCCGCGACGAACGCGACCAGGCAGGCAAACATCATCTTGAAGAAGTCTTTCATAAAAGAGGGGCCGGCTCCGAGTAAACCCGGCTCGCACGGGGTCACAAGGCGGAAGCCGTCCCTTGCTCATCGGAGAAAGCCGGCGGCATTGGAGCGGAGACGGCAGGCTCTGGTGGCCGACCGGCGCAAAGTAAAGCCCCCCGGAGCAAGCTCCGGGGCAGTTGTGTTCGGCACAGCGGGTGCAGTGGTGTGCGAGCTGAAGAAAAACGGCTG
>CAZFCY010000020.1:0-37941 GCA_964517665.1 uncultured Opitutaceae bacterium | reverse complement strand
ACCGGCCGCGCGTCCGACACGCACAACCAGGTGCTATGGGACGAGGAAGCGCAGCTGTATAGGCTCTATACCCGGACCGACTATTGGATCGGAGACATCAATGTTCGGGGCAATCGCGTCATGGTGAATTCCGATCTGAATGCCGACCCGAAAAACTGGACCACGGTCAGGGAATGGCGGTTTGACCGGGAGGGCCCGGAAGAACATCTGCGCCGGCAGATTTATTCCCTCACGAATTGGATTTACGAAGGCGTCCACTTCGCGCTCATGACGGTTTATGAATGGCCGGACGTGAAAAGGACGCTGCGCACGAAGGATGCCATTCCCGATTACGAGACCAGGCACGAAAAGGATGTCGTCAATTTCTACATTGGAACCAGCCGCGATGGCGCCAACTGGGACCTTGACTGGGTGTACGCAGGCCGGCCGCTGGTCGAGCGAGGGCCGGCCGGCAGTTACGACAAGGACGGAATCTGGCCGGCCTCGACATTCGTGACATACAACGATCGCCACTGGATTTTTTACGGCGGGATGAACGAGCGGCATAACATTCTGCGCCGGCAGCTGGCCATCGGTCTGGCCACGTTGCGCCTCGACGGGTTTGTGGGGTTGCAGGCCGGGAGTGAGTCGGGAACGCTGGTGACCAAACCCTTCGTCCTCGAGGGCTCGCGGTTGGAGCTGAACGTCGAAGCCCCCGAGGGGGAGTTGGAAGTCGAGGTTCTCGACAGCGCCGGTCGTCCGATGCCGCTGTTCCGCCAAAGCTTGGCGCGAGTGGATGATTTGCGCTTGAAACCGGAATGGGCCGGGCCCGCCAGCCTGGAGGCGTTGAAGGGCAAGATGGTGCGCTTACGCTTCAAGCTCCGGAATGCTCGGCTCTATGCCTTTCATGTCCGGCCCTAGCGGTCCAGGCGGCCGATCTGGTCTTATGGCGTGTTCTCTCGCATTGAAGCCTCGCGGCGGAATCCGCCGGAAAACAGGGAGTTCGCTGCTGCGCTGGGCGCTTTTGCTGGCTGTCGGCGCCAATGGGCTCGCCGCGTCGCCGGTTTCCCATCCTCCGAACCTGATCATCATTCTGGCGGACGATCTGGGGTATGCCGATCTCGGGATATACGGGAACAGCCGTCACCGCACTCCCCAATTGGATGCCTTGGCCCGCGAGGGAATGCGGTTCACCGATTTCCATGCGAACGGATCTCTCTGCTCGCCCACCCGTGCCGCGTTGTTGACAGGACGCTATCAGCAGCGCAGCGGCGTGGAAGCTGCGTTCAACGAAATGCGGGCCGACGGCCTGACCCCGCGCGTGCGAACCCTGCCGAAGTATCTCGAGGAAGGCGGCTATGTTTCCGGCCTGTTCGGCAAATGGCATTTGGGATCTCGTCCGCCCTACACGCCGGAATATCATGGATTCGATGAGTTTCGCGGTCTGCTGACAGGGGATGGCGATTACCATTCTCACGTGAGTCGTGCCGGCGCGGCGGATTGGTGGCACAACGGCCAGGAAGCGCCGGAGTCGGGTTACACCACGGAGCTGCTCACCCGGCACGCGATCGATTTTATCGAACGGAATCGCGATCGTCCTTTCTTTCTCTACCTCGCTCATCTCGCTGTCCATTTCCCTTGGCAAGGGCCGGACGATCGCGCTGACCGGGTCGTCGGGACGGATTATTTCCCGGGAGCCGCCAAGTTCGGAAGCCGCGCGAACAAGCATGCCGCATTTAGAGAAATGGTGGAAGCCCTGGACGACAGCGTCGGGCAGGTGATCGAGAAGCTTCGAGAACTGCGGTTGGAGCGGAATACGCTCGTTGTTTTCCTTTCCGACAACGGCGGATACACGGTTAATGAAGGAGGCTACGTCAACGTGTCCGATCACGGTCCATTCCGGGGCCAGAAAGAGGATATTTATGAGGGGGGACATCGTGTTCCTGCCATCGCCTGGTGGCCGGGCCGGATCGGCCCGGGATTGGTTTGCGCGCAAACCGTCATGACGATGGATCTGCTCCCGACCTTCCTCGAATTGGCGGGACTGCCTCCGGCCGCCGGAGACCAAGCGAGCGACGGCAGCAGCCTGTGCCGGTTGCTCTTCGATCGTCAGGCGCTGCCGGAACGAACTCTGTTTTGGCGCATGAAGCAGGGAAAGGCTGTCCGGGAGGGACCATGGAAATTCGTGGTGGAAGGAGACAACAGGCAATTGTTCAATCTCGACCGCGATCCCGGCGAGCAGCGTTCGGTCTTGGATCAAGAACCGGCGCGTGCGCGGCGCATGCAGTTGGCACTGGAGGCTTGGGAAACGGACGTGGAGCGAAGCCGGCGTGAATTGTTCGGCGAAGCCGGGCTCGCCCGGTCCGTGCCAGCGGGCGCTCGCGGCGCCGTCAATTCTGGAGCGTTTGGCCCGCCTGTTTGCAGTCCAATCGCAAGACGCGAGAGGGGGCGGCGCATCGTGATCCCGATGCGCAGTTTGAATCCCTTGCGGTTTCATTCCCCGAAGCTTGCTTCGCCTCTGTGGTAGGAGCGGCTTCAGCCGCGATGCGTCCACGCAACGCTTTCGCATCGCGGCTGAAGCCGCTCCTACATTTCCGTCAATGCCCCGGGGCTTGCTCCGGGGTTCTTTACTACATCAGCCGGCAGATCCTCGCCTTCCAAGAAAAACTGAAAACGGTGGTGTCCATCGATACGAAAAGACGGAGTAGGCCGGAGGGTTTTACAATGCAGGCCGCGAGTGGATGCTCAAAGGCGATCCCGAGAGAGTGGACGTGCGCCACTTCCCGGACAAGGAATCGGACATGGCGATTCCCTATGGCGTGTATGATCTGCTTCATAACGACGGCCAGGTGAGTGTGGGTATCGACGAGGGCAGATGACTTGCGCAATCGGATTCGATCCCGTATCACGTCGGCTGGTTTTCGCGCTTCCGCCGTCTTGCCCGCGACTATGAGCGGCTCGTCCACTCATTGGAAGCCATGCACTGGCTCGCCTTCCTCGGGCTGCTGCTCGGCGCAGCCTCCAGGTCTCGTTTGTTATAAATGCATGGCTGGCTCTAACTTTGCGCCGTTCGGGTCAGTGACGGACCGTGCAGAAACAGGGCTGATTCGCCGCGGAGAAGGGTCGGCTGGCGCAAAGGCGCGCCGAGTGCGGATTGTTTCCCTCGAATCGAAATCGCTTCAGCCGTGTCGAACGCAAAAGCTTTACGAGTATAGGATCAAATGGCTCCGCGCGCCTTCGTTCGGATGCTAGGCTCCCGTCCGAGCTTTCATCCATCGCAACCATGCAACGGCCAGAAACATCGTGAGCTATAGGCCCAACTCTCATTTCGCTTCGTCAGGATCGTCATCTGGAGCCTTGCCCGCGCCTCGCTCGAAACGACCTCCCGTCGTGACGGGACGCTTCTCTTTCCCGGCGTTTCGGGAGGTCAATATACCTTGAGAACCTCCTGCGTGGGTTTCGAGGATTTTTCGGCCGCCGTCCCGATTCGTGAGGGAGAACAAAACCAAACCGGAGCCGGGCCTGCCCACGCCGGCTGCCGTTCTCTGAAACCCCTGCGGGGCATGACGAGACGGCGGCCGCCGGCAGGCCTCGTCCTGCCGATGATCCCGGCCCTCCGGTCACGCTTCATTTCTCAATATCCAATTTATGCATGATACACGACCTGGCGTCGTTGCCGCCGTTGTCACTCCTCTGAACGATGATGAAACAATCGATGTGGAAAGCCTCGAGCGTCTGGTGGAATGGGTGCTGCGCGGAGGCGTGCGGGGCTTCTTCGTCGGCGGCACGATGGGCGAGGGGCTGGCGCTGCTGGACCGGGAGCGCGAGCGCCTGGTTCGTGAGACGGTTCGTCTGGTTCGCGGACGCGCCCTGGTTCTGGCCGGAGTGTCCGACACGGGCAGCAACCGGATCAAGGAGAGCATAGATCATATCGCGGACGCGGGCGCGGACGCCGTCGTCACCACGGCGCGGGTCATGTTTCCGGCGCGCGATCGGGACGACACCTTGCGGCTGGTCGAGGCCGTGGCGGCGCACTCGCCCCTGCCGGTGTGGTTTTACGAGAACCCGGGCACGACACCGGTGGCCAGCACCTTCGAGGAGATCGAGAGCATCATGGCTTTGCCCAATGTGCGGGGGTTGAAATTCACCTCGCCGGATCGCGATCTATACAGCCGATGCGCGGAGAGATTCGGCGATGAATATCCGGTTTACAACGGCAATGCCAGGGACATCGCCTTCGCGGCTTCGCTGAACACCGGCGCCCTCATCGGCATTGCGGGCATGCTGCCGGGCTTGTGCGCGCGCATCTGGAATGCCGCCCGCGCGGGCCGGATGGGGGAGGCGGCGCGGTTGCAGCGCCATGCGGACGATATCTACGACATCTACCTGGGGGATCACTGGCCCTTGTGGCCTTCGGCCCAGAAACACGCGCTCAAGCGATTGGGCGTTTTCAGCACCAGTGTGTCGACGGCCCCGTTTGCCCAGCTCGATCCGGAGCAGGAGAAAAGGATCGACGAGGTCCTTGATCGGATGGATCCGTCGATTTACGAACCCGCGAGTCCGGGACATGTCGCGGACGCGAAACAAGCGGATCGGGGCCTCTCCGGATGATGCCATCCAGCGCGCTCCTTTGCGCTTGGAAGGCATCGACTGTGGGTGGCCAGCCGTCAGGATCGGCGTCCATATGGAAATCAATATGAAGAACAGCGTGGCTTTTGTGGGCGTGGGCGCGATGGGCAGCGGCATGGTCGCAAGTCTGCTGCGAAAGGGCTTCGCCGTGACGTTCCTGGCGCGGGATACGACGCGAGGGCGCGTTGCCCGCGATCGGCTCGCGCGCGCGGGGGCCAAACCGGTGAGCACGTTGGCGAGCCTGGCCACGGCCGGCGAAGTCGTCGTGCTTTGCCTGCCGGATTCACCCACGGTCGAAGCCGTCCTCGGCGACTCCGCCGGGCTGGTCGCGAATCTCCCTTCGGGCTGCATCGTCATCGATTGTTCGACCAGCCATCCCGATTCCACGCGCCGGCTGTCCGCCCGGCTCGCGCCCCGGGGCATCACGCTGCTCGACGGTCCCCTCACCGGCAGCCGTGTTCAGGCGGAAGCGGGCGCCTTGAATGTGCTCGGCGCCGGACCGGCGGAGGCGTTCGACCGGGCAAGGCCCGTGCTGGAGGGCTTTGCCGCCCGGATCTTTCATCTCGGTGAATCCGGCGCGGGCCATGCGGCGAAGCTCATCAATAATTTTCTGGGGCAACTGGCCCTGGCCGGCCTGTGCGAGGCGTGGACACTATTGGATCGATATAAAATCGATCTCCGATCCTTCCACGACGCCATATCGGTCAGCGGAGGAAACAGCGCGACATTCCAGGGTTCCTTCCCGCGATTGCGGGACCGCGATTTCTCGCTGAACTTCGCCCAGCATCTTGCCGGCAAGGACGTCGGCTATCTGGCGCGCCTCGTCCATGACGCGGGTGGCCCTGCTCCGCTGGCTGATTGCCTGGCCGGACTGTATCAACGCTCGATCGCCGGAGGATTCGGAGGCCAGGACGTGACGGGATTGTTGCAGTTTTACGAATCGGCGGCGGCAAAGAGCGGGGACGACTCCCGCGCCAATGGGGAGCGCCGGGGACCGGACGGGCCCGGTGGAGCTTAGTTTTGCCCCGGCCTCCTCTTCGATCATGGGCAGGCGCCACAGCCGGGAGCAACCGGACGGCACCTTGCGTGGGATTGCGGCGGGGTTTGCCGTGCTGATTCCCATCTGATCCGATGCGTTCTTCATCCCCGCCACTTCAAACCCTGAACTTTTATGCGGCTTCAAGGTAAAATCATCGAAATGAGCGCGCTGGATGTGCGCTTTCCGACCTCGCTCGAGCTGGACGGCTCCGACGCCATGAATCGCGATCCGGACTACTCGGCTGCCTATGTGGTGCTGAAGACGGATCGGAACGACGGCATCGAGGGGCATGGCCTCACCTTCACCATCGGCCGCGGCAACGAGATCGTCGTCGCCGCCATCGACGCGCTTCGGCCACTGGTGATCGGTTGCGATATTGCGGCATTCGCCTCCGCGCCGGGCGCATTCTGGAAACATCTCACCGGGGATTCCCAGTTGCGCTGGCTCGGCCCGGAAAAGGGGGTCATCCATCTGGCCACCGCCGCCGTCGTCAACGCCCTCTGGGATTTGTGGGCCAAGCTGGCGAACAAGCCGCTGTGGAAACTGCTGTCCGATCTGACGCCCGCGCAGATCGTGGAGATGGTGGACTGGCGTTATATCACCGACGCGCTCACCCCGGACGAGGCCTTGGACAGCCTGGAGAGGCTTGTCGCCACCCGGGCGGATCGCGAGGCCGATTTGTTGCGCGAGGGATATCCCGCTTATACCACTTCAGCCGGCTGGCTGGGCTATGCCGACGACAAGATCCGCAGGCTGGCGCGCGAGGCGATGGACGGCGGTTTCACTCATTTCAAAATCAAGGTCGGCGAGGACCGCGCGGAAGACCTGCGCCGCGCCGCGATCCTCCGGGAAGTGATCGGCCCGGACCGGGCGCTCATGCTCGACGCCAATCAGCGCTGGGATGTGAGCCAGGCGATCGAGTGGACCACGGCTCTGGCGCCGCTTCGCCCGCTGTGGATCGAGGAGCCGACTTCGCCCGACGATGTCCTGGGCCACGCCGCGATAGCCCGCGCGCTGGAGCCGTTGGGCATCGGCGTGGCGACCGGCGAGCATTGTCAGAACCGCGTGATTTTCAAACAACTGCTTCAAGCCCGGGCCATTTCGTTCTGCCAGGTGGACGCCTGCCGCCTCGGGGGAGTCAACGAAGTCGTCGCGGTGCTCCTGCTGGCGGCGAAATTCGATATTCCCGTGTGTCCGCACGCCGGTGGCGTGGGGCTCTGTGAATACGTGCAGCACGTGTCCATCTTCGATTATATAGGCGTCAGCGGATCCCTGCAGGGGCGGATAACGGAATATGTGGACCACCTGCACGAGCACTTCGTCGATCCGTGCCTTGTCCGAAACGGCCGCTACGTGGTCCCCCGGGCGGCCGGAGCCAGCATCACCATGCGCCCGGCGGCGCTGACCGAATATATCCATCCCGACGGCCCGGTCTGGCTCCGGTTGCGGCAGGGCAAATAGGCTGGACCGGGGCCGCCCTTTCGACCTCCCGCCGGATTGATCCCGACGGGGTGACATGGGAAGTGAACGGCGCGTCGGAAGGTGGTCGGGCAGGTTCCTCTGCCCGTGATTCGAAGACGCATCGACTCGCGCGCGCCCGGCGCGCGATCAAGTCGCGCCGGGATTGACTCGTCAGGAAGCTGCAGCAGGAATCGAGGCTGCAATCGCTCCTCCCGGTTTCCTCCCCATGTCAGTTCCGGATACCCCGCAAAAACACCGTCGGCGCCTCCCGGGGTTGATCGACCCGGATCGGCCTGGCCGGCGGACAGCTCGACTCGAGCGACCGCGCGAACTCCCTGGCCGACAGCGCCGCGTCCATCCGCTCGCCTTTGCGCCCGGCGTAGCGCTACGCGCCTACCGTCTGACCGCAGCGGCTTCGCCGCTCACCGCGGCGCCTCCGGCGCGCCGCGCAGCTCCGCCGCCTCCACCCTGGCTCCTCCCGCCCCGTGGATCTCTCCCCAGCCGCGGCGCTGGCTGTCTTCACGCGAACGATGAGCGTGAGTCCGCGACGAAAATCCAATTATCTTCGAGTTTCGCGGGATAGATCCCATTATCGGGCTCTAAACAACGTTAGGCAAAAGACATGGACCAGCCAAAATCTCTCGAAGCAGCGACCGCGTATATCGCGGTCGGATCACTTCAAGTATTGGGCATTTTCTTCGTGCTCGATGGGCTATTTGGTTTTCTCACCTTCATCGAAGAATATGCAAAGACGACGGCGTGGGGCATTCTGGTATCGGTGCCATTGATCACCGTCTCATACCTCCTCGGAGTGTTGTCGGGATCAATCGCCGACGCCTTTTTCGAGAGATTCTCGAAGTGCGGTAAGCGGGAATCGGCCATTTTTGTATCGTTTCGTCCAGCAACAATTCGCTATTGGCATCAAAGTGGAGAGATTGGGATCTCAAGATGACCGTCTTGAAGGCCAGTGTCATTGCCTGCCCCACCTTAGCGTGCGGCTGCTTAGCGGAGCGCAGGTTAATGGGCGAGTTCGCTAACGTAGGCGTGATTGGAGCGATGGGAGCCGTTTTGCTTGCAATCGTTCTCGCTTTTCTCGCGCACGATCACTCAAAACGCGGAAGCGTCTTTTTTTCCGCGATCACAGGAACGAAGCCTAACAAGGCGCCAGAGCCAACGTCCGGGACTGTCACGCCTCCTGCGGAGCCAGGAGTCGCGCCAGTCCCTCCCGTGGCTCATCTTTGACGTCTCGACAAGACAATGAGAACACCTCCGCTTCGAGTCGCAGCTGTGGCCTTCCCGGGATTTGAGGTCCTCGACCTGTTCGGTCCGATCGAGATGTTGTGGATGCCCAAGGATGCATTTCCGATTTCCATCGTTGCCGAGCGGAGAGGGGAAGTAGCGAGCGCCCAAGGTGTGAAGGTTGTAGCCGAGTACGCGTTTAGCGATCCCGAGGAATACGACATCGTGTTGGTTCCGGGAGGTCGCGGAACGCGAACCGAGGTCTCGAATCCGGTGATTCTTGACTGGCTTCGACGTGCTGAACCCCGAGCGAGGTATGTCACTAGCGTCTGTACCGGCAGCGCACTCCTGGCGAAGGCTGGTCTTCTCGATGGTCAGCGCGCGACTTCGAACAAGAATGCGTTTGATTGGGTCGTGACCCAAGGTCCGAACGTCCACTGGGTGCGGAAAGCAAGATGGATCGAGGATGGGAAGTACTTCACGTCATCCGGTGTTTCGGCCGGCATGGACATGGCGCTTGGACTCATCGAACGAATCCTCGGCCGATCAACCAGTGATCAGGTCGCGAAGGGGGCGGAGTATAGCTGGCATTCCGACAGCGCACAGGATCCATTTGCGAAGTGAAGACAAAGGCGGCGACCCAGCCGCCACAGCGCAACGCGGGCAGCCGTCCGTCTTCGAACGATTCATCTGCAACCGAAACTCCGTCCTTGCTCGGCCCGCGTGGCTGACCTGAATCGTTGCAAAGCCATGAGCATCTTATCATCGGACGAACTTATAAAGCGAGCGGCACAAGCCCGCAGGGAAAATCGTCTTTCGGATGCCTACCGCGACGCGGAAGAAGCTGTGAGGTTGTGTCGGCTTACCAGCACGCGCGGGGGACTGTCCCGCGCTTTGATGATGTTGGGCCAGATTGAGCGGGACGAGGACCGGGCCGAGAATGCGTTACCCTATTACCAGGAAGCCGTCTCCCTCTGTCGCGACGAGCGCGATTCGCTTCGGCTTGCGCACACCGTCAGGCATCTCGCCGACCTTCATCGTGGGGCGGGCCGTCTGGAATTGGCCGCGTCCTGCTATGATGAAGCTTTGGCGCTCTACCGCGCTCACGAGCACACGGCGCCCCTCGACCTCGCGAATGCGATTCGGGGTTTTGCGTTGCTACAGGACGCGCGCGGCGACTCAGAGGAAGGCCGGCGTCTTTGGAAAGAAGCACGCGCGCTCTATCTCGCGGCCGGCGTGCGAGAAGGTGTTGAAGAGTGTAGCGCACGTCTTGGCGAGTAACTCGACATGCGGGAAGAGCCCAACCCTGGCGCCACAGACAACCCCGATGACGCGCGGCGGATTTGAGAAGACTATCGTGTTCGGACATCTCCAGCGGGTGTCTGGTCTTCATCGATGGGCAGACTTATGCGGCCACTTGTAGCACTCCTCGCGATAGCCTTGGTCGGCTGTGCCAGTCCCCGGCCTGTCGAGCCCACCCGGCCAGACTATACAAAGTGGAATCAAGCTCGCATTGCTTCTCCTGACGGAAGAATCAGCGTGGCGGTGGTCGGAGACGGAATTGGCCACGCTGGAACGTTTGAGCTGGCAGACGGAAGTTCGGTCGAGGATCTCTTTCTGCGAGCCGGACCCATCAGTCCGTTCGCTCTGAGGCAGCAGATCACCGTCGCACGCACGCTCCAGGATGGAAACGTGGTCACTTTGTTGTGGAGGCCAGAGCACTCTGGCGCAGCCCTGTTGTTGCAGTCGGGCGATGTTCTGAACATTCCTGCCGAGCATTTCTAAAAGAGAAGAAGAGGGTCGAGCAAGGCACTCGGTCCAACCGTGTTGGCCGCCCCGCGATCGGGAGAGTTTCCGAAGATTGACGCACTCTGCCGGCAGGATCAGTTTTATCGTTGGCAAAGGATGACATGAAGCTCGCGATCATAGCGGATATTCACGGCAACGCGCCGGCGTTGGAGGCCGTTGCCGCCGACATCTCGCGGTGCGGCGTCGACCAGGTGGTCAATCTCGGCGACGCCTTCAATGGGCCGGTCGATCCCGTGGCGGTCATGCGCTTGCTGCGCTCCACTCCGATGATCCACGTTCGCGGCAATGGGGAGCGGATGGTGCTATCCGATGATCCCGCGGTTCGCACTCGCAGCGCTACTTTTGCCCGAGAGCGCCTGAGTGTCGAGGACCTTCGGTGGATCAGCAGTTGGCCGGAGGCATTCGAGCACGAGGATTTCTTTGCATGCCATGGTTCGCCTGCGAGCGATGTCGAGTATCTCGTGGAAGAGCCGCTAAGGGAAGGAGCGCGTTTGCGATCCGTTTCGGAGATGGAGGCGAGCCTGACTGGAATGAAGGTCGGGCTTGTGCTGTGCGCACATTCCCATGTTCCACGATTGGTGAGAGTCCGTGATCACACTTGGATATTGAATCCGGGAAGCGTGGGTCTGCCGGCTTATTCGTTGGTCTCGCCGCTGCCCCACAAGATGGAGGTTGGAAGCCCGAGCGCCCGCTATGCCATTGCAGAGAAGTTCGATGAAGGCTGGCGTGTGTGTCACATCGCCGTTCCCTATGATTATGAGCAAGCGGCATCGGTAGCGGAGCGCGAAGGATATCCGGATTGGGCTACAGCGCTCAGAACCGGATATGCGTAATGTCAATGGCTCAACAAGGCTCATCCTTGACGGCCGGGGTTGTGGAGGCAAATCACCCGACGAAAATCCTGTTTGTGTGCGCTCAGAACAGGATTCGAAGCGTCACTGCCGAGAGGATGTTCTCCAGCTCGCAGCGCTACCATGTTCGTTCGCGTGGAATCGCGAACGATGCGCGAGTCAAGCTTGCGGGTGGCGACATCGGATGGGCCGATGTGATTTTCGTGATGGAGAAGAATCACAAAGACAGAATAGCGAAGCGCTTTCGAGAGGAGACCCGATCGAAGCGGATCGTGTGTCTGTTCATCGAAGATATCTATGAGCCCATGGAGAGCGCTTTGATTGCAGAGCTCCGCCGGAAGTTGTCGCCATATCTCATTCTCCCGGAAGAAAAGCCGGCCAACCAACGAGTCGATAACGTCGGTTCCCGCGCCCCGAAATCCGGGAGGATTGTCCGATGACGACGAGGGTGTTGCGGAAGCGATTCGACGTGAGATGGAGATGGACGCCGCTGGTGATCAGGGGATTTCGTGGGATGAGTTGAAACGAGGTCTCGGTCGCTAGGCAGCTGCCGATGGCGCTTACATTCAATAGACTCGTCCAGAGTGATCTCGGAATCGTTCTCCAGTATTATGAGACGGCCGGCGGTCACCGGTTGGCTGATCGCTTCTTTGAATAACTCACGGCTCTGATCGTGACGATCGAGCGGCGGCCGACGTCATTTCATGTGGCAGGCGAGGGACTTCGCAGGGCGAGTATGCCGAGTTTCCCATATCACCTTCTGTTTCGTGAGCGGGTCGGGCCAGTTCGAATCCTGGTGTTGAGGCGCCATCGGCGAGATCCAGGTTTCGGAATAAAGAGAGCGTAGAGAAGAAGATCGAAACCCTGAACGTTGTGTGACGCGGCAGCCGTCACACGACGCTTGCTGAACGAGCCCGGTGAGGCGGGCGCGGTCTGGGTTCCAGGCGCTTGCATTCCTCGAGGCATCGAAGCGGGCTTCGGGGGATGAATCCCACGTATCCCGGGTTCAATGCGCGGCGGGTGTCGAGTTCCGGGCGGAGGCCCGCCAGGCCGCGCAGAAGCGCGCGGCCTGGGCGCGCAACCAATGCCAGTCGCCCGCTTCGAGCCTGTCGGGTTGGAAAAGCGGGCTGCCTATTCCGGCTCCGGCGACTCCGGCTCGCGCGTAGGCCGGGAGCGACTCGGGCGTGATGCCGCCGGTGACGAGCAGGCGCGCGTGACCGAGGGGGCCTTTCAGGTCGCGTATATATTCAGGCCCAAGCCGATGGGCCGGGAACAGTTTCACCATCGTGGCTCCGAGCTGGTGGGCCTGGAAGATTTCGGTGGGCGTGAACGCGCCGGGAAAAACCGGCAGCCCGCGTCGCGCGCAGGCAACGATGACCTCGGGCGCCACGATCGGTGTGACGATGAAGGCGGCGCCCGCCGCCTGCGCCTGGTCGAGTTCCCGCAGGGTCGTGACGGTGCCGGCCCCGATGTCGATCCGGCCTTGGGCTTTGGCGCATGCCGCCTCGATCTGCGCGGCGGCCCCGGGTGTGTTCATGGTGATCTCCAAGGCGGCAAAGCCGCCCTCGATCAACGCTTCCACCACCGGTTCCACCACGGCGGAACGCTGGCCGCGGAGGATCGCGATCAACGGCATGGCCGCGAAACGGGCGGCATCGAATGCGGGAGTGTCATTCATCGCAGGGAGAGCAGCTTCGCGTGGCCCGCGATGTTTGCCGTGGCAACTTCGGCGGGAGGGATGTGCACGAGAGGGGACTGCGGGAGGAGGTCGCGCAGGGCATTGATATAGTGCCCCGCCAGCGGCCCGCCCGCCGCCAGCACGATGCGGGATGCAGGCGCTTCGATCAGCGTGGCGACTTCGGAGCCGATCAACACCCCGCTGAGAAACGCCCTGTCGTGCGTGGCCGGCATGAGCCCGAGCACGGCGCGCGCCCGGGTTTGAAACAACGCCGCGCTCAACGGCCGGCCGCGGGCGAGTTGCACGCCTGCGGCGAAAGCGTCCTGATCGAATATCGCATCGCCGGGCGCGCACAGGGTGCTGTGCCGGCTCAGCAGACTGTATAATTCGCCGGTGGGATGGGTGGTGAAATCGACAATACGGCCGGCCTGCAGGCGCGCGTGTTTCGAATGGGTGCCGGGCAGCACGACCGTGCAATCCCCGGCCAGCTGGCGCCGCGCGGGATTGGAGAAAAGACCCACGAGTTCCGTTTCCTCTCCGCGCATCACATCGCTGGCCGCCCGCAATCCGGACACGAGGCGCACCCTGCGGCCGGCATGCGTGAAGTCCAGGAAGCGAAAGGTGCTGCCGTCGATCGGCGCCGGCAGATCGGCGTAGGGAAGGGATTGCCAGCCCAGGGTGGATGAGGCCATGCCCGAGATCGCCACGGGAATTTCGAATTCATCCGCGATGCGCAGCGCGGCGAGACCGCGCTCGAGCACCCGGCCCATGGCCAGCCGGCGCGCCTCCCCGGCGGGATGCGTCGCGGCGATCGCCTGTATCCCGTCGTCGGAGTCGTGTTCCGCGACAAGCCGGAGGCCGTCCGTTTCAATCAGCCGCAGGCGGAAACGCGTGGTGCCCCAGTCGCACGAGATAAAACGGGTCATGAATCGCGGAGCCCTACCATTCGGCGAAGCCGCCGTCTTCGGCGGTGAATCGGGGGTTGTCCCAGACGCCGTCGAACCTCTGCGCGGCAAGCTTGTGCTCGTCCAGCGCGATGCCGAGGCCGGGGCGGTCGGACAGGTGTATATGGCCTTCCTTCACGACGAAAGGCTCCTCGAGCAGCGTCTCTCCGAGGGTGACGTGCTCCTGGATGAGGAAGTTCGGGCAGACGGCATCGATGTGCAGGCTGGCGGCGAGCGCCACCGGGCCCAGCGGACAATGCGGGGCGACGAGTATATCGCGTGATTCCGCCATCGCCGCGATCCGGCGCGCTTCGGAGATGCCGCCGGCATGGGCGATGTCCGGCTGAGCGATGCGGATCGCGCGCTTCTCGATCAGCTCCTGAAACTGCCACCGGGTGAACAGGCGCTCGCCCGCCGCGATCGGAATGCAGGTCGATTCCGCGATCTCGCGAAGGCCGTCGGCGTCGCCCGGCAGGATGGGCTCTTCGATGAAGGCCGGCTGATGGGGCTCGAGCAGTTTCACGAGGCGTTTGGCGTCGGCGAAGGTCAGGCGTCCGTGGAAATCCACGGCTATATCGATCCCGGGCCCGGCGGCGCGGCGCAGATCGGCGAGGCGGCGCACCGCCGCCTCCATGGCCGCGGGGGAGGCGAGGGGCGCCATCATGCCCGTGGCGTTGTATTTAAACGCGCCAAGCCCGCGCCCGTCGCGCAGGTCGCGCACGGAATGAACATAGTCGTCGGCCGTTCCCGCGTCGATCCATCCGTAAACGCGGATGCGATCGCGCACGCGGCCTCCGAGCAGTTGACACACGGGCGCGCCGAGCGATTTGCCGAGAAGGTCCCACAGGGCCATGTCGATGCCCGAGAGCGCGGAGCCCTGGACGGGGCCGCCGCGATAAAATCCACCTCGATACAGGTGCTGCCAGATATATTCAATGCGCCGGGGATCCTGGCCGACGAGCCAGCGGCCCATTTCATGTATCATCGTTTCCACCGTGAGGGAGCGGCCCTCGAGCGTGGCTTCGCCGAGCCCCGTCAGCCCCGTGTCGGTGTGGATGCGCAGGATCAGCCAGCGCGGCCGCGCATGAATGGTTTCAAGACGGGCTATTTTCATGCGTGTGGCGGGGTTTCACGGGCCGCGGCGAGCGGCGCATCGAGCGGATGGCGGGGAGGTTTTCCCGTGAGCACGCGCGCGACGTCCTCGGCGCACGAATAGCGCGCGTGGTGGCGGCTTTCGCGGGTGCCGCCGCCGATGTGCGGGCTCAAGACCACGTTGGGCATGCCCAACAGGGCGGGATGGACGCGGGGCTCGTTCTCGAAAACATCGAGCCCCGCTCCCCCGAGATGGCCTTCCTTCAGAGCGGCGACGAGCGCGGTTTCATCCACGATCCGGCCGCGCGACGTGTTGATGAGAAAAGCCCCGCGTTTCATCCGGGCCAGGCGCCCGGCGTCGATGAGCTGGCGGGAGTCCTCGTTGAGAGGCAGATGGAGGGTGACGAAATCGGACTCGCTCAACAACTGATCGAGCGGCGCATAACCCGGCCCGCCGTCCGGGGTGCGCCGATGATACAGGATCCGAAGGCCGAAGGCCCGGGCGCGCTGCGCCACCGCGCGGCCGATCGCGCCGTAGCCCACGATGCCGAGCGTCTTGCCGCCGAGGATGGCGCCGTCCCACACGCCTGGTTGAAAACTCCGCCAGGCGCCCGAGCGCACATGGCGATCCGCCTCGAGCAACCGGCGCGCCAGGGCGAGCATCATGGCGAGCGTGAAGTCCGCCGTCGAATCGACGAAGGCGGTGGGTATATTGGTCGCGACGACGCCGCGGCGGCGCATCTGCGCGAGGTCGAGGTTGTCGACGCCGATCGAGAGGTTGGCGACGACCTTCAGTTTCGGCGCCTGCGCGAGCAGCTCCTCGTCCACGCGCAGTTCGGCCTGGTTGATGATGCCGGCGAGGCCGGGCGCGAGGCGCAGCACTTCCGCGCGAGGCATCAGGTCGCCGCCGGACGGCCCCATGATCACCCGCGCGACGCCCGCGAGCGGAGCGAGCGCGGAAGGGGGCGCTGTGTTGGTAATCAAGACGAGTGGAAGAGAGGATGAGGGCATGGGGCGCATCGGCCTGCCCGGTTCACACAGTGGCCCGGATCGACGCGTGCATTTGGCTGGGGCGTTCCACGGGGCGCAATCCCGGTCCCGGTGTTATTGTAACACAATCGTGGCACACATTGCCTATTCGATGGTTGCGGAGGCGGCACAAGATTGGCGCCTGCGGCCGGGAAGGGATTCGCGCGGCGGCGGCTAATAGGCGCGGATGCTCGGGCCATCCACCCATGCGGGCAGGGTCAGGGTCTGGCGGGGAAAGTCCGGCACGCCGCGCTCGTTGTGCAGGAGCTGGGTCGCGAGCATGTCGACGGCGGCGGCGGCGACATGCGCGCGCAGGTGGCTGATCCCGGCGAAGTTGCCATGTCCCTCCACCCAGTCGTGGATCACGAGGCCGATTTTATCGGGTATGTTCAGGCCGAGTTTCTGCGTCAGCCAGTCGGGCACGTAGGAGTCGAAGGAGATGATGACATCGGGCCGGTGGCGTTTGAACCAGGCGTGAAAAATATCGAACTCCTGGGCGACATTGTTTTCCGGAAAGAGCAGGAGCGGCACGCGATTGCGCGGGGGAATCTGCTGTTGATAAGTCAGCATCGCGCCGGAGTAGGTGTGGTCCGAGCGCGTGTCGATCCACTGCGTGATGGCGAGGCCGATGCGCCGGTAGCCGCGGGCGGCGAGCACGGACGTCGCCTGTAGAATGCCGCGGGTCATGTTGGTGCTGGCGCGGTGCAGGGCGGGCTGAGGCAGGCCGTAGCCGAGGGTGACGGCGGCAAAGCGCGAGTAGTCCAGCTCGGCGCCGATGCTGTGCGATGATTGCGGCGAGATGATCAGCCCTTCGATGCCGCGGGTTTCGAGGATCGTGGCGAGCCGCGGGGCGGACATGCGATTGCGGTCGAGGAGAAATTCCTCCGCGCGGTAGCCGTGGCGGGCGGCGCGCGTGCGAATATCGTGGAGGGCGACGTATTGGTAGGCGTGGTCGAGCAGGGCGTCGCCGGGGATGTCGTCGCGCACCAGCGCGATGACGGCTTCCGCGCGGCGGCGGCGGTAGCTGCGCACGCGGGCCATGAGGCGGGCCATGTGCGGATCGGGCGAATAGCCGAGCTTGCGGGCGGCCTGCATCACGCGCTGCCGGGTTTCAGGGGAGACGCTGGGAAAATTGCGCAGCACACGCGAAACGGTCATGGCCGACACGCCGGCGGCTTCGGCGATGGCCCGAAGGTTTATGGGGGCGGGGGGATTCGCCATGAAGTTATCATAACATCGAAACCTCGTTGCGTGTCAATCGAACCGCCACCTAAGTCGTACGCGCCCCTTGGGCTGCGTGGCCCGGATTCTCGCCGTCAAAACCTGCCCCATGAAACTCCCTTCGATCTCCTTCACCCGCGGCGTGCTGGCCGCGTTCGCCGTTGCATCCACGACAACACAAGTCTGGTCCGGCGACATTGTCGGGCGTGTTGACAACGCGGATGCTGGAGCCCATGCCGCTGTGTCGATCGCAATCGCTTTGGGCGGAGACATCGCGGCTTTGGATGAACTGGCGGTGAAGCGTTATCGAAGGGGCGCTCACGCGCGCTGCGGCAAAAGCGCAATGCCCCTCGCCCAACTCTGCTTTGTTAAGATCGAGCCATAGCCGCTATTTGCGCGGAAGGCGCAAATAGCGGGCCTTGTTTTTCGCTTTTAGCGTCTCTTCGCGGCCATCCTTCCACTTCTCCCGCCCTTTCGTGGCCACTATCCAATCCTCAACAATATAGAACCAACGACCGGCGCGCTTGCGCCGGCGCTCTTCCTTCACCCCGCCTTCAAGCTCAGGTCAGGATTCCATCTCACCATGAATGCGATGCGACTATTGTCTCTTGCCAGCCTCATCGGCTCTCTGTCGATCGCCCCGTCATTCGGGGCATCCCTTGCCGGCTTCGTCACTTCGTCCAACGCCAGTGATCCGATGCCCAATGCCACTGTCTCCATTGACCGGATCGGACGCGAAACCAGCACCGATCGCAGCGGTCGTTACCGGTTCGCGAATCTCGAGCCGGGAAACTACGAGGTTTCGGTTCGATTCCTCGGTTATGAGGAGGCGGTGCGCACGGTGAATGTTTCGGGATCAGGCGAGTCGCGCGCCGATTTTGAGATGTCGTCCCCTTCCGACGTCGTCACGTTGGAGGATTTCGTGGTCGGAGGCACACGTGAGGGCCAGGCGCGCGCCTTGCAGCAGAAGCGCATGGCCGAAGGAATCATGGATGCCGTGTCGTCGGACGGCGTCGGAAAGTTTCCCGATGGCAACGCCGCCGAGGCGTTGCGGCGGATGCCGGGCGTATCCGTCGAAGTGGATCAGGACGAGGGGCGCTACGTCGTCATTCGTGGCATCGACGCCGCGCTCAACACCGTCACGCTCAATAACCAACTCATCGGCACGCCCTCCGAGCAGGGCAACCGCGGCATCGGCATGGACTCCGTGCCGGCCGATCTGATCTCGCGACTGGAAGTGACCAAGGCGGTCACTCCGGACATGGACGGGACGGCGATCGGCGGCTCCGTCAACATCGTGACCCTGAGCGCGTTCGACCGGCCCGAGGGGTTCGTCTTCGGCACGCTCGCGGGATTTTACGACAGCTTTCGCGGAGAGACGGAGCCGAACGGCAGTCTGAACATCGGCCGAACCTTCGGCGCGGACAAGGAATGGGGCCTCGTCATTGGCGGAAGCTATTCACTCAAGAGCTTCGGCTCGCAGACATCCGACGCGCAGGACTGGGATGGCGAAAGCGGGCAGTGGATCCCGCAGGTGGTGGAGTCCTTCGACTATTTCATCGAGCGTCAACGCATTGGGATCAACGCCGCCCTGCAGTTTCGGCCGAACGATCGACACGAGTTCGCGTTGCGACTCAATCATAACGAATTCACCGACACGGAGGGCCGCCAGAATTCGGACTTCGAATTCGCCCGCGGCGCGCTGACGAATCAGACGGCGACCTCCGGCAGCTTCAGCCAGGGACGCGCGAGCCGGGAGTTTCGCGACTATCATCAGACCTGGACCATCCAGGCGCTCTCGCTTCAGGGAAAGCACTCACTCGGCTCGGACTACACGCTCGAGTGGCAGGCCGGAACCAGCCGGGGCGAACGCGACGTGCCCATTCGACACGACTGGGAGTTTCGCTCCGGAGGTGGATCCTTTCCCAACAGCTATCGGCTTGATCCTGGAAACCCGACGATCGTGACGCCTTCCGCCAATTTCTTCGACCCCGCCAGCTATCCCTTCAGGCGCATACGCCTTCGAAACGATCTCGAGCGTGAAGACGTTATATCGCTGCAGGCAGACCTGAAGCGCGACATGAGATTCGGTGAACGCAACGGCTACTGGAAAGTCGGCGCAAAGTTTGTGAGCCGCGACAAGGCCGACGACCGCGAAAACGAGGACTACGATCCGGCCCCGGGCAACTTCACCCTCGCCGAAGCCGACCTGGCGGGACCGGATCCCACAGGTTTCATGGAAGGGCGTTATCGATTTGGACCGACGATCGACCTCCCGGCCATGCATCGGTTCTTCGAAACGAATCCGGACCGCTTCGTGTTCAACCAACTGAGTTCGATCCAGAATTCGAACGTCAGCGACTTCGAGGCCGAGGAGGACGTCTTCGCCACCTATGCCATGGCTTCCATCGATCTGACCAGCAGTTGGACACTGCTCGGCGGGGCGCGGGTGGAACGCACCGACGCGACATACGCCGGGAACGAACTCGTCTTCGACGCCGGCGTCTTCACCGGCACGGTCAACCGGGTGGCCGGCAGCGACGATTACACCACGGTCATGCCCGGGCTGCACCTCATCTGGCGCCCGAACGACAAACTCGTCGCGCGCTTCGCCTGGACCAACACGCTGGGCAGGGCCAACTACGCAAGCCTCGCTCCGATTCGCGAACTCGATCAGATCGAGGACGAGTCCGGCATCTGGACCGGATCGATCTCGGAAGGGAACCCGCTCCTCAAGCCCTACGAGTCGATGAACCTGGACGCTTCGCTCGAATATTATTTGCAGGCTGGAGGCATCGTCTCGATCGGCGTGTTTCACAAGGACATCGACAACCCCGTCTATGGAAGCAGCTTCACCGAGAATGATATCACCTTCGAGGGCCGGTTCTACGAGACGCTCTCCTTCAGCCGTCCGGAGAATGCCGACAGCGGCCGCATCACCGGAGTCGAACTGAACTACCAGCAGTTCTTCACCTTCCTTCCCGCCCCGCTGGATGGATTCGGCGTAAACATGAACTACACGATCACCGACTCCGAGGCGACCCTCCTGACACAAGGCAAACGCAAGGTTCCGTTCTTCAAGCAGTCCGACAACATCGGAAACTTCGCGCTGATGTATGAAAAATACGGCTTTGAGGCGCGGATCGCCTACTCCATCACCGGCGACTTCCTGACCAGCGTCGGCTCCGATGCCGGCACCGACGGCTACATCGACGAGCGCAAGGTGTGGGATGCGAAAGTCAGCTATCGGCTGAATCGCAACTTCACCGTCTTCGCGGAATTCCTTAATATCAACGAGCAGCCGCTTCGTGAGTACACAGGCGTGGCGTCGAGGAACAGCGGCTTCGAAATCTACGGCTGGAAATCACGGTTCGGGGTCAACTTCAGGCTCTGACCGGAATGGCGCCAGGCTGTGGGAAGCGCTCGATGGCTGATGCCGGTCTCGTGATCCGGCGCTTTTCCCGGAGCAAGCGCCGATTTGAGGCTCTCGATGTATTCGTAGATTGGATACAGGCATGCCCGTGGCCAAAGCCTGCTTCTAGCCCGGTTTGAGGTGGACCCTGTCCAATGGGCCGGATCCACCTCGCCAGGCGCTGGGGCGCGCGTGACGGTCCACTTCGAGCAAGCGGCGCGCGGGGACGGGGATCATGCCGAGCGTGAAGTCCGCCGTCGAATCGACACAGTGGCCCGGAGCGACGTCGCGCGTGTGGCGGGGCGTCCGGCGAACCGCGGTTCGAGTTGATATGTTATTGTAACACAATTGTGACGCACGCGGCATGATTGCAACAACTGGAGCGACGCGGAATCGGTTCCTGCCCTCTGGGGATCCACCTGCCGGCGAAAGCCTCCGGCGGCCGCCTGACCGGCGCGGATGCACGGGCCACCCACTCACGTGGGCAGGGTCAGGGTCTGGCGGGAAAGATCCGGCGCGCCGCGTTCGTTGCGCAGGATCTGGGTCGCAAGCGCGGCCCCGGCGGCCCTGGCGATGGCCCGAAGGTTTATGGGGGCGGGGGATTCGCCATGAAGTTATCATAACATCGAAACCCCGTTGCTCGTCAATCGTCGTCAAACTTAGGTCGTGTCGAAGCCGGCGCGCCTGCGCCGTTTCGCCAACTCCACAAACCCATGATCGTTCACCCCATGACTCTGATGCCGCGGCTCCGTCGTCAGCGCTGAAGACGCCGCGTTTGTTCTCCCCTCAAGCCTTTTATCAACCTTTGCCAACCAAACCACACTCTATGAATACCGCGATTGCTCGTCGTGCATGCGGCGCGCGCATGCTCCCTCGCGAGTTGCCCCGCCTCGGTCAGGCTCTTGTCGCCGTGGCCTTGCTCTGTTCCGCTCCGGTCTTTGTCTCCGCGCAAACCGTCGTCCCGCCCGCCGAAACGGATGGGGCCGACCAGTTGGACGACGTGGTCACTCTGCAGCCGTTCTCCGTGGAGGCGCAGGAGGATGTGAGCGGCTATGGCGTGACCTCCACGACCTCGCTCACACGCCTCAACACGCCGTTGCGCGAGGTGCCCCAGACGGTGAACATCGTCAGCGAGCGGATGATCAAGGAGCTGGCCGCGCCGACCCTGGGCGAGGCCATCGCGTTCCTTCCCAGCGTCACGAAACGGGGCGGCGGACAGGACCAATATCAAGTGCGTTCCATCGATGTATTCAGCCAGTTCAGGAACAGCTTTCGATATACCACCGACTCGTCGCTCCACTACGAGAAGGATATGAGCAACATCGCCCGGGTCGAGGTGATCAAGGGCCTGGGCTCCGCCACGACCGGCCGGGGCGAGGCCGGCGGCGTGGTGAACCTGATCACGAAAAAGCCGCAGGCGAGGGCGGCGTCGTCGCTGAAATTCACCACGGGAAGCTGGGGTTATTACAAGGCCGAGGCCGACACCACCGGGCCGCTCACCTCGGATGGCTCCGTGCTTTATCGGGCGATCGCCTCCTACACCGGCGGCGAGACCTACCTGCCGAACGAGAAGTACAACACCATCAGCTTCTTCCCTTCCGTCGAATTTCGGCTCAGTGATCGCACCAATCTGCTGATCGAGGCCAGCCTGCAATCGGGCCGGACGCCGTCGGCGGAGTTCTTCGAGATCCAGGACGAACTGCAGTTCTTCGCGCGGGCGCCCAATGGCGCGATCGTGCGCACGTTCCCGGCGGACGGGGCGCTGGCGGTGATCAAGATGATGCCGCTGGATACTCCGCAGACGGCTTCGTGGGTGGATCCCGACGCGCAGGTTTACGAGGTCTTGAATGTATTGGACCACAGGTTCACCGATTGGTTTTCGACGCGGCAGGGATTGCTCTGGGTGAAGGCGGAGGTGGACCGCGACCTGACGCGCCTGAGGGGGTTCGGGAATTTCGTCTTCGACCCGAACGACCCCGACGGGCTGCCGATCGACTGGACGATGGCGTTGCGGCACGACACCACGGAGCGAGACACCGAATTCGTCTCCTATCAGGGGGACCTGCTTTTCGAATATGATTTCGTCGGCATGTCCCACCAGACCCTGGTCGGTTATGAATTCACCCGCCGGAACATCTTCAACCGGTTCAGCCGCGCGAACACCGGCGGCATCTTTCGCATCCTCGACAACAGTGCGTTCCTGAATCTGCAGCGCGACGACATCCCGCCGCAAAGCGTGACCACCCATGAGGAGCGCAAGGTCTGGGAGAGTTCCTATTACGTCCAGCACACGGCCAAGCTTCTGCGCGAGCGCCTGCATCTCACCGGCGGCTGGCGCTACGACAAGATCGAGGAGGACATCACCGATGTAAGGGCCGACACCTTCACCCGCGCGCGACCCGAGCCGACGGATGCCACCTATCGTTTCGGCGCCTCCTATCGCGTTGCGCCCTGGATCACGGCCTTCGCCGTTCACGCCGAGCAGCAGGATCCGACCCGCAACGTGCTCCGCTATCCCGATGGCACCCTGGGCGTTCCCTCCCGCGATCCGGCCGAGCGCGTTTCCGCTTCGCGGACGGTGGAGCTGGACGAGGTCGGGGTCAAAGCGGAGTTGTTCTCCGGCCGGCTCACGTTCAATGCCTCGTATTACAAGATCGGCGAGGGCAGCGAAATTCGCTCGGTCAATTTCCGCACGAACCGCCTCGACGAACTCGATCCGCTTTACAACTGGCGGGAGAACGTCATCGATCCCAACGCGACGGCGGAGGGCGTGGAGATCGAGGTATCGGGAGCGCCCACCGAGCGGCTCTCGTTCTACGCCTCGGCCGCCTTTGCGCACACCGCCTTGTACGCGGTGCAGGCCGATCAGTCGGTGATCAAGCGCAAGCGCCGCGGCGACACTCCGGTGCGGCTGAACTTCGTGGGCAACTACCTCGCGCACAAGACCGCCGACTGGTCGTTCTATATACAGAACGCCTTCGGCTACACCGACGATGTCGTGCTCAATCCCGACAATATCGTGCTGCAAGCCTCGAGTTTGCGGTGGGATGTCGGCGTCCGCGCGGTGCGCCGCATGGAGCGCGGGCAATGGGAGGCGCAGCTCCGGGTGCAGAACGTCCTCGACGAGCGCGTCATCACCGGCACGGCCAACAGCGGCACGATGCCGCGCCGGTTTTCCTTCTATATCGAGCGGCGCTTCTGACCTCCGCTTCCGGCGCGTGTTGAAAGCATCGTCATTCCGCCGGACTTCCACACAGTCCGGGCCGCCTTTATGAAAAGCGAGTTCCATTTCAGACGTCTTCGCCATCGTATCCGATGCGTCGGCGCCGCGGGCGGCGCGGCGCTGGCGCTCCTCGCCCTGGATCTGCCGGCCGTGGGATCCAGCGCTGCCCCGGCCCGGATGCCGTTGCTCATGCCGGACGACTTCGAGTCGCTCCAGTTGGTTGCCTGGCGGGTCGAGCAGGGCGTGCCCGATCCCGCGAATCCGTTGCTCGAGCCGGCCATGCCGTGGGACTCCGGCGGCATCATGGCGCATGGGACGGTGCTGCGCGATCCCATCGACGGATTGTGGAAGGCGTGGCAGGTGTCCACTCCGGGCGAGGCGACACTCGATGGCCTCAAAGCCCAACATGAACACCAGCGGCGCCTGACCTACCTGGAAAGCAGGGACGGGGTGACGTGGACTCGCCCGGAATTGTCGTTGGTGCGCTGGCCGGGTTACGACAAGACCAACATCCTGCTCGATATGGATTCCGGCGGCACGTCGGTGTATGCCTCGGTCTTTGTCGATCCCGCGAACGAGGATTGGCCTTACGAGATGTTTGTCATGCGGGCGCCGCTCTATGGCGGTCAGCAGGAGAATAGGGTGGGGCATCTCCCCGGTCCCAAGGAGCGCCATGGCAATTACCGGTACCGTTCAAAGGACGGCAAGGATTGGAAGCTCGTGGAAGGACCGATCTATCCATCCGTCGGCGGCGGTGGCGACGTGTCCTACGTCTATCGCCAGGCGGATGGATCCTTTGTATCCTATTACAAGACCTACCCGAAACTTCGTGAGGGAGATCGCATCATTCCCTACGACAATAATCCCCGTGGCGGTCTGCGCAGCGTGTCCCGACGCACGAGTCCGAATGGCACCGACTGGGGCAATGAAGCCCTCGTTCTCATCCGCGACTGGCGCGATCCGGACTTCGCGCAGTTTCTGGAAATCTGCCCTGTGGCCGTGGAGGGTGGTTATGTCGCGCTGGTGAACTATTACGATGCCGTCAACCAGACCATGTCCCTGCAACTGGCGGCGTCTCGCGACGGGATCAACTGGTGGCGGCCGGACCGCCGGCCGGCGCTGCCCAATCCGCCCCTCGGCGAGTATGGCGGCGGCATGATCTGGCAGATGCATCACCCGATCGTCGAGAAAGGCACGATGTATGTATATTATGCCGGTTCCGAAGGGATTCATGGCGAGATCCACGACTCCCGGCTGCAACCGCAGATCATGGTCGGCAACGAATGGGTCAGCGGCATCCAGAAACCGACTTTGCCCTTCAATACCGCGCTTTGTCGCGCGGCGTGGGAGTTCGACCGGCTGTGGGCTCTGGCTCCTTCGGCCGGAGGTCCCACTCTTGGCCAGGCGGTGACTCGTCCGGGAGAGATCTCTGGCGCTCAATTGGTGGTCAACATGCGCGCCAAGTCCGGTGGCGAACTCCGGGCGGAGCTGCTGGATGGCAGCGGCCAGCCCATCCCGGGTTTCGGCGCGGAGGATTGCGAGCCGGTCACCGGCGATCACCGGCGGGCTGCATTCAAGTGGCGGGGCGGGGCGCGCGCGCCGGCGGCGGCGGTTCAGACCCGCTTCGTGCTCGAGCGTGCGTTCCTCTACGGCTACGCTTGGGAGAAGCCGGCGCCTTGATCGCGGCCGCGGTCGGGTTGGCGTCATTCACTTTATGATTTACGGAAGACTCGACGATTTCGAAGCCATGGGCCTGACCGCGCTGGGCGGCGCGGTCGCGCGAGCGGTCGACTGGATTCGGGGACTGCCCGAGGAGCCCGCGGAAGGCCGCTACGCCCTGAACGAAGGCGACGGCTATGCCCTGATCCTGAGTTATGCGACGGGCGCCGCGGCGGAGTCGCGCTTCGAAACGCACCGCGCATATGTGGACCTGCAATATACACTCGGCGGCGCCGAGGGCATCGACTGGGCTCCGCGCGCCTCGCTCGCCGACGACGGAGACTACGACACGGACAAGGACCTGCTCTTGCACCATGCCGGCCCCGCGCTCGGGAGACTCGTCAAAAGCGCCGGTTTCTTTTCCATTCACACCCCGCTCGACGCGCATCGGCCGAAGATCCGTGTCCCGGGATTCGACCGCGTCTTCAAGCTCGTGGTGAAAATCCCCGTCGAACGTTTCGCTGTATCATGACCGTTGCGACCACGCGCGCGGCCAGCCCCTCGTTCCGCCAGCGCATGCTGGCCGGCGACACGCTGATCGGAAGCTGGATCAACAGCGGCAGCCCGGTCGTGGCCGAATTGATGGCCGCATGCGGCTTCGATTTTCTCTGCGTGGACGTCGAGCATTCCGCCGTGGACCTGCCGCAAGCCCAACAACTCTTCCAGGCCATCCGTTCGGGCCGTCCCGATTGCGCCGCGGTGGTGCGTGTCCACGGCGTGGATTACGCTTTTGTCAAACGCTACCTCGACGCCGGCGCCTGCGGGGTGGTGGCGCCGCTGGTGCGCACGCGGGAGGAAGCCGTCCTTCTCGTGCAGGCGGCCAAATATCCTCCACTGGGGCTGCGGGGCGTCGGATTCTGCCGCGCCAACGATTACGGCCTGCGCCTCGCGGACGAATACGCCCGCGCCAACGACGAGATCTTCCTCGCCGTGCAGATCGAGCACGTCGAAGCCGTGCGCAATATCGACGCCATCCTCACCGTGCCCGGCATCGACGCGGTCTTTATCGGCCCCTACGACCTCACGGCCTCGATGGGGATCACCGGACAATTCGAGCATCCGGACTATCTCGCGGCGCGCGATGCCATCCTCGCCGCCTGTCGCAGGCACGGGATCGTCCCCGGCATCCACGTCGTCCCGCCTTCGGTCGCCCAGGTCAAAGCCCGCCTCGCCGAAGGGTATCGCTTCATCGGATACAGCCTCGACATCACTTTTCTCACCACCGCTTGCGCGGACGGGCTGGCTGCGTTGCCTCGGGAGGGCGGCGCCGGTCCCGGTCACGACACTCCCAGGAAGACCTTATGAGCATAACCCCGGCCCTTCAGGCGGACACCATCCGCATCGTCACGAGGCGGTTGATCCCCTTCCTGATGTTGTTGTATCTGATCGCCTACCTCGATCGAGCCAACATCTCCGTCGCCGCGTTGCAGATGAACGCGGACCTGGGCCTCACCTCCCGCATGTACGGCCTCGGCGCGGGCCTTTTCTACGTCACTTATATCATATTCGAGGTTCCCAGCAATGTGATCCTGGCGCGGGTGGGGGCGCGGCGCTGGATCGCGCGCATCATGGTCACCTGGGGGCTCGTTGCCTGCGGCATGGCGTTCATCCAGTCGGCGGGGCAGCTCTACACCATGCGGCTCCTCCTCGGCGCGGCGGAGGCGGGCTTCACTCCGGGCATCATCTATTACCTGAGCCGCTGGTTCCCGTCCAGCAACCGCGCGCGCGCGATGTCCTTCTTTTATATTGCCGCCGCGCTCGCCTCCGTGATCGGGCTGCCGCTTTCGGGCGCTTTGCTGAAAATGGACGGGATCCTCGGATTCGCCGGCTGGCGCTGGCTCTATTTCGTCGAAGGCGTGCCGGCGGTGGTGCTCGGGTTTGTCGTGCTCAAGTATCTGCCCGACACCGCGCGCGACGCCAGATGGCTGTCGGCCGCCCAGGCGGAATGGCTCGACCGCACGATCGCCGGGGAGACCTCGCGCGCGCCCGGCGGCCACGCCGCCGGCTGGACCCGGGCCTTTGCCGACGGCAAGGTGTGGCTGCTCGCCTTGTTCTGGCTGTTGCAGGCCTTCGGCACGATCGGCGTCACGCTCTTTCTCCCGCAGATTTTGAAAGCCCTTTCAGGCGAATCCAATTTCGTGGTCAGCCTGCTGTCGGGATTGCCCTTCCTGCTCGCCTGCGCGCTCATGTATTTCAACGGCCGCAATTCCGACGCGCGCCGCGAGCGCAGCCTGCACCTGGGGATCCCGTTGCTCGCGTCCGGCGTGCTCCTGGTCGTCAGTATTTATTCCGGCAACATGACGGCCACCTACCTGCTGCTTCTTCTGGCCGTCGGTTTGAACTGGGCCGTGACTCCCGTCTTCTGGGCGGTGACGACCGAGTATCTGGCCGGCGGCGCGGCGGCCGCGGGCGCGATCGCGCTGATCAATGCCGTGGCCAACATCGCCGGGGTCGGCCTGCCGCCGATCATGGGTTATATCAACGATCGCACGGGCGACTACGATCAGGCCTTGTTGTTGGTCGGGGCCGCGCTCATTCTCGGCGGCTTCCTCGGGCTCGTGCTGGCGCGCAAGTGCGCCCCGCGTCCGGGAATCTCCGCCGTTGAGTCCAATCCATAAACCGAGCCCGATCGCGCCTGTGATGAAACCTTCCTCGTTCTCTCGAAATTCGCCTCCGGTCAGCCGGCGGAATTTCCTTCTCGGCAGCGCCACACTCGCCGCTTCGGCCCTCCTGCCGGTGCGGAGCGTTATGGGCGCGGCCCGTTTCACGGACCATCCCTTCACCCTTGGCGTGGCCTCGGGCGATCCGACACCCGACGGCTTCGTCCTCTGGACGCGCCTTGCGCCCAGGCCGCTCCAGCCCGACGGCGGCATGAGCGCCGAGGCGGTCGAGGTCGGCTGGCAGGTCGCGGAAGACGAGGCGATGACGCGAGTGGTGCGCGAAGGCGCCGCCGTCGCCAGCCCGGACTGGGCGCATTCGGTGCACGTGGAGGTGACCGGGCTGCGCCCCGATCGCTGGTATTGGTATCGTTTCACGGCGGGAAAGGAGACGAGCCCCAAAGGCCGGGCACGCTCGCTTCCGGACCATCGAGCCAGCCCCGACAGGTTGCGATTCGCCTTTGCCTCGTGCCAGAAATACGAGGTCGGCTATTATACCGCTTTCGAGCACCTGGTTCGCGAGGACGTGGACCTGATCCTTCATCTCGGAGACTATATCTACGAAAAGGTCGATGGCGGCGGCGCGGTCCGCCCGCATGGACTGCCGGAAGCCAGCACGCTCGACACCTATCGCGCCCGGTATGCGGTTTACAAAATGGACAAGGCGCTGCAGGCCGCGCATGCGCACGCTCCCTGGATCGTGACCTGGGACGATCACGAGGTGAGCAATGATTACGCCGCCGGCATCGCGGAGCATCCCGATCTCTACGGCGAGGGCGAGTTTCTCGCCCGCCGCGCCGCGGCGTATCAGGCGTATTACGAGCACATGCCGTTGCGGCATTCGGCGAGGCCGGCGGGGCCGGACATGCGGCTTTATCGCCGCTTCGAATACGGCCGGCTCGCGCGCTTTCATGTCCTGGACACCCGGCAATATCGTTCCGACCAGCCTGCCGGCGGCCGGCGCCAGCCCCCAAGCCCGGCGCTGCTGGATCCGGCCGCCACCCTGCTTGGAGACGAGCAGCGCGACTGGTTGTTCAACGGGCTGGAGCAATCCGCGTCCACGTGGAATGTGATCGCGCAGCAGGTGTTGATGGCCCTGGTGGATCGCGTGCCCGGGCCTGAAGTCGTGATCGATGTCGATAAATGGGCGGGCTACGAGTTCGAACGCCGGCGCCTGCTGCGCCATCTCGAAGCGCGCGGCATTTCCAATCCGGTGGTGCTGACCGGCGATATACACAGCAACTGGGCGATCGAGCTGGAGAACGACTTCGATTCCGGCGAGTCCCGCCCGGTCGCGGTCGAGTTTGTCGGCACGTCGATAAGCTCCAGCGGCGACGGCGTGGCGAGCCCGCCGTATCTGGACAGCCTGCTGAAGGAGAATCCCGCGGTCAAATTCCACAACAGCGAGCGGGGCTATGTCTGTTGCGAAGTCACGCCCGGGGAATGGCGCGCGGACTACCGGACCGTTCCCTACGTGAGCCGGCCCGGGGCTCCGTTGCAGACCCGCGCCTCCTTCGTCGTCGAGAGCGGCTCGCCCCGTCTTCGGCGGATCCGGTCATGATCGGCGGAGCCATCCCGTCGGTCCGTTATTTCACGAGCACGGCATAAATCCCCCACCAGTTTATGAAAAATAGTTTCAGGCTTTTGATATTGCTCGCGGTCGCGCAATCGGCGGCGTCGGCGGAGACGCCCGGGCATCTGTCCGCCCACGGCTGGGAGTTCACGGAAGAGCGGCGTTTCAGCGCGCCCGAGGCGCGGCAGGGCGTCGTGGCCGACGAGGAGCACCTGTATGTCATTTCCAATCACGATCTGGGCAAATACCGCAAATCGACGGGAGAGCGGGTGGCGTCGTGGAGCTGCCCGGAGGGCGAGCCGTTCACGCACCTCAACGCGGGTGTGATGCACGGGGGCCGGCTCTACTGCGCGCATTCCAATTTCCCCGGAGTGCCGCATGTGAGTTCGGTGGAAATCTGGGATCCCGCCACCTTGCAGCCGGCGGAAACGATCAGTTTCGGGCGCACCGACGGATCGCTGACGTGGTTCGACCGGCGCGACGGCCGCTGGATCGCCTGTTTCGTCCATTATGGCCGGTCGGGTGGCGAGCCGGGCAAGGGGTCGGAGTGGACCCGGCTGGTGGAATACGACGACGACTGGCGCCCGACCGGTCGTGGGTGGGTGTTTCCGGCGGCGGTCATCGCTCATCTCGGTTCCCGCGGTTTCGGCGTGTCGGGCGGCGCCATCGGCCCGGAGGGTTATCTCTTCGTGACGGGCCACGACGAGAAGGAATGGCTCGTGCTGTCTTTTCCCGCCTCCGGCTCGACGCTCGACTGGGTGGCCACGGTTCCGATGACCGCCGAGGGGCAGTCCTTTGCCTGGGATCCCGTGGAGCCGGGCGTTGTTCACCTCATTCTCAAGCGCGAGCGGAAGGTCATTTCCGGACGGCTGACGAGAACCTCGACTGATATATCTTCGCGCCGGTGATCTTCTCCGATCCCGCATTTCAACAGCAACCGTCGTTCCCGCCGGCCGGCGACGGCGATACCCTCATTCAAGGACGGCATGAGCACTGAGCCACTCGACCCGGGCGCCGGAGCGCACGACGCTTCCGAGGAGTTTCGCCGCAAGCATCCCGAGACCTTCGCGCGTTATCTTGCGCGGCGGAAGGTCGTCTTTCTCGTCGCCTACGTCGGCTACGTCTGCGCCTACCTCGTGCGCAACAACTTCAAGCTGACGAGCGAGGAGATGCGCCTGGCCAACGGCTGGTCGCTGACCCAGGTCGGGTTGATCCTGACGGCGTTCACCATCACCTATGGATTCGGCAAGTTCTTCATGGGCATGGTCGTCGATCGCACCAGCCTGCGAAAGACCTTCGCGCTCGCGCTCGGCATCAGCGCGGTGATCTGCATCGTCATCGGCTTCATCAAGAGCCTGCCGCTGCTCTTCGCCGCGATGCTGCTCCTGGGCATGGTGCAGGGCGCGCTCGCGCCGGCGTCGATGACGATGATCGCGAACTGGTACCCCAACAAGACGCGCGGCTCCGGCATCGCGATCTGGAACACCTCGCAGAATCTCGGCGGGGCGGGGCTCCCGCTCATCATCACCGCCCTCATGGCATGGTCGGGTCCCGGCAACCTCGCGATCGCCTTCTGGGCGCCCGGCGCCGTCGTGCTCGCGATCAGTTTCCTGTTCTGGAGGATCGGCGGGGACCGGCCCGAGGCGGAAAACATGGGAACGCTGGACGATATATACGGCGAGGCCGGCACGCCGCGGGCGCAGCACGACGAGGCCGCCTCCTACTGGACGATCATGAGGACGGAGGTCTTCACCAACCCCGTCTTGCTGACCGTGGCCCTGATCAACGCGCTGCTCTATTTTCTCCGGTTCGGCATTCTCAACTGGATGCCGGCCTTTCTCGGGACGGAGATGGGTTTCAGCCAGGCGCAATATTCGATGGCTTTCAGCATTCTGGAGTGGATCGCGATTCCGGGCTCGTTCTTCTTCGCCTGGCTCTCGGCCACCCTGCCCAACAAGCAATCCCTCGTCGGCTTCGCCGGTCTCCTCGCCCTCGCCGCGCTGATCTTGTTCTATATGGGCAACAAGAGCTATCCGCTGCTCCTCGTCTGCTCGGGGCTGATGGGCACGCTCATTTACGGACCGCAGCTCATCGTCAATATATTGACCTTGAATTTCGTGCCCTTGAGGATCGCCGGCGTCGCGATCGGCTTCGTGGGACTGTTTGGTTATATCGTGGGGGAGATGTGCGCCAACCTGGTCATGCCGATGCTCGCCGAGCGCTTCAGTTGGACCGCTTCCCTCACGTTCCTCGCCTCGCTTTCGGTCGTCGCCGGTGTGCTTTATCTCTCGCTGCGCAAGCACGAGGTGGAAACGGTTCACGTCTCATCCGGCGCCGGGCGATAGCCGGCCGGCGCGAGTCGGACAACGCCGCCCGGAGGCCGACCCTCCAGGCGCGCGGCGATTTGAATCCCTTGCGGGTTCATTCCCCGAAGCTTGCTTCGCCTCTGTGGCAGGAGCGGCTTCAGCCGCGATGCGTCCACGCAACGCTTTCGCATCGCGGCTGAAGCCGCTCCTACATTTCCGTCAATGCCCCGGGGTTCTTTACTTCTGGAGGGTCAATCTCCGGTTTGGCCCCCGCGCCTTTTAGACGCCCTCTCAGACTCTCAGCGAGCCACGGAATCCCCTGCCGGCATAGTAGGACTGCGCGCCGTTGTGATACACAAACACGTGGCCGTAGCGGCGATCGCAAAAGAGGGCCCCGCCGAGCTTCCGGATATCGGCGGGTGTTTTCACCCAGCTCGACGACTTCGTGTCGAAATTTCCCAGTTTCTGCAGCTCTCGATATTGTTCCTCGGTCAAAAGCTCGACGCCCATGGCCGCCGCCATGTCCATGGCGCTGTCCTTCGGTTTGTGTTCTTTCCGTGAATCCAGCGCCTCGCGGTCATAGCAAATACTTGCGCGACCTTTGGGGCTTTCCGCGGAACAATCATAAAAGATGTATTCGCCGGTCTTTTCATCGCGGCCGACCACATCCGGATCGCCGCCGGTCCTTTCCATTTCATGCAGTGACCACAGCTTTCCCGCATGGGCTTCCAGCCTGGCCTGGACTTCAGCCCATTGCAGGCCTTTGTGGCGGCTCATGTTGCGCTCGAAACGGGCCTTTAGCGCGCCGAGAAGCTCCTCGCGTTGTTTCGGTGACAATTCCTTTTTCATATGGCGTGTGGCGTATGGTGGTGTCGCAGTAAGCCCTCCGGACTTCGGGAATTCAAGCGGAAGCGCGAAACCGCCGGTCCGGATCCCGGCGATGGCGACGCGCGCCACCGCGCCGCCGGCGGGTTCGGATTGAGCTGACGGGCGCGCGCGCGCTTATTCGTTTGCATGACCACGCGCAGAAACTTCGTCAAACTCGCCGCCGTCGCCGGCGTCCTTGGGGCTGCGGGCGCCCGGTCGGCCGCTCTTTCCGTGAAGGATTCGCCATCGTCCGGCCCGACTGCTGATGGCGATGATCGCGCCTATTGGCGCGGGATGGCGGGCCGGCTGGCGGATCCCGTGCTCGGGGCGCTCGCGCGGCGGCAGCTCAAGGCGGAGATGCCGGTGGAGGCGCATCGGCCGGAAGGGCGCGCGGTCTACACGCATCTCGAGGCGCTCGGCCGCCTGCTTGCCGGGATCGCGCCGTGGCTCGAACTCGGCGCGGACGATTCGCCCGATGGACGCGAGCGCGCGCGGCTGGCGGGGCTCGCGCGCGAGGGGCTCGATGCCGCGACGGATCCGGCTTCGCCGGACTTCATGAACTTCACGGAGGGCGGGCAGCCGCTGGTCGATGCCGCCTTTCTCGCGCAGGCGTTGCTTCGCGCGCCGCGCGAGCTTTGGTCGAAGCTCGAGCCGCGCGCGCAGGCAAACATCGTCGCGGCTCTCGAGGCGACGCGGCGCATCCAGCCCTACGAGAGCAACTGGCTGCTTTTCGCCTCGGAGGTGGAAACGTTTCTGCATCGCGCCGACCGTGCGCGCGACGATGCGCGGCTTTTCGGACCATTGCGCAAACATCAGCAGTGGTATCTCGGCGACGGCGTTTACGGCGACGGACCGCGCTATCACTGCGATTATTATAACAGTTTCGTCATTCAGCCGATGCTGCTCGACGCGAGCGAACTCGCGGCAGAGCTGGATGACGCCTGGCGGTCGTGGCTCGAGACTGTGCGGACGAGGCTCACGCGCTTTGCGGCGATCCAAGAGCGCAGCATCGCGCCCGACGGTTCATTTCCGGCTGTTGGGCGCTCGATCGCCTATCGCTGCGGCGCCTTTCACGCGCTCGCGCTCGCGGCGCTGCGAGGCCTGTTGCCGGCGGAAGTGAAACCCGCGCAGGCGCGCGTGGCGTTGACGGCGGTCATCCGGCGCACACTCGAAGCGCCGGGCACGTGGGACGACTCCGGCTGGCTGACGCTCGGGCTGGCCGGCCACCAGCCTTCGCTCGCCGAAGGCTATATATCGACCGGCAGCCTTTATCTGTGCAGCGTAGCGTTGTTGCCGCTGGGCCTGCCGCCTGAGGATGCATTCTGGAGCGACGCCGCGGCTCCGACGACCTGGGAAAAGGCGTGGGGTGGACACGACCTTCCGGGCGATCAGGCGCTGAAGGAACAATCATGAAAGGGCGTCCGGCCCGGGGACGCCACTTCATGGCCGGGCGACTTGCGCGTCCGCCCGCCGTCCGATGCCTGGTCCCACGCCATCCGTTTCCCTCTTGCGATGAAAATCCTCGACCGCGATCGTCGATATTGCTTGTTATGCAATTAGTTGTTGTTAATGCAAAACATGGCGCGCGGTTTTTCCTGCTCTCGCGCTTCTCCGCATCCTTCCGAACCCCAGTCGATCCGCGATGAATTTTCCCCTTCCTCTGCTGGCCTGCGCGTGTCTGGCCGCCCCGGTCCTGGCGGGTGAGAACCACTTCCAGTTGTTCGATCACGCCCGGCCGGCTGCCGGCGCCGGTGTCTCGCTGGTGCTCGAGAACCGCGATCCGGCCGACTTCCTGCCTCTCGATTCGCTGCGTCTCGTCCTCTCGGTGGGCGACGGCGCGGAGATGAGGCGGGTCGAACTCGACCGCCGGTTCGATGTCGGCGAATCGGTCGAGGCGCGCCTGGTGGTGGACGGCGCGGGCGCGCGGCTCTTTCTCGACGGTCTTCTGGCGGCGGAAACCGTCGGCGGCTATCGCGCTTCCGGCCGGCCGACCGCGGCCATCGCGGAGACGGTCCGGTGGTTCAAGTCGCCGACACGCTATCGCATCAAGCAGGGCGCCTATCGGCTGTCGGTCGACGGGGAAACCGTGTCCGGAGAGGCTCCGCGCGGCGTCGGTGGACAACTGGAGCTGTTCGAATTTCCCCTCGGCGCATTGGTGGAGGCGCCCGCGCAGGGTGGTCGCGAATTGACGTTCGAAACCCGATTCGCGATCGAGGCTGTCACGACGGAGCATTTCACCGGCGCGATCGACCGGTATTTCCAGGCCGCCGCGGGTGACTGGCCCGACAAGATCACGAGCGACGAGCAACTCCGACAGGCGCGCGAGAAGGAGTTGCTCCTCACGAAGGACTGGAAACGCCCTGCCGACTGGGACCGTTGGGGCGGGCTCACGACCGCCGGGTGGCGGGAGGATGCGACCGGATTCTTCCGGGTCGCGCGCCGCGACGGCAAGTGGTGGCTGATCAGCCCGGAGGGTCATCCGCTCTTTTTCACCGGCGTGTGCGTCGTGCCATCGATCATCTGGACGCAGACGCCGACCCACCAGCGCGAGCACATCTTCGAGGCTTTGCCGCCCAAGACCGGACCGACCGCGGAGCTTTGGGCGGACTGTCCGTGGCGGACCGGCGAGCCCGATTACATCTCGCCGATCGGCTGGAATCTGCTGCGCAAATTCGGGCCGGACTGGAAGGAACTGGCGATCGCGGATTGCTCGCGACGTCTCGATGCGTGGGCGTTTTCGGGCATCGGGAAATTCTCCGATCGGGAGGACGTTCCGCCGCATCCGCGCGTCGAGACGATCAAGATCGAGACGCTCCAGCCGCTCGTCCGGCACATCGACGTGTTCGACGCGAAGGCGCGCGCGGAGATGCGCGCGCACCTGGAGGAGGCGGTGCGCCCGTGGAAGAACGATCCGCGCATCGTCGGATTTTCCGTGGGCAACGAATACGGTGAGATCTTCACCACGGCCGAAATCCGCGAGGTGCTCGACGCGCACGCGGACAGTCCTGTCGCGCGCGCCATGCGCAGCGCCGTGGGTTTCGACGAGGCGCCGACGGACGCGCAACTCGAGGAGGCGCGGCAGTTCTATGCGATGGCCTATTACGACTTCATCTATCGCACGATGAAGGAACTGGCGCCGAATCATCTCTACCTCAGCTTCTGGATCACACCGGGCTGGTGGCAAAACGAGGCGGACTGGGACATGGCCGCGCGTTATTGCGACGTCATTGGCTACGACAAATATGCGCTCGAGTACGGCGGCAACGATGGCTCGGTGTTGAAATTGATCGCGAAGAACGACAAGCCGACGATGGTGGGCGAGTTCAGTTTCGCGCCCTGGTTCGGCGGCGCCCGGGGCTTCCGCCGTTATTCGACTTATGTCGAAACGCAGGACGACGCGGCCGCAGGCTACGAACGCTACGTCGGAGCCGCGGCGGCGGATCCCCGCTGTATCGGCGCGCTCTGGTTTCAGTATCGCGACGTGCCGGTCTGCGGATGGGGCGGCGAAGGCGACCCGACCGCCCTCGTCCGCGGCGAGAGTTATGCGCAGGGGCTCGTGGACATCACGGATCAACCCAAGTGGGAGTTCGTCGAGCGGGTTCGCGCGACCAACCTGCGCCTCACGACCGACCGGCTGCTCGAGTAGCCGCCTCTGATTCGAACCGCTTTCCCGATTCCATATGAAACTGAAGTCGTTGAACACGTTGCTCGTCGTCGCTGTCCTTGCCGGCGCGGCGTCGTTGTCGGCAGCCGTGAACGGCCCCATCGGCATCAGCCCCGACGGTCGTTATTTCGTGGACAAGGATGGCGCGCCCTTCCTGTGGGTGGGCGACACCGCCTGGCCGTTGTTCGTGCAATACACGCCGGAGCAGGCGGAGGCCTATCTCGTCGATCGTGCCCGCAAGGGCTATTCCGTGGTCCAGGCGGTATTGATCTGGGGCCTGGGCAGCGGCATGGAGAGGCCGACGCCGCTGCCCAACAGCCTTGGCGAAGCCCCCTGGGTCGACGACGATCCGCTAAAGCCGAACGAGGCCTATTTCAAGCACGTGGATCGGATCCTCGATATTGCCAATCAGCAGGGATTGGTCGTTTCGCTCGGTGTCGCATGGGGTTACTATATCGTGGACCGACAGATGATCGACCTGAAGAACGCGCGCGCGTTCGGCCGGCAGGTGGGCAGTCGTTACAAGGACACTCCGAATCTGATATTTGCCAATGGCGGTGATCGCGTGCCGCTCCATTTCGAAGAGGTTTATCGTGAACTCGCGCGCGGCCTGCGCGAAGGCGACGGCGGCGCGCACCTCATCACCTACCATCCGAGCGGCTGGCGTTCGTCGTCGGAGTATTTCCATGGGGAGGACTGGCTCGACTTCAACAGCATCCAGACCTGGGGCGAATGGTATCACGTCCACGATGCGATCATCACGGACGGCTGGATGACGCCCGCCAAACCGGCCGTCCTGGCGGAGGGCGCGTACGAAGGCGGTGATTACCCGCGCGGGCTGATCACGCCCTTGCTCGCGCGGCGGCAGGCCTGGTTCGCGCTGACCTCGGGCGGCTTTTACTCGAATGGCCACACGCTCATGTGGCGCATGGATCCGGGCTGGGAATCGGCCCTCGACGCTCCCGGAGCCGCGCAGGTCGGCAGGACCCGCGAGATCCTCAAGGACTTTCCCTGGTGGGAGGTTGTTCCGGATCAGGGGCTCTTCCTCACCGGCGCGGGCAGCGATCGCGCGCTCAACACGGCGTGCCGCACGAGGGACGGCAACCACGCCCTGATCTATCTGTCGTCGCAGTGTCACGTCTTCATCAACCTCGAGAAGTTTCAGGCGCGCCTCGTGCGCGCGACCTGGATCAACCCCGCCACGGGCGAGGAGCGCGACGCGGGCACGCACCGATCCGGCAACGACAACGGCCGCGTCTGGCCGGCACGCGCCGTGGCGCATTTCTACACGCCCGATGGATGGGAGGACGCGCTGATTCGTTTCGATCCCGTGCCGGACACGGATCCGGCCCTGGACGGCGTCCGCAAGTGAGGGCGCGACGCTATTTCGACGCGCGGAAGGTTGGTGGCATCCGGGAGCTTGCCTTGCGAAAATGAAAACCCTCCCGCGCGGACGCGGGAGGGCGAAGGCAAGCCGATGTGGATCCGCGATTCGGAGTAAAGATCCGCGGGGCAAGCCCCGCGGCATTGGAGGGACCGGACGGAGCCG
>CAZFCY010000019.1:32256-38070 GCA_964517665.1 uncultured Opitutaceae bacterium | reverse complement strand
TCCCGCGTCGGAGTTTCTGGATGACCTGCAGGATGGCGCCTTGTCCCGCGCGCAAAAAACGAATCCGTGAACGATAAGCGACATTTGAACGCCGTCGAAACCGCCATCCAGGAGCGATTGACCGCGATCGAAGCCGCGCGCGGCGTGCGGGTGCTTTTCGCGTGTGAATCGGGCAGCCGCGCCTGGGGCTTCGCCTCGCCCGACAGCGATTACGACGTGCGCTTCATCTATACCGGCCCGGCATCCTCTTACCTGACGGTGCATCCGGTCCGCGACGTGATCGAGGAGCCGGTCGACGCCGGTCTCGACGTGAGCGGTTGGGACCTGCGCAAGGCGCTCGGTCTGCTGGCCAGGTCCAATCCGCCGCTCCTGGAGTGGCTGGATTCACCCATCGTTTATCGGCAGGAGGCGGAGTTTGTGGCGCGTTTCCGCGCGCTCGCGCGTGATTGGTTCAATCCCCGGGCGTGTCGTCATCATTACATCAACATGGCGCGCAACAATCATCGCGAGCACATGCGCGGGGAAACGGTGAAGCTGAAGAAATACCTCTATATACTGCGTCCCGTGCTCGCCTGCCGCTGGCTGGAAAACAATCCGGGCCCGGTTCCCATGCGGCTGGAGGTGATGCTCGATGCCTTGATAACCGATCCTCGATTGCGGTCTTCCATCGAGCATTTGCTCGCGCTCAAACGCGCGACTCCGGAACTGGGAAACGGCCCGGCGATTCCGGAGATCAGCGCTTTCCTGGCGTCCGAGATCGAACGCCTCGATGCCGAAGACGTGGAATTGTTCGCGCCCACGCGCGACACCAGGGAGCTTGATGCGTTCTTCCGTGAAGCGCTTGCGCGCTGCTTCGGCGAGACCCTGAACAGGGCTTGGGTGACACCAGAAAGCCGCTGGTAGCCGTGGGTGGTAAAAAACTCACTTTTCCACCTTCTCGAGTTCCTCTGTGCGATCCCGCTGCAAATCGGCGGCCGCGAACCCTTCGGTCTCGGGGAGCTGGAGGACGAGGCGGGTCAGGGTGTCGATTTTCAGAGTTCCCTTTTCGACGATGAACCCGAGCACGTGGCCGCCGGCCGTCCGGTCGGTGGTGAGGAAATGGAGATGATAGCCGGGAACGTTGATCCCCGTGACGAACGGAGGGCAGTAGAAACCAACCAGCGCCCCTTCCACATCGACGAACTCGAAGACCGGCTGATTTTCGACCACCTCGACCAATGGCCGAAAAGGCTTCTGCTGTTTGGGAACGCTGCGCGTCCGCACGGACTTGAATCGCCCCTCGAGCAGAAACGCGTGGAAAAAATTGGCCGGGGGATCGACCACCGAGGAAAAAGATTCGAGATCTGTTCCCGCCGGAACATCCAGTTCGCGGTCCGGCGCGAAAAAGGTGACGGCGGCGAATGGCGTGGTCTCGTCGTCGGGCACGACCACGGCGCGTCCGTCGGCCTGCACCCGGAAGACCCGGCCGTCGAGGACGACCATCTCGCCGTCGAGCGCATCGAAGGTCCCGATGCCGAAGTCACCGTAGCCCTTGAGCGAGCCGACGGTGGTCACGCCGTCATAGAGTCCGCTCAGCAGGGCGTCGATGGTCGCAACCTGCACAAGGGTGTCGCGCCCGGCGGCAATCGCCGGGCTCGATCCACACAGGCCGGAACCGGCAAGAAGCAGAAGTGCAATCAGGGGTCTTTTCATGCTCACAACGACGTGTAGCCCGGCGCAGCGCAGCCGCAACCCAGGCGGCTGGCAGCAAAGGCAGCCAGCGCAGTCGAAGTCAATCCGAGCGGAGCGACAAGACCGGGCGCGAAGAACGGCATTCAATTTTACTTTGATTCGTTCCAAACCGGCGGCTCGAAGGGTCGCGATTGCTCAGTCCGTCGGGCTTGGAGAAACAGGACGGATCAGCCCGGCGCGTCCGCCGGCGCCGGAACTCGCGCTCGACGAAACCGCGGCTGCTCCTGCGCGAACGCCTCGGCCCGGTCGGCGAATGGCGCGGTGTCCGAGCGCGCGCGGGCGACCGCCAGCGCGCGCTCGACCTTCTGCCAGTGTTTGCCAGGCGCGGAGTCGCCGCCGGCGGGGCCGTCGATCCAGTTGTCGAGGGCGTCCGCCAGTTTGATCACGCGGGCCTGCCAGGGACCGGCGACGAGCTGGCGGTCGTAGTCGCGTTCGCGTTCAGGTTCAGGCAGGCGCTTGTCCTTCGACATCGCCGCGACAATCGTCGCGACCTCGGCGCCGAACTGCTGCGCGATCTCGTCGAAGTCGCCCAACGTGTCCTCGATGATGTCGTGCAACAATGCGCCAACCACGGCGGCGGGATCATGGCATCCGAGCACATCGCGGACAATGAACGCGACCCGGACGGGATGCGCGATGTAGGGCGTGATGCCGTCTTTGCGAACCTGGTGGCGATGGGCGTGGGCGGCATACGACGAAGCGCGTTGAATATCCGCGATCGGCGGCGAGGCGGGCAGGAGTGGACGAGTCATGGTGGAAGACATGGAGAACGGTTGGGGGCCGGCGGAGGAGCGCTGTTTGTGCGTGGTGCGTGAGTGCCGGATGCGTGCTGAATGGGTCGAAGCCCGGTGCGGCCTGCGGTGTGCGGTGATTGCCTTGGCTGGCGCAAAGCCCGATGTTTGAACGAGAGCGGGCATTCTCTCGGCGGCGATTGTTATATCGCCGGCTCGCGCTCGGTCACCGGCCCCCAAAAGTCATGACGCAGACACCAGCTCGGCCTCCCAGTTGAGGCGCTGGATCAGGCGGTTGAGCCTGTGCCACTCGGAGCCGGCCTTCTCCATGCGCTCGCGCAGCAATGCCGGGGCGATCGCGCGCTGGATGAGCGGAGCCTCCGAATAATACACACGCTCCTCGCCGCTGAGCTTCTCCCAGGCGGCCTTGCAGGCTTTGAAGCGGGAGAGCGCCGCGTCGCGCGCCGCGATCAGATCCGTCAGCGAGCGGCCGTCGGGCGCGGTCACGCCGAGGTTGGTGCGATTGATGCGCGCGAGAAGGTCGCGCAGGGAGTCCGTGGTTTTGTCGAGTGTGTCGAGCAGGGCGACGGGATCCTCGAGTTTCTCCTCTCCCTGACGGTAGCGCACGGAGGCGCAAAGTCGGTTCTTCACCGCATCGAGGTGTCGCTGCAGGCAGGCGCGTTCGGCAAGGGCATCGGCGAGTTTCATGGTTCGAAGAGTGTATCGGAAAGCAAGCGAGGTTGCCATGTGCGTGCGCGCCGCCAACATGACTGCCCAGTCATGTTTGACCGACTTTTCTCCGAAGGTGGTTTGTCCCTCGATCGCATCCGCGTGCTGGTGGAGGTCGCCGAGGCCGGGAGCATCGCCGCGGCCGCGACGGACGATCCCATCCGGCAGAGCCAATACAGCCGGCAGCTCCGTGAGCTGGCCGGGTTCTTCGGCGTGGAGCTCGCGCGTCGCGCCGGCCGCACGATCCGGCTCACGAAAGAGGGAGAGCGGCTCGCCGCGATCGGACGCGAGAAGCTGCGCTCGCTCGAGGATTTCTGGTGCGACTGCCGGACGCGGCGCGAGGAATATATGCTGGGCGGCGGCGACAGCGTGCTGCAATGGGTGGTCGCTCCCGCCCTCGCCCGCGCGCGTCGCCGGGGATCGATGCCGACGTTTCGCCTCGTGAACTCGAGGACGCGCGAAACCGTGGCCAGGCTCCAGGATCTCAGCCTCGACATCGGCTTCGTTCGGTCGAACGCGGTCCCGGCCGGATTGAAAAGCGCGAAGGCGGGCCGGCTGGAATATGTCCTGGTCGTTCCCACGGCTCTTCTGCCCCGCGGGAAGACGCCGGACCTGGCCTGGGCCTTCAAGAATCTGCCCATCGCCACACAGTCGAGCGACGGGCAGTTCACGCGCCGGCTGCGCGAGATCGGCGAGGCGCGCAACGCCCCGCTCGATCTGGCGCTGGCCTGCGAGAGCTTCACCCAAACCTGCGCCGCGCTTCGCACCGGCGAGTTCGCGGCCGTGCTGCCTCGCCTCGTCGTTGCCGAACTCGATGCCCGCTCGTTCCGCGTGGTCGAGGGCCGCGAGTTCGCCGATCTTGCCCGCGACATCGTGATGGCGTGGAATCCGCGGCTGACGCGTGTGCGGCCGAATGCCCGCCGGATCATCGAGGCGCTGAAGGACAGCCTCGTGGCATGACGCCTGTCGTTCCGAAGAGTCGCGCCGATGCAGTTGCCCGGCAGCCCTGGTGTTTTTCGCCGGGCCCTGTCTCTGCTTTGTCAAGATCGAGCCATGGCCGCAAAGAGTCGCGGAAGGCGCAAATAGTGGAGCTTGTTTTTGCGCCTTTTGCGCCTCTTTGTGGCCATCCTTCCGCTTTTCCCGCCCTTTCGTGGCCACCATCCAATTCTGGACAAAGTAGAACTGTTGCCACGCGTGTTATAGTCGGCGATGCGCGCCCGGAAACGAGCAGTGGTTTTCTGTGACCTCGACGAGACATTGATCAGCGCCACGGAGGCGGATGCGGCCATGCGTTCGCCGTCGAACGAGGTGTATCCTATTTTCAACTACGACGTCCGGCTGCGGCCCGAGGCGCGCGAACTCCTGCGCGTCTGCCGCGAGGGCGGGCGCGAAGTCCATCTCTTCACGCACGCCACCTTCGGCTTCGCTGTCGAGGTGGCCAGGGTCTTGCGGTTGGGCTTCGATGAAAACACCATCTTCAGCACCGCGATGATCTTCAACTGTCGTCGCGGGCTGTGCCCCCACGCGGCATTGATCGACGATCGACCGCCAGACGACCCGAACACCCGCGCGAAAATGGAAGCGCTCGGCATCGCCGCGAGTCGCGTATGGGTCATCCCGCGATACGATCCGCCCAGGTTCGCCTCGGCCCGGCTCTTCCTCGCCGGCCTTCCCCATCGCCTCGCGCGGCTGGATCGCGATTTCCAGCGCAGGGTATAGTTTCCGTCGCGCAGTCCGAAACCCGGCGAACTCGATGCTGGCCCCACCCTCGCTGTCGTCTCGCAATCCCGCGGGTATCGGGGTCAACTCAGGCAGGCCGCGAGCAGGCGGTCATGCACCTCGGTCGCTTCGATGAATCCACCCGCCTCGCGGTCTGCGCGATCGCGATCCCCGGAGTCGGTGGCCGCGCCGGTGCCGATGAGAACCGGCCATTCGGTGGAATCCGCGGGGCAGGCGCCGTGCGAGCCCTTCACCAGGGACGGATCGAGCGGGATCACATCCATCAGCATCCGGAATCCCAGCTTCTTTTTCAGCAGCTTCCCGACGATTCTCAGCTTCGGCGCGGAGATGGCCGGATCGATGAACAGCTCGACCGGATCGTAGCCGAATTTGCGGTGAATATCGACGCAGCGCGCGAAGTCGGGAGCCCTGGCGTCGTCGTTCCAATAATAATAGGTGAACCACGCGTCCTCGGCCGAAAACGCGATGAGGTCGCCCGAGCGCTCGTGGTCCAATCCCGCCGCGCGCTTCTCCGGCTCGCCCAGCACGCGCGCGACTCCATCGATCGACTCCAGGACCGAGCGCGCGGCGCCGAGCAGGGAGCGATCATTGATATAGATGTGCGCGACCTGGTGGTCCGCGATCGCGAAAACCCGGCTCGCGCCACAGTCGAGCAGCTCGAGCCCGAGTTCGTCCTTGATTGCGAGCCAGCCTTGCGCGCGAAAGATCCGGTTGAGCGCGATCGAGCGCGTCACGGCCGTGATGCCGTATTCCGACAGCACGATCGTCCGCACGCCGCGTTTGTCATAATAATCGATCAGGCCGCCCGCGACGCGATCGATCGCGCGCAGATCGGACGCGAGCAGCGGATCGCTCGGCCCGAGCCGTTGTAGATTGTAATCCA
>CAZFCY010000019.1:254-32246 GCA_964517665.1 uncultured Opitutaceae bacterium | reverse complement strand
CCGACGAGGCGATGCCGGCTGTCGGCCCCCAGAACGCCGGGAACGGAAACGACCCCAGATCGCGCTTGATCTCGTCGCGAATCGCGAGCGGATGCGCGTAGACATCGAAGACCTTGCGCCCATCCGCCGGATACATCGGCCGCGGCGTGATCGACCAGTCGGCGGTCGAATACATGTTATACCACCAGAACAATTTCGCGCAGGTGAAGCCGGGCCGCTCGCGCCGGCATCTCTCCCAGAGCTTCTCGCCCGTCACGAGGTGGTTGGACTGTTTCCAGAAATGATGCTCCGCGAGGGCGCGATCATACCAGCCGTTCGCGACAGCGCCGTGGCCCGAAGGCGGCAAACCGGTGAGGTAGGTGCTCTGCGCGGCGCACGTCACCGCCGGCCGCGCGGGTTTGACGCGAATCAAACCGCCCGATTCCGCCGCCCGCCGGAGTTGCGGCGTGTGCTCGCCGATCAGCCGCGGGGTGAGGCCCACGACATTGAGGATTGCGGCGCGCCTAGCCATAACGCTCCTGCAATTCGTCGAAGGACGCCTTGACCACCGCTCCATCCATTTCGTGAATCTCCAGCCGCCGGCCCGGCGCGACAATCATCGGAATGGTGAGCCGGCCGCCGAGATGCTCGCGAAACTCCTCGAGCCCGTCCAGCATGTCCTGCCGGCCGGTCGCCGTCCGGATCTCCCTGACGGGAGCAAACAATTCGAAGCCGAGCCGCTGAATCACATCGAGGATGCGTTCGGCGACGGGCTCGGCCAGCAAACCGATGCGCCGCGCGTATATCACATCCATGGCGATGCCGACCGCGACCGCTTCCCCGTGGCTGACGCGAAACCCGGACAACTGCTCCAGCTTGTGCGCCGCCCAGTGGCCGAAATCCAGCGGGCGCGCCGAGCCGCGCTCGAACGGATCGCCGGCCGTCGCTATATGCTCCATGTGCTGCCGGGCGCTCTCGCGGATCACCGTTTCGAACGGCTCGGGCTCGCAGCGCGCCAGCGCGTCCACGTGTCCCGCGATCAGCTCGAAGAATCCGGCGTCGCGGATCAGCGCCACCTTTGCCGCCTCGATCAGGCCCGCGCGGCGGTCGCGCAGCGGCAGCGCGTGCAGAAACGCGATATCGTTAACGATCGCGTGCGGCACGCCGAACGCGCCCAGCCAGTTTTTCTTTCCGAAATAATTGATCCCGTTCTTCACGCCCACGCCGCCGTCGCCCTGGCTCAGGCTCGTCGTCGGCAACCGGACGAGCGGGATGCCGCGGTGCGCCGTCGCCGCCGCGAAACCGGCCAGATCGAGCACCGCGCCGCCGCCAATCGCGATGATATAGGAGTGGCGGCACATCCCCGCGGCATTGATCGCGGACCAGACCCGCTCGAGTTGACGAAAGTCGTTCTTCACTCCTTCGCCGCCCGGAAGGCCGATCGGCGCCGCGGCGAGACGAAAGCGATCGCTGCGCGCCGCGAACCATTGCGCGATCCTGGCGTCGATCCGCGGGAAATATTGCTGCACGCCGGAATCGATGAACACCATCGCCCGCACGCTCTCGTCCGGTTCGCGCGGCGTGAGCACGCCCGCGAGCACGTCGTTGCCCTCGGCAAAGACATCGCGCGTGAAGAAGAGCCGGTGCTCGTGTTGCAGCGGTATGGGAAAGGAAATCGCACCGGATGGATCGGGCATGTTTCGGTGTCAGGTCGAGGCCGCGAAGCGTTGCGCCCAGCGTCCGAGCGGCACGGCCAGGGCGCAAGCCACGGCCGGAATCCACGCTCCGATCAGCAGCAACGCCATCGCGTCGATCAGCGGAATGAACGCAAGCAGCCGCCCCACGGCGCGGCCAAGTTTCGCCGCCGGAGCGCCCGGCGCGTATTCCCGGCGCGCGAGCAGGCTGAGCGTGACAATATAGATGAACAGCGCGCCGATCCAGGCCAGAAATGCCGGCGAGAACCCATGCCCGGGGAGCGATGCGAGCGCGCAACCGAGCAGGACGCGGCATCCGGCCATGAGGGCGACCGAGCCGATCCAGCGTTTGTGAATCCAGTCATAGAGGAGAATCGTGGCGGCCAGCGCGGCCAGCCACACGACCGCCGCGCCGAGATAGAGCAGGACGCTCACGCCCGCGAGCATCTCCACGCCCGCAAGCACGGCGGCGCCAGGGCGCGTGACGACTCCGCGCGGAATGGCGCGCTCGGGACGCCGCCGGGCGTCGAAGGAGACATCGAACACATCGTTGAACGTGGCCCCGCCCGCGTAGATCAGACAGCCGCCGAGAATCGCCAGGAGGAGAACCGATGGCGCCGGCAGGAGCGAGAGAGCGCCGGCTCGCGCGGCGGCTTCGGCGCCCATGCCCGCCGAGAGGACGAGCGCGGCCAGCGCGTTGCTGGCGACGGAGAAGAAGTTGCCCGCGCGAGCGAGATCGAAACCGGCGCGGAGTTTCGATGATCTATTCACTTCAAGGTCATGGTCGAAGCGGCCGCCGCAAACCGCGGACGACGCGCGCGCGATGGAGCCACCGACGGCATGTCATCCATGCGGCGGCTCCGCGAGCCCGCGTTGCGCGAGCGCATCGAGAGTCCACGCGTATTCGCGGACGATCTGCTCTTCGATCGGAAGGCGCAGCCCGGACGGCAGCACTTCCCAGGTGTAGGTCTCCATTTCGAGATGGGAACACGCGCCCGGATGCTCCTTCAACCAATCGAGCGCGGCGGCGAGATGATCGCGCGTATCGAGAAAGATCCCACCCGGGGGGGCATGCAACGGAATATGAAAGTGCACCCGCCATTCGTCGTCCGGCCGCGACGGCCCGGGATCGGCCAGCGCCTCCGGCAAATCGATATAACGGCGGCGAACCTCGGACGTTCCCGCCCGGCCGACGATGACCTGATGCAGATAGACCGGCTCGATAAACGCCTCGAGGGCCTTGCGGCCCGCCGCGTCGGGCTTCACCCGCAGCGCGGAGCTGAGGTGCAGTTTGCTCAGGCGAATCCCCGCCGCGCTCAGCCGGTCGAGCGCCACGTCCGCGGATTCGAACTCCACCGCGAGATGGCAGCAGTCGTAGTTCACGCCGACGTGGCGCAGCAGCGACTCCGCGTCGACCGCGCGATCGCTCGCGCGCCAGTCCGCGAAGAACCGCGCGGTCTCCTCGCTCGTCTCGAGATGACAGAGCGGCTCGGGCTCCAGTCCGAGATGCAGATCGCGCCCGGTTTTGTTCGCGAGTTCGGCGATGGCGCGGCCGCACGCGGTGAGGTTTCGAAAGATGGCCTCGCGCCGTTCCGGTTCGGCCGCGACAAACGCCTTGAACGACGCCGGCACGGTGCTGACGCTCGCCGCGGTTCCCGGCTCCGTGAGCTGCGTGAGGAGTTCGAAAAGCCTCAGTGTATAGGCCACGCGCTCCGGCGTGGACCAGTCGGGCGCGTAGGCCTGCTCCTTCACGCGCGCGCCGTGAAAGCCGCCGTAGGGAAATCCGTTTATGGTAAAGATATAACAGTCGTGCGACGCGAGCCAGCGCTGAAAGGCGAGCAACGCGGCCGGCTCCGCCAGCTCGACCGCCGCGCGCTGGCTCAACCGCAGCCCGATCGCGTAACTCCGGCCGGGAGCGACGCGCCGGCGAACCGGCAGGACGTGGCGCTCGAGCGCGGCAAAGGTTTCCGCCCAGTCTTCCCCGCGATGGACGTTGGTGCAATAGGCCAGGTGCAGATCGCCGGGGAGCTTCATGCGCGGATACGATGCTTCGATCCCCTGGCGGGCCTCGACGGGCGACTCTCCGAGGACAGCCCGCTCATGGCGCATCCAGCCGGAACTTCGGGGACTGCGAGAGAAACCGGCGCGGGTTGTGATACAGCACGGCCTCGACGACATCGTCGCCGTGGCCGCGACGGCGCATCTCGAGGGCGATCTTCGGCACGGCGAGCGGATCGCTCACGCCCCAGTCGCACGCGGAGTTCACCCAGAGGCGCTCGCGGCCGCAGATCTCGAGCATGTCCACGGCGCGCGGCAGCGAGGATTTCGAATCGGGATACAAGGTGATGCCGGCCCAGAAGCCGCGATCGAGGACGCGCTGGATCGTGTGCTCCTCCACGTGGTCGATGATGACGCGTTCGGGCTCCACGCCCCGGTGCGAGCCGAGCAGGTCGAGGATCAACTGCGTGCCCTTGAGCTTGTCCTCGAGATGCGGCGTGTGCACGAGGATCAACTGCCGGTGTTTCACCGCGAGTTCCACGTGCTGCTCGAGGACCTCGAGTTCGTTGCGCGTATTGCGGTTCAGGCCGATCTCGCCGATGCCCAGGACGTTGGGCCGGTCGAGAAACTCGGGGATGATGGCGAGAACCTCGCGCGCGAGGGCGAGATCCTCGGCCTCCTTGGGATTGAGGCAAAGCCAGCTGAAATGCGGCAAGAGAAACTTCTTCGCGCGGGCCGGCTCGTATTCGGTGAGCTGCCGGAAGTAGTCGCGAAAACCGTCCACCGAGCCGCGATCGTAGCCCGCCCAAAAAGCCGGTTCGCACACCGCGACGCAACCTGCCGTGACCATGGCCTGATAATCGTCCGTGGTGCGGCTCACCATGTGGCCGTGGGGTTCGATATAACGCATCGGAATCAGGCTTTGGCGCGCCTGCCCGCGCCGGTCGCGATTTCGGCGGGCGCCGCCCAGGCTCCGGTGGCGGCCTTGCCGGAAGAAGTGGCGGCGGGCTCCGTGGTGGGATCGCTCAGCGCCTCGAGGATGCGCCGCGCGCGCCCGGGCTCGCCATCAACCAGCAACGCGGCCGCCTGACGCAGGGCGTCGCAGCGAAAATCGTCGGCGACGGCATGGCGCTCGACGCGGTCGAAAAACGCCGCGAGATCGAGCAGTTTCGCGCGAACAGAAACGAAGTCCTGATCCACAATCGCGGGCGACGAGCGCGTCCGTCGCAGGCGACCCGGGGACCGTTTGGCACGAGGCTTGGGCATGTAAATGGAAAATCTAAGGAGCCCTTGGAAGGCGGGGCATCGAAGCAAACAAACATCGACCGTCGTGGAAATCAACGAAGCGCTGAAACAATTGCCTCCGACCCGCGCGACGCCAGCCGCATCCGCCCGGCCGAAAGCCCTGCTCCGAGACAACGCCGCGCCGCTGTTCAGATGACGTCCCGATACAGCGCCTCGTAGGCGCGCGCGGCGTAGGTCCACGAAAAATCGCGCCGCATGCCGCGGCGGATGATCTCGACCATTCGCGCGGGATCGGCGTGCAGGACGAGCGCGCGTTTCAATCCGTTGCGCAGGGACGCCGCGTCCGGCTCGACCACGATGCCGGTGCCCTCGGCCGGGTTCGACTCGATGTCCGCCACCGTGTCCGCCAGACCGCCCACGCGCGTGACGATCGGCACGGTGCCGTAATGAAGCGAATACATCTGGTTCAAGCCGCAGGGCTCGAAGATCGACGGCATGAGAAAGAAATCCGCGCCCGCCTCGATGAGGTGACTCATGGGCTCGTCGAGGCTCGTGCTCAACGCCAGCCGGTCGGGGTGCTTTGTCGCGATGTCGCGCAAGGCTCTTTCGTAACGCGCGTCGCCACGGCCGAGGATGATGAGGCGGACGTCGTTGTTGACGAAGAAATCCCGGCAGGCGAGGACGAGATCGAGGCCCTTTTGATCCGCGAGCCGGCACACCATGCCGAAGACGGGGCCCTCGAACTTCGGGTCGAAGCCGCAACTGCGCAACAGATCGCGCCGGCACACGGCTTTTCCACTGAGGTCCTCGACAGAAAAGTTGGCCGGAATGAGGCGGTCGGTGGCCGGATTCCACACCTCCGTGTCGATGCCGTTGAGCAGGCCCACGAGGTCGGCGGCGCGCGGGCGGATCACGCCCTCGAGGCCGCAACCGAATTTCTCCGTCAGAATCTCGCGCGCATAGGTCGGGCTCACGGTCGTGATCCGGTCGGCGAAGACGAGGCCCGCCTTGAGCATGCTCATCTGGCCGTAGAACTCGAGCCCCTCGATCGCGAAGAAGTCCGCGGGAAGATTGGTCAGCGCGAAGTCGCGCGCGGGGAACACGCCTTGAAAGGCGATGTTGTGGACCGTCATCACCGTGCCGATCGCGAGCGTTTCGCCGTGCTGCTGCTCGGCGGCGCGCAGGAGCACGGGCACGAGGCCCGTCTGCCAGTCGTGGCAGTGCACGACGTCGGCCTTGAGCTTCGCGAGGCGCAGGATCTCGACCACCGCCTTGTCGAAGAAGACGAAGCGCGCGGCGTTGTCGTCGTAGTCGCGGTTGCCCAGTCCGTAGGGGTAGCGCCGGTCGTAATATTCGTCGCGCCGCACGACGTAGAGCGTGAGCCGCGGACCGAGTTTGAGCGAGTGGACGCCGCAGTGCAGGTCGTCGTCGCCCATCTCGATCACGATCTCGAGTTCCTCCTTCGCGGCCTTGAAATCCGGATGATCGAGCACCGCGCGGTAGCCGGGAAGAATGACCGCGACTTCGTGCCCGAAAGCGGCGAGCGATTTGGCCTGTGAAGCCACGGAATCAGCCAGCCCTCCGGTCTTGACGAAGGGAAACAGCTCGCTTGCCGCATGCACGATCTTCATGGAGGGTAATCGTAATCCTGATCGGCCTGCGAAGACGCAACTCAATTGGCCGCAACATCCTATCCATGCACTTGCGCGACCGCATCCTGAGCCGGCTCCAGCGACCCGACTACGTTCCCGAGCCCTCCGCCGTCCTCCTTGCCAAACTCGGGTTGAAGCGGAAAGACCGCAACAAACTCGATCACGAACTCCGCCTCCTCGAATCCGAGGGCACGGTCGTGCGCGTGAAGCGCGACCGCTACTGCCTGCCCTCCGATGCCGACCTCGTGACCGGCCGGATCAATTTCAAGCAAAGCGGTTCCGCCGTCCTCGTTCCCGAGTCCGTGCCCGGCCGCGAGGAGATCGAGCCGATCGATGTCTCGGCCGAGGACAGCGGCGTCGCCATGCACGGCGATCGCGTGGTCGTCCGGCTCTCGGATCGCGAGCGCCGCAAGCCCGTGCGCAAGCGGGCCGGGCGCGTCCAGCCCGCCCGCGCGAATGGCCGCGTCATCCGCATCCTCGAGCGCGCCCGCGAGACGATCACGGGCAACCTCCAGAAATCGCGCAATTTCCACTACGTCGTGCCGGACGATCCGCGGATCTTCCACGACATCTACGTGCCCGATCCGGCGACCGGCGCGATCACGCCGCCGCCGACGGTGGGCGACAAGGTGATCGTGCGCCTGCACGAGTGGCAGCACCGCCACGTCGCGCCCGAAGGCGAGATTACCGAGGTCCTCGGCCGCACCCACGAACCGCAGGCGGAGCTGCTCGCGATCCTGCACAAACACCGGCTCGAAACCGAGTTTCCCGAGGCCGTCCTGCGCGAGGTCGAGGCCGTCCCCGGCGAGGTCCGCGCCGCCGAGCGCCGCCACCGGCTCGACGTCCGCTCGGTCCCGACGCTCACGATCGACCCCGACGACGCGAAGGATTTCGACGATGCCCTTTCGCTCGAGGAACTCGGCAACGGCGAAGTCCGCGTCGGCATCCACATCGCGGACGTGCCCGCCTACGTGCGCCCCGGCTCGGCCCTCGATCGCGAGGCGCAGAAGCGCGGCAACTCGACCTACCTCGTCGGCATCGTCATCCCGATGCTGCCGCACACGCTGTCGAACGGCATTTGCAGCCTGAAGGAGGGCGTCGAGCGCCTGACGAAATCCGTCTTCCTCACCTTCGGCCGCAACGGCCGCGTGCGCGAAACCACGTTTGCCAACACGGTGATCAAGAGCGGCAAGCGCCTCACCTACAAACAGGCCTACGCGCTCCTCCAGGAGGACAACCCGTCGAAAATCCGCGCTCTGCCCGCGCCCCCGCCGCACCAGACCGGCTCGACCGGCCGGCCGATGTCCGAACTCACGCACAAGGAGATCGTCCAGCTCCGCGACATCGTGCGCCGCCTCTGGTCGCTCGCCTCGCGCCTGCGCCAGGATCGCATGAAGCGCGGCAGCCTCGATCTCGACATGCCGGAGACGAAGATCTACGTCGACGAGCAGGGCTACGCGGACCGCCTCGAAAAGGTCACGCACGACGAAAGCCACCAGCTCATCGAGGAGTTCATGCTCGCCGCCAACGAGGCCGTGGCGCGCGCGATGCGCGAGGTCGATCTTCCCTGCCTCTACCGCGTGCACGACAAGCCCGACGAAGACCGGCTCGACGAGCTGCGCGAGTTTCTCGCCACCTTCGGGGTCGAGACCGGCGACCTCTCCCACCGCCCCGAGATGGTCAAGCTCCTCGTGAAGCTGCGCGATCATCCGCAGGGTTACCTTCTGCGCACGCAGGTTCTGCGCAGTTTGAAAAAAGCCTGCTACCGCGCCACGCCGGACGGGCATTTCGGCCTGAACAAACGCGACTACCTCCACTTCACGTCCCCCATCCGCCGCTACGCCGACCTCGTCGTTCACCGCGTCTTCGTCCACTACCTCGCGCAACATCAGGGCCAGCCCATGCTCCCCGGCGCGAAGGCGGACTACTCGAAGCCGAAACTCGTCTCGCTGGCCGAGCACATCAGCCTCACCGAGGTCAACAGCACCGAGGCCGAGCGCGAAAGCGTGAAGGTGAAGCTGCTCGAGTTCTTCGAGCGCGAGCTGAAAAAGAAAACGCCCACCCGCTTCGAGGCCGTGATCACGGAGACGCGCAACCACGGCATGTTCATCGAACTGACCGAGTCGATGGCCTTCGGGCTGGTGCACGTCTCGTCGTTGACGGACGACCTGTATTATCTCTCCGGAGACGGCACGGCGCTCGTCGGCCGGCGCACGAAACGCCGCTACGAGTCCGGCCAGAAAATCCAGGTCGTGGTCTCGCGCGTGGATCGTTTCAAGCGCCAGATCGACTTCCACATCTCCGGCGAAGCCGCCCCCTCCGGCAAGGACCGCCCGCGACGGCACGGGCGACGGAGGCATTGAGGCGAACGCTTCCGGCCCGCCCGGCTTGCGATTCGGCGCGATGCGGCGACGCTGACTGGAACCATCACAAGCCCTCTCAACTCATGAACAACTACTCGTTCCACAAACACTTCCGCGCCGTCTATGATCGCGCCCGCGCCGCCTTCGACAAGGGCGCCGGCGACGCCGCGAGCCTCCTCGATGCCGCGGACGTCGCCTTCCTGAAATCGATCGGCGGGCGCGCCCAGGACATGTTCGACTACGTCGAGGACGCCGCGAACTACGACGGCGAGCCCGACTTCGAAACCGCGTTGATGATCGAGGCCGCGCGCCGCGACTATTTCCTCACCGTCCAGAACGGCGAGTCCTCCGGGCGCGTGGTCGACGCGGCGACGCTGCCATCGAAATCCGAGACCGTCCGCGGCATCGAGTGGCTCCCGCGCATGATTCCGAAGGCCCGGGCCAAGCTGCATGGCGAGCTGCCGGATTCGCTCATGTTCTGTTGCGCCGGCGACAGGAAATTCCTCAAGGAGCACGACATTCACCCGGCCGAGTTTCTCCGCGCCATCTGGGCCTTCGAAGACGACACCGGGAAGCTCATCGACTGGATCGAACACCGCTCGAAACTCGCCGCCGCCGCAGACGCCTGACCCGCTCCGCGCCCGGCCCCGACGCCGTCAAAAGCCGGGATTTTGTAACGTACGCGACAAAATTCCGGCCTTGCGGGTCGCGGGCCGCGAGATCTCCCAGAGCGCCTCTTTCAATCCTCCCGCGGCTTCGCGTGCCGGGCCGCGATCTTCCGCCCGGCCTCCGCGACGCGGGCGCGCAGCGCCTGGGGCGCGAGCACTTCCACGTGCTCCCCGAAACTCAGGATCCACCGCTCGATTTCCTCCAGGCCGCTCAGGCAAAGCTCGAGATCGACCGTGTCGGCGGCGTGCTTCGTCAGCTTCTGCGACTCGTGCCAGAAACGCTCGCGCACCAGCCGCGCGGCCCAGCCCTCGAACCGCAGACGGACCAGGTGCTCCCCTGCCCCGGCAAAAACGCCGAAGGCGGAGCCCAGGTGCTGTTGAATGGAAAAATCCCGCGGCCGCACGAAGCGCCGCCGGCTCAGCCTCACGCCACGGATCCGCGGCAGGGCGAAGGTCCGTTTGGCCTGCCGGTCCTGATCGAAGCCGATGACATACCACTGATTGTCGACGCAGCACAGGTGCCACGGCTGCATGCGCCGCCGTTCGAAATCCGCGCTGCGCAGGCTGCGATAGTCGAAACTGATCTCGAACGAATGCAGCACGGATTCGCTCAGCCGCTCGAACAACGCGAGGTCGCCGCGGGCGATGCCCACCGGCTTGAAGGTGATGGCCGCGCGCGCTTCGCCGAGCGCGACCGTGATCGGGCCGTCGAGCTGGCTGGTGAGCTTGGCGAACGCATGGGTCAACGGCGCCTCGAAAGGCGTGCCCTTGTATTGCTCGATCGCTTTCTGCGCGACGAGCAAGGCGACGAGTTCGCCCTCGGAAATCGTGGCCAGTGGAAGATTCTCCACCGGCTGGGTGTAGTGGTAGCCGTTGCGCGCCGGATCGAACTCGATCGGCAGCAACCAGCGATCGCGCATGAAATCGAGGTCGCGTTGAATCGTCTTCGCCGACACCTCAAACGCGCGCCCGAGGCTGGCGCAGTTCGGATAGGCGCCGGCCTGAAGCCTCTCGTGAATGCGGCTCATCCGCTCGAACGGAGGCCGCGTCATCCGCACCGGGGCTGTGTGGTTCAATCGGGGCATGCGCAGATTCCCTCTCCATCGGACAAGGCATGTCCCACCTGAGCCGCATCCCAAGCAGCCGCCGACGTCAGGAAACTGGAAAACATGGTGGGAGATCCGAGACTCGAACTCGGGACCTCTTGCGTGTCATGCAAGCGCTCTAACCAACTGAGCTAATCCCCCAAAAAAGCACCCGCCGCAGCCCCGCGGGCGGGCGGCTTTCGGCGATGCAGGCGGGGATGAAACGCCACCGCTTCATGCTTGAGCAAGCACGAAGTTTTCACGCTGCCGGCTTGTCGCCGGCTTCCCGTTGCACGCAGACTGCTCCCTGCATGCTGCAGTTTCTTCGGATACGCAATCTGGCCCTCCTGGAAGCGATCGATCTGGAATTCGAGCCCGGCTTCACCGCCGTGACCGGCGAGACCGGCGCCGGCAAGAGCATCCTGCTCGGCGCGCTCAGCCTGCTCTCCGGCGCGCGCGCCGACAAGTCCGTCATCCGCCAGGGCGCGGACGCCTGCGAGGTCGAGGGCGTGTTTCACCTCTCCGACTCCGCGCGTTTCGACGCGCTGCTCGAGAGCCTGGGATTGCCGGCCTGCGATGACGGCGAACTCGTCCTCAAGCGATCCGTGCATCGCGAGAAGGCGGCGCGCATCACGATCAACGGCAGCCTCGCCACCCTCGCGAATCTCCAGTCCGTCGGCGGGCTCTGGATCGATTTTCACGGGCCGGGCGAACCTCGCCGGTTGCTTCGCGCGGATTGCCAGATCGAGCTGCTGGATCTTTTCGGGCAGTTAAAAAACGACGCCGTGGCTTACCAGGAAACCTACGACACCTGGCGGGCCGCCATTGCCGGAATCGAGCGCATTTCAAACGAGACGCAACTCGACGCCGATCAGCTCGACTACCTCCGGCAACAGGTCGCGAAGATCGACGGCATCGATCTCGAGCCCGTGGCGATCGAGGCGCTCGAACGCGATTTCAACCGCCTCTCGCGCGCCCAGGAGTTGACCGGACTTTCCTCGAGCCTCGCCAGCGGCCTCTCCGGGGACGACGGCATGCTCAACCACACCGCCCCATTGATCCGGGTGGCGCGAGAGATCTGCGCGCTCGATCCGTCCACCCTGCCGCTCTGCCAGCGCCTCGAATCGCTAGCGGTCGAACTCGAGGATCTCGGGCGCGAGTTCGACGCGTTTTCCGGCAGCCTCGATTTCGACGCCGAGTCGGCCGCCGATCTCGAATCGCGCATGAACCTGCTGCTCGATCTCAAGCGCCGCCACGGATCGAACCTCGATTCGATCCAGCGCGCGCGCGACGAGATGGAGCGCAGGATCGCCGAGCAGGGCGACATCGAGGGCACGCTCGCGCGGCTGAACAAGGAGGCGGCGGACGCCGAAAAAACGTGCCGCCAGCGCGCCGCGAACCTGCGCATCGCGCGCGACAAGGCCGGGCGCACGCTCGTGCAGCGCACGGAAAAAATCCTTGGCGAACTCGGCTTCGCGAAGGCCCGGCTGCAGGTCGCGTTCGAGCCCGAGCCGGAGTTGCGCCGCCATGGGGACGCGCGGCCGGAGTTTCTCTTTTCACCCAATGCCGGGGAGCCGCCGCTTCCGCTCGCGAAGATCGCCTCGAGCGGCGAGCTCGCGCGCGTCATGCTCGCGCTCAAAACCGTGCTGGCCGAGGTGGACGACATCCCGGTGCTCGTCTTCGACGAAGTCGACGCAAACGTCGGCGGCGAAATCGGCCGCGCCGTGGGCGAGAAGATGGCGGCGATCGCGCGCGACCATCAGGTCCTGTGCGTCACGCATCTCCCGCAGGTCGCCTCGCTCGGCGCGCAACACCTCGTGGTGGAAAAGGAGCAGAGGCAGGACCGGACCGTTGTATCCATTCGCTCAATACACACGAGCCGGGAAAAACGGATCGCCGAACTCGCGAGGATGCTCGGCGACCGGAAATCGGAATCCGCCCTCGCCCACGCCGGCAAACTGCTCGGCGGCGCCAGGGCCGGGCGGCGCTGATTCCGATGCGCGACCGGCGACGAGGTCGTTCCGGCCGGGGCGTGCCCTGCCGCGCCCCGGCGAATCAGGAGCCGAAGATCACCTGATTGAAGGGCTTGAAATAAACGAGATAGACCGCAAGCAGGCCGAGGATCGCGGTGAGCCAGGAAAAAAACTTCGCCTTTCCCGGACGCCGGAAGACGACCCCGGTGAACGCGGCGATGGCGAGCCAGATGACCATCTTCACGATCATCCAGCCGGTGAAGTGGTTGCCATAAACTTTCGCGATCAGGCCGAAACCGGCGATGAGAACGATGAGCGCGAGGATGCCCGTGCCTGCGAGAAGCTTTCTCTTGCGCTCCGGCCTCGGCGAAGCGAACGCGGAAAAAGTGAGGGCGAAGAGGAGGATGACGCCGCCCACGTGCAGGAGATGGTATGTCTGCGCATTCATGTCCGGCAACGAGTAGTGACCAGCGAACAGGGAGTAGCGAGTAGAAAACCGGTGAAAGGCGCGGCGGGGCGGAGAGCGCGTCCCGGCCTCGCCGCCCGCCGCCCGCCTTCGTTTTCTTCGCCGCCTTTTGCGCCAAAAAGAAAAAGCGCGCCGATCTTTCGATCAGCGCGCTTTTCCAAAGGTGCCGCACCCCACGTTGTGCCGTGTGCCCACAGGCTCTTGATCCTGTTTTGGTCAAGGTGGGAGCATCCTGACCCGCGTCTGTTGTCCGGTGTGCGGCATAACATAGCCGGCCAGGTGGTAGCTCCCGAAGGAATAAGTAGGCAAAGAGCGTTTTAGTCGGCGCCTCGAACACTGCAGGGCGCGTTCATACCCTACTCTTCGGACGCGGCGGGTCAAATCTGAAGACCCTTCAAATGCGGTCGCGCGGGCATCGGAAGAGCTCGCCCGCGATGTTTCAGGAAACGCGATGCAAGACGCCCGCCCGCCGCTCCTCGACCGCGCTCATCGGTCCGGGCCGCCCTTGCGCGTCCGCGCCCAGAACCGCCGGGCCCAGCCGCGCGCGAGCCACGCGGCGAACCACGCGTTGCCCGCGAGCAGGAGCCAGCCGGCCGGCTCGATCGCGCCATTCACGACCCGCGCGGCCGCGACGACGCATAGGCCCACCGTCGGCAGCGCGGCGGCGAGATCCGTCCACCTGCGCGGCCTCGCGAGCGCGACCAGCGCCATCAACGCCGCGAAAACGCACGCGCCCAGCGCGAACGAGATCCAGACGAGTTTCACGCCCGTTTCGACGCGTCCCTCCCCGATGACGGCGCCGCCGAGCACGGCGAAGAGAATCTGGTTGAAAAGTCCGAATCCGACCCCGAGCGCCGCGAGCAGCGCCGGGCTCACGGGCAACTGGCCTTCGTTGACCGGAATCCGGCTGGCGAGCGCGCAACCCGAGCAGCAAAAGTAATCCACATCCGGCCGGACCTGCCGCACCGAAAAGGGAAGCCGGCAAAACGAGCAGTTTACCCGTGGCATCGCGTCACGCGCCCAGATGCTTGATGATGATCTCCTGGATCGTGGCGAGGAAGAGGTACGACGCGAAACCCGTGCGTTCCTCCTCGCTCAACGTCTCGAGTTCGAGTTCGCCGCCTTCGACCGCGGCGTCGTCGAGCGCCTTCAACGCGGTTTCCCGCAGCTTCAGCCGGACGGCCGAGGCCGCGCGCAGGACGGCATCGGCGTTCTCCTGATGAAACACGATCCGGCCCGACTCGAAAAACTCCGCGCCGAAGAGCCCAAGCAGGAGCCGGCAGTCCTGCACCTGCGTGTGGATCAACCCCTCGCGCCACACGCCTTCGAGTTCGCGGTCGGCCTCCGCCATCTCGGGCGCGAACGCCGTCTCGTGATCGAGCATCGCGATCACCGGTTTGATGAAATCGAGCAACGGCGCCACGACCTCGAGGTTCAAGCTGACCTCAATGTGCTTCATCCTTCTCGAGAATCGCGGAGAGATGCCATTCCTGCAGCGAATAGACATAGGCTTCGGCCTGCTCGCGCTCGCCCCGCCAGACGACTGAACGGCCCAGTTCGTGAACCTCCATCATGTGCTTGCGGGCGCGCGTGTCGTCGAAGCCGAAGATGCGTTTGAACACCAGCACCACATAGGACATGAGGTTGACGGGATCGTTCAACACCACGACCCGCCACATGCCTTCCAGAGCCTGTCTGGTCTCGGTCTTCTTCTCTGGAAGCGCGACGGTGCGTGCGGCGAATTCGGTCATGCGCGAACGGTGGCGGCGCCCTGGGCGATCGCCTCGACGAGCTTCGACTCGGCCTCGGCCACCGGAACCCTGGCAAACTGCTTTTCGGTCCGCCACTTTAGCTCGACCACGCCCTCCTTCAAGCCACGGCTGCTGACCGTGACCCGCAGCGGAATGCCGATCAGGTCCGCGTCCTTGAACTTAACGCCCGGCCGCTCGGCGCGGTCATCGACGAGCACGTCCGCGCCCGCCTTTTCCGCGATCGCGGCGAGACGCGCGACCATTTCCATCGCCTCGGGCAACTGCGGATCGAGCACGCAAATCAACACGTGATACGGCGCGACCGGCCACGGCCAGATGATGCCGTCGCCGTCGTGCCCCTGCTCGATCATGGCCTGAAAAGTCCGGCTGATGCCGATGCCGTAGGAGCCCATCACGATCGGGTGCTTCTCCTTCTTGTCGTCAGTGTAATATGCGCCGAAGGCCTCGCTGTATTTCGTGCCGAGCTTGAAAATGTGCCCGACCTCGATGCCGCGCGCGATCGCGAGCGGCTTGCCCGAGCGCGGACACGGCTCGCCCGCGCGCACGCGACGGAAATCGCCGAAACGCGTCACGACGAGATCGCGCGCGACGTTCACGTTGCGCAGATGGAAACCGTCCTTGTTCGCGCCGGTCACGCCGTTGCCGATGAGGCGCACGGCATGATCGATGAACACGCCGGCCAGCGCCGTCTCGTCCTTGATCGTGCCGCGCACCGCGCCGAGGCTGCCGGGCTTCGCGCCCATGACCGGGGCGATTTCCTCGGGCGTGGCCGGCCGCGGGAGCGAGAAACCGAGCGCGCCCAGCTTTGCCTCCTCGAGTTCGTCCTCGCCGCGCAGGACGACGGCGAAGAGTTTCCCCTCGCTGAAGAAAACGAGCGTCTTGAACTGCCGCGACGCCGCGACGCCGTAAGGCTCCTTCGCGAGCGCGGCGATCGTCGTGACACCCGGCGTGGCGAACTCCTCGATCTCGCCCGCGGGCGCGGCATCGGTCAGGTCCGCGGGCACGAGGCCGCTGGTCGCCTTCTCGCGATTGGCCGCGTAGCCGCTTTCCTGGCAATAGACGACGTCGTCATCGCCGATCTCGGCCGGCACCATGAATTCGTGGGAAAACGCGCCTCCCATGACGCCGGTGTCCGCCTCGACCGCGATGTATTTCAACCCGCAGCGCGCGAAGAAACGCCGGTAGGCCGCCTCCATCCTGCGGTAGCTTTCGTTCGCGCCCTCGTCGGTCGCGTCGAAGCTGTAGCCGTCCTTCATGATGAACTCGCGCGCCCGCATCAGCCCGAAGCGCGGGCGGATCTCGTTGCGGAACTTGGTCTGGATCTGGAAGAAATTGCGCGGCAGGTCGCGGTAGCTGTTCATCTCCGAGGCCACGAGCGGCGTGATCACCTCCTCGTGCGTCGGGCCGAGGACGTATTGGAAATCGCTCGCCGGCTTCGCCGCGGCGGACGCGCTTCCGGCGCTGAACATCACCTCGCGCACGGCGTCCCAGCGCGGGCCTTTCTGCCACGTTTCCACCGGATGGATGTGCGGCATGAGCAGCTCGATCGCGCCGCCCGCCTCCATCTCTTCGCGGCAGATCCGCTTGATCTTTTCCAGCACGCGCAGCCCGAGCGGCAGGTAGGTGTAGATGCCGCCGCCGAGCTTGCGCACGAGTCCGGCGCGCAGGAGCAACTGGTGCGAAGCGATCTCGGCCTCGGCCGGGCTTTCCTTCAACGTGGGGATGTAAGTGTGCGACCAGAGTTTCATCCGATTGGGAAACGGACGGGTCTGCCAGCCGCGCCCGCGCGTCGCAAGGCGCATTTGAATGCCGCAGGTGGCCGCGCAGGTCCCTCCGCGCGCTGTTTGGCGGGCGTCCGCCGATCTTGTTCCGAACAACGGGCGAAGGGACTCGCCCGGCCACCTTCGCGGCCCTGCGTCGAACCCCGGCGCTTGCCATGACACGCCGCCGGGCGCATCTACGGCGCCTTCCGCGCATGGAAAACGCTCCGTCTCCCTCTCCCGCTCCCAAGAAACGAAAGCCCTGGCCGATGACGTGGATCGCCGCCGCGATCGGCGTCTACATCGTCGCCTACACGCTGATCAACCTCGGTTACCGGAAAGAAAACGGCGCGCACGAACCCTGGGCGGAGGCGCTCGAGCGTCGCGAGAACGTGAAAGAGGAGGCGCTGCTCGACTGGACGCGGCTCTACACCGCCTTCACGCCCGCGGAGGCGGCAGACGCAACCGCGCAGGCGCCGCGCGCCTCCATCTCGCGCAGCCCGGCGCCGGGCAGACTCGAAAAGGAGCTGCCGATCGAACTCGTCCTCGTCATCCCTGCGCGGCCCGAGCTGGCGCGCGCGCCGATCGAAGTGCTGGCCCCGGCCACAGTCCGCGCGGCGGGGCCCTGGCGCATCGCGTTTCAATTCGGCGAGGATCAGCAACCGCAACGCCTCGGCGAGTTTCTCGCCTATGCGAGGGATCAACACCTCTGGCTGTTTCTCCAGAACGAAAAACGTCCCGGGCTCGACGCCGCGCCGACGCCCGCGCAAGGCACGCTCGAAATCGCGCTCCCGACCGAATCGCTCGCGCCCGGCGAGTGGACCGCGACGCTCCATTGCGCGGACGCGGCATTCACCTGGCCGTTCGTCGTCGAGTGATCTCGCGCAACGTCCGCTCGTCGCATTCCCGCAGGGCGGCGCCGGAACCTCGATTGACTTCACGGGGCTCGCGGCCAGCCTGCCTTGCCGCCCCCCGCATTGCCCATGGACCCGATACGCGCCACAGTTCTTTTCGCTGTCACCGCCATCGGCGTTCTTGGCGTGAAAGCGGAGACGGAAACGTATTCGGGATGGAAGGACGCGTTATGCGACGAGTTTGTCCAACGCTACTTCGCGGAGGACGGATCGCTGGTCGAGACCGCGCCCATCCATCAGGCCGCGCCTACGGAGCCTACGGAGACATGGAACGATCCCGATCTCGTCAGCCTTCCGGAGATGGTCGTGCGGGCGCGCAGTTTCACTGAAGAAAAACAGATCCAGGACTTGGACAGGCTCTTCGCTGCCCGGCATCGCGTGGAAAGCAAGAAGTCGATCATCAAAACTCAGGCGTTCGTGAAGGATTTCGGGAAGGTCAGGTTCGGCGTCCTCTCGATCTACTACGTGCCGGTCGTTATTGGTTTCTCGTGGTGAACCCGTGGCCGCCGGCGTGAGGAGGCTGGTCCGGAGCGCGACGGTGAATCCAGCCTCCTCACGCCGGCGGCCACAGATGGCGGTTTTTACCGGGTCCGGCCATTGACGACCTCGGCGCGATCTTTCACAAACCCGCCATGAACGCACCGGGGCAGTCCGTCGCGCCCATCAAGCCAACCGACCTTCGCGGCATCCTGAACTATGTGCCGCGGTTTCACGGGCAGATCTTCGTCATCGCGCTCGATGGCGTCATCGTCGCCGACGAAAACCTGCCCAACCTGCTGCTCGATGTCGCGGTGCTGCGCAGCCTGCAGATCAAGGTCGTGCTCGTTCATGGCATCGGCCACCAGCTCAAGGAACTTTCCGTCATCCGCCAGATCCCCCTGAGCGACACGGACGGCTCCGGCGTGACCGATGCCGCCACGCTCGATCTCGCCATCCGCGCCTCGTCCCGCGTCTCCCACCAGATCCTCGAAGGGCTGACCCAGAGCGGCTTGAAATGCGCCATCACCAACTGCGTGCGCGCCGCGCCCGTCGGCGTGATGAAGGGCGTGGACCACCAGTTCAGCGGCAAGGTGGATCGCATCGACACCGACTTCATCACCCACCTGATCAGCGCCGGCGCGATCCCGATCATCCAGCCGATCGGCTTCGATCGCGACGGGCATTCCCTGCGCATCAACAGCGACCTGCTCGCGACCGAACTCGCCACGGAGTTGCACGCCACCAAGATCGTCTTCCTCGCGCCGCACGCCGGATTCGAAATCCGCGGCGAACTCCGCCGCCAGATCGGCCTCGACGAACTCTCCGGCCTCCTCGCCACGCAACCCGACGCGGTCGATTCGCGCGTGCACAGCAAGGCCCAGCACGCCGTGCGCGCCATCAGCGCCGGAGTCCCGCGAGTGCATCTCGTCGATGGGCGCATCCACGACGCATTGCTTTCGGAGGTATTCTCCAACGAAGGCGTGGGCACGCTCGTTTACGGCAACGACTACCAGCAGATCCGCAAGGCCACGCGCCGCGACACGCGCCGGATCTACAACCTCACGCGCCACGCCGTGAAGCGCGAGGAGCTGGTGCATCGCACACTCCAGGCCGTCGAGCGCAACATCGACAACTTCTACGTCTTCGAGATCGATGAAAACCTCATCGCCTGCGTCTCGCTCACCTTCTATCCGGACAAGCCGGAAGTGGCCGAAATCGGCTCGCTTTACGTCCTGCCGTTCCATCACCGGCGCGGCATCGGCAAAAAGATGATCGAGTTCGCCTGCCTCGAAGCCAAGCAGCGCGGCGCCACCCAGGTGATCGCGCTGAGCACACAGAGTTTCACCTTCTTCAGCGCCGTCTGCGGCTTCACCGAAACGACCAAGGCCGCCCTCCCAGCCGCGCGCCTCCAGGCCTTCGAACAAAGCCAGCGCAACCCCCGCATCCTCACGAAAGCAGTGTAGAGATAAAAAGTAGCGAGTAGCCGGAAGGGAGCAGAGTCGCGATTCTGTAACGTACGTTACGAAATTTCTTCCTCCCCTACATCCCGCACCAATCCTTCACTGTCGTCACGACGCCCGGAAGGAGTTCGTGGTGCAGCCAATGCCGGCCTTCGGGGAAGGCCCGCGCGAGGGTGATGGCGCCAAACAACACCAGCATCGCGCCCGAAATCCGCACGAGCGCACGACGCCATTTCGGCGTCCAGGCGTGCGCGGCCAGGCCAAAGACGTAGAGCCCGGGAAAGGTCGCGAGCCCGAACACCGCCGCGCCCAGGGCCGCGCCGGAAACCGAGCACAGGCTCGCGAGATACATCAGCACGCCGAGCAGGAGGCCGCACGGAAGGAAGCCGTTGAGCCAGCCTGTCGCGAAGGCCGCGAGCGGACCCGGCGTGCGCGCCACAGCCGCGAAGGCGCGGCAACCCGGCAGGGGCTCGATCACGCGCCGCCACCATCCGCCGAGGCGCCACTCGACCACCTGCGCGAGGCCGTACGCGATCATGAACACCCCCGCCGCGATCGAGAGCGCCATCTGCGCCGACGAAAACCAGCCGGCGCGCCCCACGATGCCGAGCCCCGCCGTGAGCAGGACGGCGAGAAAAACATACGTGAGCGCCTTGCCCGCCGTGTAGGCCGCATGGCGCAGCGTGAGCGACCCCGCCCCCGGCGCGCCTCGACCGATCGCCAGGGCAAACCCGCCGCACATGCCCACGCAATGACCCGAGCCCGCCAGGCCCATGATGATCACCGCGCTGAGATCGATCCACGTCATTTTGTAAGAGCGCAAGCGTGCAAGAGCGTACGGTTTAAGCAAGAGGTGGCCGCGGGCGTCCCCGTCCGCGTCTTCGACCTGGGACTTTCGTCTTTCGACCTCTTCCGTGTTCAACTACTGGATTCTCCGCTTACGCTCTTACACCTTGCGCTCTTACACCTTATGACCACCGAACCGCTCCGCATTGCCGATCGCACGTTTCAGTCGCGGCTTTTCGTCGGCACTGGAAAATTCAGCAGCAACGAGCTGATGCGCGAGGCCCTCCGCGCCAGCGGCACGGAACTCGTCACGGTCGCGCTCAAGCGCGCCGATCTCTCCGGCCGAAACGATCCCTACGCCGACATCCTGCGCTTCCTCGAATCCGACCGCTACCTCGTGCTTCCGAACACCGCGGGCGCGATGAACGCCGCCGAGGCCGTGCGCCTCGCCCGGCTCGCCGTCGCCGCCGGTCTGCCCAACTGGGTGAAACTCGAGATCCATCCCGACCCCAACCACCTCCTCCCCGATCCGATCGAGACGCTCGAGGCCGCGACGATTCTCGTGAAGGAAGGCTTCATCGTGCTGCCTTATATCAACGCCGATCCCGTCCTCGCGCGCCGGCTGCAGGACGTCGGCGTCGCGACGGTCATGCCGCTCGGCTCGCCCATCGGCAGCAACCGCGGCCTCGAAACGCGCGCGCAGATCGAGATCATCATCGAGCAGGCGCAGGTTCCCGTCGTGGTCGATGCCGGCATCGGCCTGCCCTCGCACGCCGCCGCCGCGATGGAAATCGGGGCCGACGCCGTTCTCGTCAACACCGCCATCGCGATCGCGGCCGATCCGATTGTCGCCGGCCAGGCCTTCGCCGCCGCGGTCCAGGCCGGAAGAGTCGCGCGCGAACTCGGACTCGGGACAACCTCGCGCCACGCCATCGCGACCAGCCCGCTCACCTCGTTTCTTGGCTAGCGCGCTTTGCGCGCAGTCAAAAGTCCCATGTCACAAGTCTCAAGTCATCATACACCGCGCCTGCGGCGCCTCACTACTCCGACTTTCGACCTTCGACCTCGGCGAAGCCGATGACCTTCTCGCAGATTCATCCGACGCTCGACTTCACCGCCTGGGGGGCGCGCGCGCGCGAGGCTTCCGAAACCGATGTGCGGCGTGTCATCGCGCGTGGCCGGGCGGGATCGCTCGAGGATTTCGCCGTGTTGCTCTCGCCCGCCGCCGGGCGTCACCTCGAGGAGCTTTGCGCGCTCTCGCAAGCGATCACCCAACGCTTCTTCGGACGCGCCATCCGGCTCTTCGCGCCCATCTATTTATCGAACGAGTGCGTCAACATCTGTCGTTATTGCGGATTCTCGCGCAACAACGTGATCCCGCGCATCACGCTCGCCGTCGATCAGGTCGAGCGCGAGACGCGCCTGCTCGCGGCGCGCGGCTTCCGCTCGCTCCTCATCGTCGCGGGCGAGCACCCGAAGTATGTGTCGAATGGATATGTCGGGGAAGTCATCCGCCGCCTCCTCCCGATCATGCCCGGCCTCGCCCTCGAACTCGGGCCGCTCGAGACGCAGGATTACATCCCGCTCGTCGCCGCCGGCGCCGAGGGGCTCGTCGTGTATCAGGAAACCTATGACGAGACGACATACAAGGACCTGCACGTCGCCGGTCCGAAGAAACATTATGGATGGCGCATGGACACGCCCGAGCGCGCCTACGCCGCGGGCTTTCGCCGCCTCGGGATCGGCGCGCTTTTCGGCCTGCACGACTGGCGCTTCGAAGCGCTCTCCGTCGCGGCGCACGCGCGACATCTCCTGCGCGCGTGCTGGAAGGCGCAGGTCAACATCAGCCTCCCGCGCATGCGCCCGGCCGCGGGCGGGTTTGCCCCGAAGTTTCACATGAGCGACCGCGAGCTGGTCCAGACCGTCGCCGCGTTCCGCCTCCTCCTCCCGCACGCCGGCCTCGTGCTTTCGACGCGCGAGGCGCCGGCCTTGCGCGACGGCCTCGTCCCGCTCGGCATCACGACGATGAGCGCCGGCTCGAGCACCGAACCGGGCGGCTACAGCAACCATTTCGACGAAACCACCTGGACACCCAGCAGCGAACAACCCGGCGAGCAGTTCCACATCGCCGACGAGCGGCCACCGCAGGAAATCGCCGCCATGATCCGCCGCCACGGCTACGAGCCCGTGTGGAAGGATTTCGACCAGGCGCTCGTCCGCGCTGATGTGCCGGGCGTCGATATTTTAACGCGAACGAACGCAGATGAACGCAAATTTATATAGCCGCAAGAAGCACAAAAGTTGTTTCTCCTTTTTGGGGCTATAAATCTGATTTGTGTCCATTTGTGGTCAAACCTCCCTCTTCTCCCATGATCACCATCACCGCCAATGGCAAACGCTACGACGTGCCGGAGCCGCAGCGACTCGATGCGTTTATCGAGTCGGTCGGCCTTTCCCCGAAGCAGGTCGTGGTCGAGCGCAACCGCGCCGCGCTCACGCCGGGCGAGGCGCGTGAAACGTTCCTGAACGACGGCGACGTGCTCGAGATCGTGCGCATCGTCGCCGGTGGCTGAGCCGATGTCCGACCCTTCCAGCAGCCGCGAGCTGCCCGGACTCGAAGTCGAACTCGACAAGCTCGAATACCTGCCCGGCCAAGGCGACAACCCGTCCGGAAAGCCGCATGTTTTCGCCTATCATCTCTCCATCCACAATCGCTCGAAACGCGGCGTGACCCTGCTGGGCCGGAAGTGGATCGTGATCGACGCCTCCGGAAAGCGCGCCGTGATCGAGGGCGACAGAATCGTCGGCGAAACCCCGCGCCTCGCCCCGGGCGAATCGTTTTCCTATAACAGTTTTCACCTCACCGCCGGCGACGCCACCGCCGAGGGCAGCTTCCACGGCATCGACGAGGACGGCGCCCGCGTGCACGTCCGCATCCCGCCGATCCCGATGCGCGTGCCCGAAAAATGAATACGCGCGATTTTTCGAGGTAGGAGCGGCTTCAGCCGCGATTGGTCGGCGCATCGCGGCTAGAGCCGCTCCTACCCGGGTCGCCCCCTTCACGGCATCTCGTAGACCTCGACGATCGCGACACCCTTCGAGCCATCGTCGCTGCCGAGTTGGGCCGTGAAGCTCCCGGGCTCCAGCCAGATGACGAACGCGGCACTGCCGCTGTCCGCCTGCAGCGGGAAGGCGCCGACCGTGGCCGAGGCTTCGGCCACCGCCTCCGCGTTTCCGGCCGCATCCCAGTCGTCGTTCACCGCGATCTGCTTGGCTCCTTGGAACAGTCGAAGCACCGGATTCGCGAGGGATCCCGTGACGTTGAAAGGGTTTTGACCCAGCTCGGGTCCAATGCCGCGGATGAGCAGCTTCTTCGGCGCGGCTCCTGAGACGACGAATCCCGCGATGATGAGATCGCCGCCCGAGCCGGCCTCGCCGCGCATGGAAATGTTCGCCAGGCTGGCGGTTGAAGCCGCGCCGACCGCGGCATCCGCATCGTAGATTTCCACGATCGCGGCTCCGACGCCGCCGTCCTTGCCGCTCAGGTGCGCGGTGTAAGCTCCGGCCGGCAGCGCGAGCAGCAGCCCGGCGTCGCGGCCTTCGAACTCGATGTCGAAGGCGCCGGTGAAACTCGCGGCCGCCGCGAGCGAGCCCGTGTTTTCCGCGATGCTCCAGTCGTCGTTGTCCGCGATCGGGGTCGACTGGCCGGCCGCCTGCCGATACACCTGCATCACCGGATCCTCGAGGGGTGAAACGACGTTGAACTGCGCGAGCCCCGGGCCGACGCCGCGGATGAGCACGTTTTTCGTGCCCGCGCCCGAAACCACAAAGCCCGTGATCATGATGCCCTGACCCTGCCTCACCTGGGCGCGCACGGAGAGATTGTCGATGCGCCGCTCGAGTTGGAAACCGGAGCGCGCGCCGGAGACGCGCCACTCCGCCGCCGCGAGAGTCGTCGTGCCGGCGATGCGCCCCGTCGTCGCGCTCATGCTCAACGCAAGCGCCTGGCCATCCGGAAGCGTGCCGCCGATCGAGCCCGCGACGCTCACCGGAAGCATCGCGGCCGACCACACGCCGTTTCGCGAAGACATGACCAGCGCGGGCCCGTCGGGCCCGGCCAGAACGAGGACGCGGTCCCCGGCGGTGTTGGCCTGCACGGCTTCGATGAGGCCGGCAAACGCCGCTGCCGCGCCCGCGGTGGCGACTTCGTTCCCGGCAAACGCGAGAGCCGGCGCGCCGATCGCGCCCGCGACGGATTGATTCGTGATCGCGCCGGAGATCGTTCCGATCCCGGCGCCTCCGTCGAAACTGAACGCGCCGCCCGCGCCGATCGAAACGGCCCGTCCCTCGATCAGCGTACCCGAAGATTGGATACATCCGATGAACGACGCGGAGTTGTCCGGCCGCGCGATCAAACCGAAAAGCCCCTCGCCCGAATTTCCGATGGTTCCGAAGAAACAGCGCGCGGGCGTGACGACATCGACAAGCGCCGCGCTGCTGTAAACCGTCTGGGCCGGCGAGGAAACGCGCGCCCAGAAGCGCGTCGAGCGATCGAGCGGCGGCGTCGTGAAAGCCGGGTTGACGGCGCCGGAAATCGGCGCGCTCGTGTCGCCCGCGGCCCCGGCATACCACTGGTAGGCAAGCCCGGTTCCGGTCGCGGAGACCGAAAGCGTGGCGGACTGCCCCGCGCTGATCGCCCGGTTCGCCGGCTGCGTGGCGATCGCCAGGGCCGGGAAAACGGCGACCGTGGCGACCGGGCTCGCGACTGTTCCCTCGCTGTTGGACATCACGACCTCGTAGTCGCCCGCGTGCGCGCTCGACGCCGACGCGACGGAGAGCGTGGCAAGGGTCGCGCCCGAAAGCGCAGAGCCGTCGCGCCTCCATTCGTAGTTGATTTGCGGATACCCGCTCGCGCTCACGCTCAGCGCAAACGGCTGTCCTTCGACCACCCTCACGCTTTTCGGCGGCACGAGGATGGAGGGCGCGGCGGGCACGTTTCCGACCACGAGCGCCGCGGCGGCGCTCGTGGCGGCGCCGACGGAGTTGGTCGCAACGACGGTGTAAGAACCGGCGTCGGCCGCGCCGACGGCAAGGAGGCTCAGCGAAGCGGAGGTCGCGCCCGGCAGTTGGCCGCCGTCCTTGAACCATTGAAGCTGCGGCGCGGGGAAGCCGTTCACGCCCACCGTGAAGGTCACGTTCGCGCCCGGCTCGACCGTCTGGCTTGCCGGCTGCAGCGAAAAGGAGGGCGCGGTCGGCGTCGCGACCATCGCGGACACCCGCTCGATCGGCCCCCAGGAAAGTGGATGCGCGCCGTAAAAAACACCGCGCGCCTGCAACGCGAAATCGCCGGTCGTCGCGGGCGTGAAAGAAAACTGGTTGCCCGTTTCCGTCGCGCTCGTCGCTTCGGCTTCGACGCTCTCCACGCCGGTGAGCGCAATATCGTCGAAGGACCAACCGACGTCCGCGCTCGCGCCCGAATAGTAGCTCCCGCCAGAAAAGGTGTAGGCGAAACGCACGCGAAAAGTGCGACCGTCCAGGCCCGCAAGCGACACACCATGAAGGCTGAAGCTCGACTCGCCGCGCCCGCCAGTGCCGCTCTGCGTGAAGACGTCCGACCACGTCGCGCCTTCGTCGAGGGAGACCTGCGCGCGCGCCACTTGATCGCTCGTGGCCCAGCCGAGCCGGCTCTGGAAGGCGATCTGCGCGCCGGTGGAGCCGAGGAAGGTCCTGTCCAACTCCACGATCTGCGTCGCCACGGTGGGATGCGCGAGATGAAAGCCGGCGGAGCCGGACGCTTTCGCCGAAGTCGTGATGACGTCGTAGCTTCCGGTGGAGGTGATGCTCAACCCCACGCCGCCGTTCTCCGCGCCCTCGACCGCGCTGTACGGATTTATGGACACCGTCCGCCATTGAAAACCGGTCGCGTAGTAAAGCCCGCCGACCGAGTAGGTGTTGACCTCTCCGACAAACGGGTTCGCCGGTCCGGTGATCGCAACCGGTTCCGTGTCCGGCCCGGCCGTATCCGGATCGAAGACGATCACGGAATAGGAAAACGACTGCGGCTGGCCACCGATGGCGACGTTCGAAACCGTCACCTCATAGGCGACGTCCGCGGAGGGACGCTCGTGCGGTGTCGTCGAAGACGTGTCCAGTCCATCCGGGATCCAGACGAGCGTGTTCTCGCCGTAGCCGTTCGTGGCCGGCTCGAGCGCGACCGGCACGCCTGTGCCATCGCGAGTCATTGTCACGGCCGCCGCGCTGAAGTCCGCGCCGGGATACGAGATCGACCACCTCGGGTAGACGACCTGATACGGCATGTAACCCGGCGAGGGCCAGGCGACGAACGATTCGCGCACGAAGGGGCGCGGGGCGCCGCCGTTTTCGTCGAAAACCCAGAGCGCGTTCGCGGCCGGAAGCGTCGCGCCGCCCGGAACATCGCCGGAGCCCATGTCCTGGGTTTGTGGATACAGCACCCAGCGGCGGTGGCCGACCGCCTCGTTGCCGGCGCCGGGATCGGCGATGTATCCATCGATCGCGGCCGGCCCCGCGATGCCGAGCGCGAGGTTCGACTTGCCGGCGGCCTCGGCGCCATCGGCGGTGTAGAGATCCCAGTCTGCCGCCGGATAGTGCGGGATGGCGTTGTTCACGCTCATCATCACGGCGGCCAGTTGCGCTTTGGCGCTGAAGCCGCTGTCGAAGGTCACGTTCGCAGGCACGCCGGCCATGGCTCGGAAGAAATTGACCCGCAGTTGCACGGCATCCTTGAAGGCGGCGCCGGTGTCGCCGGCCGCGACGACCGGATCCGAGGAGGCGTAGGAACCCGTCCAGTCCATCGCGACGTTTTCCGAGGCGGAGTAGATCGCCTGAAAGAAGAGCCGCGACTCCTCGCGATTGGCGGTGTCGACGGCGAGGCCGGCCGGCGTTGCCGCAGCGGAAAAAACCGAAGCGGCCTTCGTGATCTCGCGGCCGATCTCGCGCGGAGCCGCGGGGCGCGCCGGCGCGACCGGCTGCGCCAGCGCGAGGCCGGGCGACAGCAGCGCCGCGGCGGCGACGGCTTTCAGGGCATGGCGGATCAGGCGGGGACGGAAGACGGAAAAAGAGTGTGCGCGCATGTGAATCTCGAAGGCGGTTCGGGAAACCGCCCCCTCCCTGCGCATACGACCGCCGGCAAGCGCCACCAAGCCACGAGGGATCTACTCAGGGGATTTCACCAACGTTTCGACGTTTTTCAGGGGATTCACCCCACCCGCCACGCGCAGGATGCAACGCGAAGGCGGATGCGCCCGCTCTTCTTCACTCCAGCGCGGCGCGCGCTGTCGCGATGACTTCTTCCGGGCCGCTCGCGGTGAGGAGTTTTCCCCGCGTCTCCTCGCTCGCGCACACACGCGCCACGTCCGCCAGGGTGGCGAGATGTCCCTCGGGGTCGCCGGGCGGACTCACGATGAGAAAGAGAAGCCTCACGGGTTCCGCCTGCTCCGGCGCGGCGAGGCCTTCGCGCAGGCGCGCGAGCACGACGATCCGCCGCGTCAGGCCCTTGACGAAGGCGTGCGGCACGCCCACTCCGTGACCGAGAAAAGTCGGCATGACACGCTCGCGCTCGACCAGATCGGCAAGGAGCGCATCGGCGTTGATCTTCGGCTCGAGTCGCGCCGCATGCTCGGCGAGCTGGCGATGAATCGTCTCCACTGTCGCCTCGCCGGGGTCCATCACCCCGCCTTCCATGAGGCCGCGGACGAGAAACGTCGCGGAGCGGCGGATGGCCAGAAGCCGGTCGCCCGGCCGGAAGGTGAAGGCAGTGTGGAGTGGATCGACGACGACCGTGTCCTTGCGCGCGACCGCGAGCACATGCGCGTCCGGCGGTGGCGGGTTGTTTTCCGCAAACGTCATCTCCGAGACGACCGCCTCGCCGCGCCGGACCTCGGCGCTCGCCAGCGCGGGGCGCGGAAGGCGCTCCAGGACCACGCGCCCCTCGGTCGGCGCGGTCGGCGTCGCCGGTGTCGCGCGCCCCGCTGCCCAGCGAAAAAGACGATCGCGCCCCACGTGTTCGCTCCAGCGCTGGCAGACGAGTTCGTTCAACTCCACGTTGTCGGTTACGGCGAGCACCTGCCCCACGCGCTGAAAACGTTCGTCGTCGCGCATGACGTCGACATCCAGCGCGTTCGCATGGATCGCCCGCAACCCGGTCGAGGCCGCGTCCGCCGTGAGTCGCGGATTCGAATCGATCAGCGTCACCTCGACGCCGGCGGCCTTCGCGATGAACCGGGAAATCTCGCAACCCAGCCGGTGCGCGCCGACCACGAGCCAGCCGGTCGCCTCCGCTTTGCGCAGCTTCAACAGCCGCGCCACAAACCCGGCGGAAAAGCCCTGGAGGATCACCGTCGCGGCGATGACGGAATAGACGAACGTTTCGATGAAAACCGAGTCGAACTCCGACTCCAGCCGCACGAGGTCGAGCGCGAGAAGCGAGGCCATCGAAGCCGCCACGATGCCGCGCGGGGCGACCCAGGACAGGAAAACGCGCTCGCGCCATGTCAGATCGGAGCCCGCCGCCGAGGCCAGCACGTTGAGCGGGCGCACGACAAACAACATGAGCAACAACAGCGCGCCGCCCTTCGCGCCGAATTCGATGAACCGCTCGATCTCGAGCCGGCCCGCGAGGATGACAAAGAGCGTGCCGATGAGCAGCTCGGTCAGTTCCCCTTTGAACCGCTTGATCTGCTTCAGCTCGACCGGATGACGCCAGCCGAGGACCAGGCCCGCGACCGTGACCGACATCAGCCCCGCCTCCGGCATCACCCACTCCGTGAGCCCGAACACGAGCACCGCCCCCGCGAGCGCGACGATGTTGACGAGCGATTCCGGCGCCAGCCGCCACCGGAGGGCGAGGTCGATCAACAATCCGCCCGCCACCCCGATCGCCACGCCCGCGAACACCCGGGTGAGGAAATGTAGCACCGCCTGCGGCCCGTCGCCCGCCACGATCCATTCGAAACAAAGCAGCGCGATGAAGACACCGATGGCGTCGATCAACACGCCCTCCCAAACGAGAATGCTGTGCAACCGCGGCTGGATGTGAATGCGCCGCAGCAGCGGCAGGACCACCGTCGGCCCGGTCACGATCACGAGGCTCGCCGCAAACAAACAATAGCGAAGGTCGAATCCATAGACGCCGTAGATCGCCGCCGCCGTTCCGACCCAGGTCACCAGCACCCCGATGGTCAGGAGCCGCTGGATGACCCGCGAGGCCTGGGCGAACCCGCGCAGATCCAGGGTCAGCCCGCCCTCGAACAGGATCACGCTGACCGCAAACGAAACCAGCGCCGGCAGCGCGTCGCCGAAGACCTCGGGGCGAATCAGTCCCAGACCTTCCGGCCCCAGGCCGATGCCTCCCAACAGGAGCAGGACAATCGACGGCACCTTGAGGATGTGCGCCAACGCAACCAGAAAAGTCCCTGCCGCAATCGACAGACAAAGCGCGATGAGAAAATCCTGTGTTACGATGGCCTCCATGCGTGGGAAAAAGTAGCGGGAAGAGGGAGGCGGGTAGCGAGAAGAGAATCGAGAGGCGCGCGCCGCGCGGGTTGAGGAAGCGAATGTTTCATTCCCGCTCCTCGTTTCCGGCTACCCGCCACTCACGATCCGCTGCTCAGACGACGATCCTCAGTCCGTCGTAGGCCAGCCGCACGAAGTCCGGGAGCGTGCCTTCCGTCGGCCCGTGATCGACGGCGTGCGTCATGTGCGTGAGGTAGTTTCGCGGCGCTCCGATCGAGCCCGCCACCTCGATCGCCTCGCCGATCGACATGTGCGTGGGATGCGCCTCGGGCCTCAGTCCATCGAGCACGACCACATCGGACCCCCGGGCAAGCTCGCGCGCCTCCGCCGGCACTTCCTTGCAGTCCGTGTAGTAGCTGAACTTGCGCCCGGTCCCCGCCTCCTCGAAGACCAGGCCCATGACCCGGATCGAGCCATGCGGGAGCAACGTCGAACGCACCGTGCCGACGCCGAGATCGAGGAGCTTCGGCATCTCGTGCAACATGAACGCCGGATAGCCTTTGAACGCCGGCCGCGCGCCGATCGCATACGGATAGACCTGATGCATGCGCTCCACCCCGTGCGCCGTCGTGTAAACCGGGATGCCTTCGAACCCGCGGAGATCGCAGAACCGGCGCAGATCGTCCATCCCGAGAATGTGATCGGCGTGACCGTGCGTGAGCAGGAAAAGATCGACGCGCGGAATACGGTCGCGAATGCACTGCTGCCGGAACTCCGGGCCGGCATCGACCTGGATGTGCAACCCGCCCATGACCACGTGGATGCACGGCCGCCCGCGGCGGTTGCGTGGATCGCTCGACGCGCACACCGCGCAATCGCACGCGATCATCGGCACGCCCTGCGAGGTCCCCGTCCCTAGAAAAACAACTTCCATCAGCAGCCGGCATTCGGACTCCGAATGCGAAGGATGCCAAGCGGGTTGTTTGCAGGATGGTCCCGCCATGTGACCTCGATCTCCCGGCCCGAGATTCGCGAGCCGTGAGCTGCGCCCGAAGCGCATCATTAAACGTCGCGAAGAGTCTGGCATCCCTCCGGGATGCGCCGTTCGCCCGATGGATTCCGGTGGTGTCGCTTCGCTCAACCACCGGCTACAGGCTGCGACGCCTTCGGCGTCCATTCGATCGCACACGGCTGTGCAGCCATCATCCCGAAGGGATGAAAGCCTGTAGCCGGTGGTTGAGCGAAGCGACACCACCGGTCACGATGCACACCAACCTGCACCCCGGCAGGGGCGCCAGCCCTTCCCGAATTCCATATGCCGTCCACACATACGAACCTTCTATATCACATCATCTTCTCGACCAAGCATCGTGAACCATCGATCGCCCCGGCCTGGCGCGACCGCCTCCACGAATACCTCGGCGGCTGCGCTCGAGGCCTGAATGCCGTTCCGCAAGGTGTCGGAGGTGTGGCCGATCACGTTCATCTGCTCATCGCCCTCAAACCCACCCATCGGCTTTCCGATTTTATGCGCGAGTTGAAAAAATCCTCGTCCGTATGGGTCACCGAAACGAGCGGAATCAAGACCTTCAATTGGCAGGAAGGATACGCCGCGTTCACGGTCAGCGCTTCGGTTCGCCAATCCGTGCGCGAATATATTGCGAACCAGGAGGAGCATCATCGTCGGGTGACGTTTCGCGAGGAGCTGATTGCATTCCTCCGAAAATCCGAGGTGGCTTACGACGAACGCTATTTGGACTGAGAAGATGTCTGGCATCCCGCCGGGATGCATCATTCGCCCGATAGGTTCCGGTGGTGTCGCTTCGCTCAACCACCGGAACCTATCTACAGGCTTTCATCCCTTCGGGATGGTGGGCGCACAGCCGCTTCGATCACAGTCGCTTCGACAGATCCTGAAGCGACACCGGAAAGGCCCTGGCGGGAAGCCGCTCGTTTTTTGGGCGCCTTTTTGCCGCCGTTCCTCCGAGCCGGCTGTAAAGGTGCGGAAAAAAAAGCGGCGCCTCTTTGCGAGGCGCCGCTGCGAGTTGAAGAATCGGATGACTTCGGGAGGGATCAGTAATCCATGCCGCCCATGCCACCCATGCCGCCGCCGGCCGGGGGATGCGCTTCCTTCTTCTCCGGGATCTCCGTGATCATGCACTCGGTGGTGAGCAGGAGTCCGGCGATGGAGGCCGCGTTCTGCAG
>CAZFCY010000019.1:0-244 GCA_964517665.1 uncultured Opitutaceae bacterium | reverse complement strand
TGGTCGGGTGGACGACGCCGGCCTGGACGAGGTCCTCGTACTTGGCGGTGGCGACGTTGTAGCCGTCGTTGCCCGTGCGCTTGAGGACTTCCTGGACGACGACCGAACCCTCGACACCCGCATTCGCGCAGAGGTGGCGGAGCGGGAACTCGATCGCGCGGCGGACGATGGCGGCGCCGACCTTTTCGTCACCCTCGAGCTTGAGGCTGTCGATCGCGCCGATCGTGCGGATGAGGGCAACACC
>CAZFCY010000018.1:0-39271 GCA_964517665.1 uncultured Opitutaceae bacterium | reverse complement strand
TCGACAAGAAGCGGATGGACGCGAGCGCTCGCAAAACGTGGGGATTCTGGAGGTTCGTAACGACCAGGGCGGGCCGGCCCGCGCGGCTGCGAATCAGATCCACAAGCTTCGGCCACCAGGCATGCTCCAGCGCTGATACCCCGATCACCGGCAAGACGGCGGGTGTTTGCTCCAGAAGCGTCAGGGCCGCGTCGATCGCGCGCGCTTGATCGATGCGCCATCCCGGCAAAGCCTGTCTGGCCGCACGAGCCAGACCATGAGCGCAAAGGCAGCCGCGCTTCGCGATCACCACAATGTGGAGATCCGGAAACTCCGGGCGGGAAAGGTGAGCGCCGGAGAGGAGCATCGGGGTGGAATCCGGCAAGGCGCGCACAGAGTGAGGACAGGCGGACCGGGCGCAACCGTCGCGAACCCCCAATTCAGGCGGCGGGCGCCCGCCTGAATTGGGGTTCATGAGACTTGACATCTCCAGGAGAATTCCCGGCCGCGGGGTTGCGCGGTGAAGAGGAATTCACCGGACAGCGGGAGAGAATCAATGGGGTCAATCTGACCCCTGTCTCCTGATCCTAAATGTGCTTCGAATCCGCTTCGTCCTTCTTCACGTAGCCGGATTGCTGACGCTGGTGGTTGACCTCGTTCTTCTTCACGTAGGCGGCGAAGACGTCCTCGCTCGTCATCCCGAGCGTCTGCGCGAGCGAAACGAGAAAGTGAAAGAGATCGATCACCTCGACCCGCGCGTTCTGGAGATCGAAGGTCTGGTATTTCGCCCACCATTTCCACGGCACCGAATCGACCAGCTCGGCCATCTCCTGCTGCATCGCGCGGGTGTAATTGAGCACCCACTTCGTTCGCTCCGCCTCGTCGATGCCATCCAGTTTCACGCCGATCCGGGCGTTCAGCGCCTCCTGCATCCGGAAAATCTCCTCGAGTTTGTCCATGAGTCCGGTCCCTAACCCGGCCGCTCGTCCGCTCGCAAGCTCCGACAAACCGGCCCGCCTCCGCGCTCCGGCAAAATTCTGCCCGATTTTGTATTTGCGGGTCGGAGCAAGGAAAAAATACGTTTGCCCTTCATGGTCGGCGCCCCGCCGTAGCTGGCGGCCCGGCCTGCTCAGGGCGAAGTATCAAAACCGCCCCCAACCGCAACGTCATGTCAACCAACGAAGAAACAAGAGAAACATCGTCGGACGCCGCCGAAACCCGTGCCGCTCCGACCCCCGCCGCGCCCCCAGCCGCCCCCGCCCCAGCCAGCCAGCCACGCTCCCATTCGCGCTTTTACTCGCGCATGGGCCGCGGCGCGCAATCGGGCGCCACGGCCAGGCCAGCCGCTCCCGCCGTTCCGGCCGAGGGGCTCACACCGGAAGAAGCCGTCAACCTCAACCTCAAAGACAACCTCCCCGTCCGCGCGACAATGGGCGACCTCGCCGAGTTCGCCCCCGCGGAAGGCCACGACAACGGCCCGCGGGAGCCCCGCCGGGACCGTGGCGATCGCTTCGAGCGAGGCGACCGCGGTGGACGCGGAGACCGCCGCGAAGGCCGTGGCCGCGATCGCGATCGCGGCGAAGGACGCGAGCGAGGCCCGCGCCGCGAGGACCGCGGAGACTTCCGCGATCGTCCCGCTCCCGAACCCGCCCCCGAGGCATCGGAAAGCGCGCCCCCCTTGGAAACTCCCGAGGCCGCGCCGCCCGCCACCGGGATTGCGCCCATGCCCGCGCAGGAGGAGCGTCCGCGCCGCCTTCGGTTCGAAGACGCCGCTCCCGACGCGCAACCGCGCTCCGTCCAGGAGTTTCGCCCCTCCCAGAATCGCTCCCGCGCCCAGGCCTCCCGCGCCGGCCAGGCCGATGAAGAATCGGCCTCGAAGGCTCGCGCGCCGGGTCTCCTCGGCTGGATGAAATCGATCTTCACCAGCAGCGAAACCGAGGGTGGAGCCGACGCCGGGAAACCGGCCGACGCCGGCCCGCCTCCGCGTGGCGATCGCGGCCCGCGCGCCAAACGCGGTCCCCGGCCGGGCGGCCAGGGCCAGGGGCACCACCAGCCCCGCGCGGGCGGCGAAGGCGAAGGCCCTGATGGCAGGCGCCGCCGCCGTCGTCGTCGTGGCGGCCGCAACCGTCGCCCCGAAGGCGAAGGCCGCCGCGAATCAGGCGGCGATCAAGGCTGAGCCTCGATCAGGAGACAGGGATCAGGAGTCGGGGGTCAGGACCAGAGAGACCTCTGTCTCCTGTCACCTGTCTCCTGACCTCTGGATCCAATGGACGTCTTCCGCGTCAATGGCAGCCGCCCGCTTCGGGGCACGATCCGGGCGAGCGGGGCGAAAAATGCCGCGCTCCCGCTCTTCGCCGCGGCCCTGCTCAGCGAGGAAACGGTCACGATCGAGAACGTCCCCGACCTGAGCGACATCCGCTTCATGGCCGGGATCATGCGCCATCTCGGCGCCGGGGTGGAGCGATCCGGCGCGAACACCTGGACGATCACCGCGAAGACCCTGACGAACCGCGCGCCCTACGAACTCGTGCGCAAGATGCGCGCCTCGGTCTGCCTGATGGGGCCGTTGATCGCGCGCCTGCGCAGCGCGATCGTCTCGCTGCCCGGCGGATGCGTCATCGGTCCGCGGCCGATCGACCTTCACCTGAAGGGATTCACCGCGCTCGGCTGCGGGGCCTCGATCGAGGGCGGCTACGTTCACCTCGACGCCCGGCATTTGCGCGGCGCGGATGTGTTTCTCGGCGGGCGCCACGGAAGCACCGCGCTCGGAACCGCCAACGTGCTCATGGCCGCCGTGCTCGCGCCCGGAACGACGCGGATCGAGAGCGCCGCCTGCGAGCCGGAGGTGGTCGATCTCTGCCATTTGCTCATCGCGATGGGCGCGAAGATCGAGGGCGTCGGCAGTCACGCGCTCCTCATCGAGGGTGTCGACCGGCTGCATGGCGCGAGGCACCGCGTCATCCCGGATCGGATCGAAGCCGGCACCTACCTGCTGGCGGGCGCGATCACCGGCGGCGACGTCACGGTCGAAGGCGCGCGGCGCTCGGATCTCGCGGCGCTGCTCGACAAGCTGCGCGAGTGCGGCGTGCCGATCGAAACACCCGCGCCCGACTGCGTGCGCGTGCGCGCCGACCGGCCGCACACACGGCAGGCGATCGACGTCATCACCATGCCGCATCCCGGTTTCGCCACGGATTTGCAGGCGCAGATGGGCGCGCTCATGGCCGTCACGCCCGGGCTGAGCATCATCACGGAGAAGGTGTTTCCCAACCGCTTCATGCACGTGCCGGAGCTGCAGCGCATGGGAGCGGACATCGCGATCGAAGGCCCGAGCGCGATCATCAAGGGCGTGCCGCGGCTTTCCGGCGCGCCCGTCATGGCGAGCGACCTGCGCGCGAGCGCCGCGCTCGTGCTCGCCGCCCTCGCCGCCCAGGGCGAGTCATGGATCCAGCGCGTCTATCATATCGACCGCGGCTACGATCGCATCGACCTGCGCCTGCAGGAACTCGGCGCCGGGATCGAGCGCCTCCCCGCCGAACAGATGCCCAGGCATCTCGCCGACGACGGCGGCTGATCCCCAAAGCCGGAATTTTGTAACGTACGTGACAATTTTCCGGCTCAGGCGCTTCCGACCCGGGCGTTGATCGCGCGGAAGGGAACCATGCGGCAACGGTGGTTCAGCCAGCAGACGGCGAAGAAAAGGCCGAGCCGCCAGCGCAGCGACCATGTCATCGTCGCGTGGCCGGCCACGATCGAGTTGATGCCCCGCTCGATGTCCATCGGCGGGCGCCGCGTCATGAAGACCGCGAAGCTCGCGTTGTCGTAGAAGGCGCGTATCAACTTTGCGAATACGCGGGCGTGCCGTTTCACCTTCGTGGCGTAGCGGGCGCACTCGCGCGCGGTGAGGGCGCGGCTGGCGGCATGCGCGCGCGCGATCATCGCGACCGCCTCGGACGCGCCCCACAGGCCCATGTAAACGCCGGACGAGAAGATCGGATCGAAAAACCCGCCGGCATCGCCGACCAGCACGATGCGGCCGCGCGCGAGTTCCGCGCGGAAATAGCTGTAGTCGGCCGTGACGCGAAACGGCATCACCGGCGTCGCGTCGACGAAGCGCTCGCGCAAAAAAGACGAGTCCGCCACCGCCTTGCGAAACGCCGCCTCGGGGTCCCGGCCGCTGGCGCGCAAAGCCTCGGTCGTGGTGACGAGCCCGACCGAGGTCGTTTTCCCGTCGATCGGAATGACCCAGAACCAGCCGTCATCGAGCCGGACCACAATCGTGTCGCCGCCCGTCGGATCCGGCGCGCGCAGGACGCCCTTGAAATGCGAATACACCGCCACGCGGGGCGTGAGTTGCGGCGCGTCCATTCTGCCCTTCAACTCGCTGGCGTAGTGGTTCTCCCGGCCGCCCGCGTCGAGGCACCAGCGCGCGCGGATGGACTGCCGCTCGCCGGCGGCCGACTGGATCGTGGCGGTCACGTCGTCGGGGCTCTGCTCGAGCGCGGTCACTTTCCAACCCCGCCGGATGTCGACGCCCTCGCTGCGCGCATGCTCGAGCAGGATGCAATCGAACTTCGCCCGCTCGACCTGAAACGTCGCGTCGAGCCCGGGAATGATTCCGTCGCTGAAGTCGATGCGCTTGTCCGACGCGCCGTCCGCGGTGCAAAAGCGCGCCCCGGACTTCACGATGAAACCCGCCTGCTCCACCTTCGGCCACACGCCGGAACGGCGCATGAGCGCATTGCCCGCGGGCAGGAGCGATTCACCGATGTGAAAGCGCGGGAACGCGTCCTTCTCGATCAGGACGACGCGCAGGCCGGCCTGGGTGGCGAAAGTGGCGGCCGTGCTCCCGCACGGGCCGCCGCCGATGACGATGAGATCACAATCCATGGAGACGGGCGAAGGGCGTGAGGCCGGGGACAAGAGGGTCGAAAGCATCCTTTGTTTGCATGGCGCGTGGAGAGGTTTGGACCGAGACGTACGGACGATGCGCCCGCAGTCAAAGATTCTGTTGCCTCGACCCTGTCCGCGGCATTCAACCGGGGGGTGCCGATGCCTCGTCCAATGCTCCAAACAGCGCTCAAATCCACCCCACCTCCGCGACCGCCGGAAGCGGCGGCTCTCATCGCCGATCACGTTTAAGTCATGCCCGTTCTCCCCACCGTAGTCGGCGCGGGCGTTCCGCTCCGGCACCGGATCGGAGGCGCTCGCAATGCGGCAGCCAGCGACATCCCCCTCGGCGTCCCGGTGCTGCGCGGCCCTCCGGTCGAAATCGTCTTCCCCGAAGCCACCGCGATCGAGGTTCCCTCGGATCTGTTCCGCCTCTGGAAATCGCCCGGCTACCTGCTCGGTTGCGCGCGTGTGCCGCTGATCGGCGCGACCACCGGCGAACTCGCCGCCAGCCGCGTCTATGGCGAACTCCTCCGGCTGATCGGGCGCGATCATCAACTCTGCCGCATCTGGAACTACGTCCCCCGCATCAACGAGCCCGGCCGTGACGGCATGGAGATTTACCAGTCGTTCTGCCGCGGGCGCTCGCTCGCCTTCGAGGCGGCCTGGGGCAGCGAGTTCAAGTTCCGCCTGCCCGCGGCCTCCGCCGTGGGCGCCCGCGCGGACGAGCTGATCGTGCTTTTCGCCGCCAGCTCCGGACCGGCGCGGCATTTCGAAAACCCGCATCAGGTGCCCGCCTACGACTATCCCTGCCAGTACGGCCCGCGCCCGCCGAGCTTCGCGCGCGCCACGGTCTGCGAGCCGGGCCCCGGCGCGCGCGATGTGTTCATCTCAGGCACGTCGTCCGTCCGCGGCCATGAGTCGATCGCGGCGGGCGACATCCTTCTGCAAACGCGTTGCACGCTGGAAAACCTCCGCGAGATCTCGCGCGCCTGCGGCCTCGGCGACCACTGCGGCCTCGATCGCGCGGACGCCGCCTTCGTGAAGGCTTACCTGCGGCACGCGGCGGATTTCGGCGCGGTCGAGGCCGTCCTGCGCGACGCCTTTTCCGCGGAGAACCTGTGCCTCCACGTCGTGCACGCCGACGTCTGCCGGGCGAATCTCGACATCGAGATCGAGGTCACCGCGCGCGGGGTGAAGCTTTGAGGCTTAAGTCTCGAGTTGAAATTTAAGCTCCAGGTGAGATCCCGGCGCCCGCTCGAGCATCGACCTGGACTTCTGTCTCGAGCAACGCGCGCAGCCGCCGCTGGTCGATCTTGCCGCGCGCGGTGGCGGGAAACTCCGGCAGCACGAGAAGGCGATCCGGGATCTTCCACGGCGCGAGCGTTCCGCGGAGCATGCGCCGCAATTCCACGGCCGGGCGCGTCGACACCACCGCCGCGGCGATGGCGTCCGGCTTGCGCGGGTGCGCGGTGGCAAATGCCTCGCTCACGCCCTCGAGGCGGCGCAGCGCGGCTTCGATCTCGCCGAGTTCCACGCGTCGGCCCCCGAGCTTGATCGCGCGGCCCGCGCGGCTGCGCAGGACGAGTTCGCCGAAGGCGTTCATCTCCCCGCGGTCCGCGGGCGAATGACGGCCCGGAGAACGCGCCGCCGCGCTCTCGATCCAGAAACGGCCTCCGCGGCGAAAGGCCAGCCGCACGCCCTCCAGCGGCGCGCCGACACTGCGCCCCTCGAGCGACGCGTCCCCCGCGCGGTCGTAACACATGCCGCCCGTTTCCGAGGAACCGTAGAACCCGTGAACCTTGCGCCCGAACTTCTCGTGAAACGCGGCCGCAACCTCCGCCTCGAGCACCGCGCCGGCCGAGATCACCAGCCGCAACGAGCGTAGTGAAAAAGCGGATACATCCGCCCGCGCGAGGGCGCGCAGGATGACCGGCACGGCGGGAAAAACCGTCGGCCGGTGGCGCTCGATGTCCGCGGCGAGCGCGTGCGGCAGCGCGCTGCCGGCGATGACGAGCGGCGTGCCTTGATCGAACAGCGGCACGACGAGATTGCCCAGGCCGTAGGAATGGCCGAGCGGGATCAGCGCGAGATTTCGATCCTCCGGCGCGATGCCCATCGCGCGGCAGATCTGGCGCCCATCCGCGATCATCTGCGCGTGCGTGAACCGATGGGCGCGCGGCCGGCCGGTCGTGCCGCTCGTGAGCTTGATCAGGCACTCGCCCGGCCGCGTCCGGCGCCTGCGCGCGGGCAGCGCGCGCAGGCCAGCGGGCGTCCAGAGCCAGCGCGCGCCGATCGCGCCGGCCACGGCAAGCTGGCTCTCCTCCGGCTCGCCGGGATCGAGCGCCGCGGGCACGGCTCCGACCTCGAGCAGGGCGAGAAACACCTCGAGCCAGCGCGCGCTGTTCGGAGCCGCGAGCACGACGCGATCGCCGCGGCGCACGACGCTTCCCTCCCCGCTTCGCCACGCGGCGGCGCCTTCGGACAACGCGCGCCGGGTCGCGACGGCATCCGTCGCCGCATCGATGACCGCGACCGCGTCCGGATCGCGGCGCGCCAGCTCGGCCCAGCCATGTTCGAGGCGTTCGTGCATCAGGTTTCAACCAAAGGAGATTCGTCCAGCCTCCTGACGTCGGCTGCCACAAATCAGGGGACAGGAGACAGGAGTCAGGAGTCAGACACTGGACCTGACATCTGTCCCCTGTCTCCTGACTCCTGATTCCTGTCCTCTTGTGGCAGCCGACGTCGGAGGCTGGCGCTGCCTGCCACTTTCGAACCGACTCCGGCGCGTCGGCGAGAGCAAATCTCGTTTGCCTCCACCAACCCTCGGGCGTGTGATGCGCGGGAGACATGGATACCCCAAACAACAGCGACGCGTGCGATGTCGTCGTGATCGGCGGCGCGCTTTCCGGCGCGGCCACCGCCCTGCTCCTTCGCCGGCGCAATCCGAAGTTGCGCGTCACCATCATCGAGAAAAATCCGCAGTTCTCGCGCCGCGTGGGCGAATCCACGGTCGAGATCAGCGCGCATTTCCTCGGCCGCGTGCTCGGGCTGACCGATTACCTCAACCAGAATCACCTCGTGAAACAGGGCATGCGTTTCTGGTTCGCGAACGACCAGACGAAGGCGCTGACCGACTGCAGCGAGACGGGCCCGTCCTACAACGTGCGCTTTCCCGGCTATCAGGTGGACCGCGCGCGGCTCGACGAGGAAGTCCTGCGGCTCGCGGTGGCCGGGGGCGCGCAATTGCTGCGGCCCGCGCAGGCGCGCGAGATCGAGTTGAGCGACGGCGGCCGGCAGCGCGTCGCATGGGAGGACGGCGATGGAAACACCGGGGAGTTGCGCCCGCGCTGGGTCATCGACGCTTCCGGTTTCGCCGCCGTGCTGGCGCGCAAGCACGGCTGGTTGAAACCGAACCACGAGCACCCGATCGCGGCCTGCTGGAGCCGCTGGAAAGGCGTGAAAAGCTGGGACGCGCGCGAGTTCGCAACGCGCGATCCCGAGTATGCGCGCCGCTGCAAGGCTGTGCGCTTCACCGCCACCAACCACATCACGGGCGACGGCTGGTGGGCTTGGTTCATCCCGCTCAAGGGCGGCGACACCAGCGTCGGCATCGTCTTCGACCAGCGTCTCACCGACCTGCCGCCAGGCGGGAAACTCGGCGACCGGCTGAAGACCTTCATGGACGCCCATCCGGCGGCGCGCGAGTTGCTCGAAGGTGCCTCGCACACGGAGGGCGACGTTCACTTTCGCAGAAATTGCGCCTATTGCTCCGACCGTTTCGCGGGCGACGGATTCGCGCTCGTCGGCGATGCGGCGGCGTTCATGGATCCGTTCTATTCGCCGGGGATGGACTGGATTTCGTTCACCGCCTCCGCGACCGCCGCGCTCGTCGATGGCTGCATGCGCGGCCGTCCCGCGGCGGAACGCGTGGCGCGGCACAACGCGCGTTTCCACACGAGCTACCGGAGCTGGTTCGAGGGGATCTACAAGGACAAGTATTACTACATGGGCGACCACGAGTTCATGACCCTGGCGTTCCGGCTGGACCTCGGGCTCTACTACCTCGGCGTCGTCTCGCAGGTCTTCCGTTTCGGCGACGCCGGCCTGGAAATCCCGCCGTTTGCGCGGCCGTATTCGCGCCCGGCGGCGAGGGTGCTCCGGCTCTACAACCGGCGTTTCGTCGCGATGGCGCGCTCCCGCCGCGCGCGCGGCGTGTGGGGCCGCAAAAACAAGGGCTGCTACGATCCCTTTATCAGCTACCAACTGGACAACCGCCTCCTGCCCCGCGTCCTCTGGGCGCTCGCCCGCTGGCTCGGCCTCGAGATCCGCGAAGGCTGGCGCACGTGGTTCAAGTCCGCCCGCGAACAGAAAGCAGGTGTCAGGGGACAGGAGTCAGGAGACAGCGCGCAGACGTCGGAACTTCGCCTCCCTCCTGAGCGTTTCCTGTCTCCTGATTCCTGACTCCTGTCTCCTGATTTTTCTCTCGCCCGGCGCGCGCGCGTGGTAGCAATGTCACGCCAAAATCCCCATGCATTCCCACGTGTGCAACGAGTCGCCTCCGCAGTTGGCGCGGTTTCCCCAGGAAGTCCGCGACGCCTACCGGCGCTTTCGTGGCGAACACGACCGCGCCGCCGCCCAGAAAGTCGTTCTCGCGGCCCTGCTCGACTACCTGCCGGAAGAGAGTCCGCACGGCTCCGACCAGCCGCTCGCGGATGAACAGCGCCTGATCGAGGATCTCGGCTACGATTCGCTCGCGATCGCCGAAATCGTTTTCTTTCTCGAAGATCTCTTCGGCGTCGTGATCAAGACCGCCGACCTGAAGATCGTGCGCACGGTTGGCGATCTTCGCTCCTTCGTGGACGAAAAACTGGCCGCTCCCCTGCCCCGCGAGTGAGGCCGGCGCGCCAGATCAACAGGCGCGCGGTGGTGACCGGTCTCGGGTTCATCACCCCGATCGGCAACGATCTGCCGACAGTCTCCGCGCATCTTCGCGCCGGCAGACACGGGCTCGCGCGCCCGCTTTTCTGGAACAATCCGGACATCCCGATCCGCGTCGCCGGGACGGTCAAGGGCTTCACCGTCGATTCGATCCAGTGGCGCGACTGGCAGTGGCCGGAGCGCTACCACATCCCGCGGGAGACCGTGCGCGGCCTCGCGCCCCACGGCGTTTACGCGTTCTGCGCGCTCACCCAGGCGCTCGAGCACGCCGGGCTGAAACCGGCGGGCATCGCGCAGGACGAAGACACGGGGCTGTTCTGCGCCTCCGCCGGATCGGCCATGATGCTGCACGAAAACCTCGCCCTCATGCACGCCGCGCGCGGCATGCGCGGGAATCCGCTCGGCGTGGTGTCCTCGATCGCCGGCACGCTGAATTTCAACCTCGCCGCCCACTTCCACATCCGCGGCGCGGCCTGCGGTTTTGCCTCCGCCTGCACGTCGTCGAGCCACGCGCTCGGCTACGCGTGCGACGCGATCCGGCTCGGCCGGCTCCAGCGCGCGCTCGTCGTCGCGGCGGAGGATCTCAACGGCGACACACTCATCCCCTTCGCGTGCATGCGCGCCCTGTCGTCTCACGAGGACCCGCGGCTCGCCTCGCGCCCCTTCGACGTCGGCCGTGATGGCTTCGTCGGCGGCGGCGGCGCGGTCGCCCTGATCCTCGAGGACGCCGATTCCGCCACCGCGCGCGGCGCCACGCCCCTCGCCGAAATCGCTGGCTGGGGCGAAGCGGCCGACGGTTTCTCCGTCGCGACCTCGCATCCCGAGGGCGCCGGCCTGCAGCTCGCGATGCGGCGCGCCCTCGCCGATTCCGGGCTCGCGCCAGGCGACATCGATTATGTGAGCGCGCACGCCACCTCCACGCCGGTCGGCGACCAGGCCGAGGCGCTGGCCATCCGGCAGGTGTTTATCGAGCAGGGGGCGAGCCCGCTCGTGAGCAGCACGAAAGCCCTGACCGGCCACCCGCTCTCGCTCTCGGGCGTGATGGAGGCGGCGTTTTGCGTCGTGGCGATGAACGCCGGCTTCACCCCCGGAAACGCGCACCTGGTCGATCCGGACCCGGCCTGCGAGGGTCTTCGGCTGCCCCGCGAAACCATCGCGACCGCGCCGGGCGTGGTGTTGAACAACAGCAGCGGCTTCGGCGGCAGCAACGTCTGCCACGCGCTGCGCGCGGCGCAGGCGTAGCATTCGCGACAGTCCATGCGGCGGCGCCGGTCGTCGAGCCCGTCGATCCCGGGCGCGGCTCGCGCCCGGGCAACGCCGTCTGCCCACATTGGGATTCGACCGGCCTCCCGATCTGCGCTGATCATCGTCGTCGCACGATGGCCCAAGCCGATCCAGAACCCACGCGCGCGCCGCGCAGCCCCTCGGCGCTGTCGCCCTTTCGCCATCCGATATTCCGGGCGGTCTGGATGGCGAGCACGGTGTCCAACCTCGGCGGTTTGATCCAGTCGGTCGGCGCGTCCTGGATGATGACCTCGATCGCGGAGTCGGCCGACATGGTCGCGCTGGTCCAGGCCTCGACCACGCTGCCGGTCATGTTGCTGTCGCTGGTTGCCGGGGCCATGGCGGACAACCTCGATCGCCGGCGGGTCATGCTCGGCGCGCAGTTTTTCATGCTGATCGTGTCGGTCGCCTTGTCGGTGTGCGCCTGGACGGGGTTGATCACGCCCTGGCTGCTGCTGCTTTTCACTTTTCTCATCGGATGCGGCGCGGCATTCAACGCGCCGGCGTGGCAGGCCTCGGTGGGAGACATGGTCCCGCGCCCGGAACTGCCCGGCGCGGTGGCGCTCAACAGCATGGGCTTCAACATCGCGCGCAGCGCGGGGCCTGCGATCGGCGGCGCCATCGTCGCGGCGGGGGGAGCCGCGGCCGCGTTCGCGGTGAACGCGGTCAGCTATATCGCATTGATCGCGGTGCTCGCGCGCTGGCGCCGGCCGCCAAACCCGCAGTTGCTGCCCCCGGAGACGCTTCGGATCGCGATCGCCGCGGGCGTCCGCTACGTCGCGCTGTCCCCCGCCATCCGGGTGGTCCTGGTCCGCAGCGTCGTCTTCGGTGTCGGCGCGAGCGCGGTCATGGCGCTGATGCCCCTCGTCGCCAAAACGCTGATCGCCGGCGGGCCGCTGACCTACGGCCTGCTGCTCGGCGCGTTCGGCGTGGGAGCCGTGGCCGGCGTCATGGGAACGGCGCGGCTGCGCCGGGCGTTGTCCACCGAGGCCTTCGTCCGCGGGGCCTGCGTCGCCAGCGCCGTCGCGACCGCGATCGTCGGAATAAGCGCTCATCTGCCGGTGACCCTCGCGGCGCTGTTTCTGGCCGGAGCCGGCTGGGTGCTGACGCTCTCGACCTTCAACGTCACGGTGCAGATGTCGGCCCCGCGCTGGGTCGTGGCGCGGGCGGTTTCCATTTATCAGATGGCCGCGTTCGGCGGATTGGCGGGAGGAAGCTGGCTGTGGGGCGTGATCGCGGCGAGCGAGGGCGTGGGGACTTCGTTGCTCGCGGCGGCGCTCGTGCTGCTCGTTTGCGCGGCGCTCGGGCGCTGGCTGCCCCTGGAGCAATCGGAGGCGCTCAATCTCGATCCGCTGCGCCTCTGGAAAGCGCCCGCCACCACCCTTCCCGTCCTGCCGCGCAGCGGTCCGATCGTGGTCACGATCGAATATATCATCCGCGAGGAGGACGTCGTCGCATTTCTCCACGCCATCGCCGAGCGGCGGCGCATCCGGCTGCGCGACGGCGCGCGCAACTGGAGAATCCTGCGCGACCTCACGAATCCCCAGGTATGGGTTGAACGTTATGAAACGCCGACGTGGCTGGACTATATACGCCACAACAACCGACTGACGCAGCACGACGCCTACATTCCGGAGCGTCTTCGCGCGCTGCACGTCGGCCCCGAGCTTCCCCGCGTCCGTCGCATGATCGAACGCCAGACCGGCAGCCTGCCCGCGAGCCAGGCGTCCATTCCCCACGAACTCGTCGAGCCCCTGACCGATCCGACGCGATCGTCATAAGCGCGCGCCGCGCCCGCGGGCATTGATCGCGGGCTTGAGGAGCGCAACCCCGGCGTCACGGCCTGTCGTCTGATTCCCCGCCCTCCCGGGCAGGGCCGCGGATGTCACAATACGCCCTTGGTCGACGGCACCTGGCCGGCGGCGCGGGAGTCGAGGCGGCAGGCGGCGTCGAGAGCGCGGGCGAGGCACTTGAAGAGGCACTCGGCCGCGTGGTGCGGTTCCTCGCCGTATTCGAGTTTCGCGTGGACGTTGGCGCCGACGGCGTTGGAGAACGCGCGAAAGAATTCCTTTACCAACAGAATATTGAAGTCGCGCACATACAGGCTCGCGGGCGCGCACTCATAGGCGAGGAACGGACGTCCGCCGAGATCGACCGCGACGCGGCCGAGACATTCGTCCATCGGCAAAATGAAAAAGCCGTAGCGCGTCATCCCGCGCTTGTCGCCGATCGCCTCGCGCAGCGCCTCGCCGAGCGCGAGGCCGACGTCCTCGACGGTGTGATGATAATCGACCTCGATGTCGCCATCGACCTTCACGTCGAGGTCGAACATCGCGTGCCTGGCCAGGAGCGTGAGGAGGTGATCGAAGAACGGAACGCCCGTTTCGATCTTCGATTCGCCGCGGCCATCGACGTTCAGTTTGAGCGCGATGCGGGTCTCGGCGGTGTTGCGATTGCGTTCGGCTACGCGTGCTCGAGCCATGACTGAAGGGTGTCGGCGAGGGTTGCCATCTGGTCTTCGGCGCCGACGGTGATCCGCAGGAAACCGGCGGTCAAGGCGTGACTCGGAAAGTGGCGCGCGAGCACCTTGCGCGAGAGGAGAAACTCGTAACAACCGCGCGCGATCTCCGACCCGGCCCGGCCGTCGCGCGTCCGCGGCTCGGTGAACAGGAAGTTTGCCGCCGATGGATACGTGAACCAGCCGAGCGCGTCCAGATTCGCGCGGGCGCGCTCGCGGGTCGCGATGATCCGCTTCACCACGTCCGCCGTGTAAGCCGTGTCCTCCAGCGCGGCGAGCGCGCCGGCCTGCGAGAGGCGGTTGACGTTGTAGCTGTCGCGCACGCGGTCGAGCAGATCGATCACTTCCGGATGCGCCGCGGCAAAACCCACGCGCAGGCCGGCGAGCCCGTGCGATTTCGAGAGCGTGCGCGTGACGACCACCCGTGGATGACGCGCGACGAGGCTCATGGCGTTTTCGTCCGCAAAGTCCGCGTAGGCTTCATCGACCACGAGCAGTCCGCGAAACGCGTCCGCCAGCGCCTCGATCTCCGCCGTGCGAAAGGCGACTCCCGTGGGCGCGTTCGGCGAGGTGAGAAACACGATCGGCGCGGCGCTCCCCGCCAGCGCGTCGAACGGCAGCTTCATGTCGCGCGCGAACTCGATCGGTTGCGAACGCCCGTTCTCGATCGCGACGAGCACGGGATAGAGCGAGTAGCTCGGCATCGTGAAGCCGACCCTCCCGCCGCCGCCGGCGAAGGCGCGCACGAGGAGGTTGAGCACGTCGTCCGAGCCGTTGCCGACGATCACGTTTCGCTCCTCGAGCCCGTGCCGTTTCGCGAAGGCGGCGCGCAGTTTCGTGCTGCGCGGATCCGGATAGAGGCGCAACGCCGCGCCGAGTTCGCGCGAGATCGCCTCCGCGACCGTCGGGCTGGGCGGATAGGGATTCTCGTTCGTGTTGAGCTTCACCCAGCCCGGCCCGGTGGGCTGGAGGCCGGGCGTGTAGGCATGGAGCGCGCGCACGTGCTCCGGCGCGAGCTGAGAGGGGGAAAAGTCGCCGCTCATGATCGGGAGGCCGCCCGCGCCGCGACCGAGCGGCCGTGCGTATCCAGTTTCTCCATACGCGCAAACGCCTCGACCACGGGGGCCGCGCGGCGCAGCGAGCGCTCGTCGTACTCGACCAGGCTCGAGCGTCTCAGAAAATCGGATACACGCAGCCCGCTGAAGAAACGACCCGCGCGGCCGGTGGGCAGCTCGTGGCTCGGGCCCGCGGTGAAATCGCCCAGCGCGGTGGCCGACCAGCCGCCGAGCATGATCGCGCCCGCGGTGGTGATGGCCGCGACGAGCGGCTTGCGCGCCGTCGCGCCGGCTTCGAGCTCCAGATGCTCCGGCGCGACCCAGTCGGCCACGGCCGCCGCGGCCTTCAAATCGGGCACGACCACGGTGAGGAATCCGTTCTCGATCACGCGCGTGGCCGGCGCCTTCGGCCCCAGCGCGATGACCTCGCGCCGCAGCCGCGCATGCACGGCGTTGATCAGGCGCTTCGACGAGGAAACGAGAAACACCCGCTCGAGGCCGGAGCCGTGCTCGGCCTGCGCGAGCAGATCGGTGGCGACGAATTCCGGGTTCGCCTCCGCATCGGCGATGACCATGACCTCGCTCGGTCCCGGCAGGAGATCGATCCCGACCTGGCCGAAGACCTGGCGCTTCGCCTCGACGACGTATCCGTTTCCCGGCCCGAAAATCTTCACCACGGCGGGAATCGCGCGCGTGCCGAACGCCATCGCGCCGATCGCCTGCACGCCGCCGACGCGGTAAACTTCATCGACGCCGCACAACCGCGCGGCCGCGAGCACGGCATCGGAAACGCGCCCCTCGGAATCGGGAGGCGTGAAAATCGCGATTTGCGGCACGCGCGCGAGCTTCGCGAGCACGGCGGTCATCACGACCGTCGAGGCGAGTCCGCGCGGGATGTAGAGGCCGACGCGGCTGAGCGGATAAAACCGCTCGCCGATGCGCGCGCCATGCGGGTTGCGCGCGGTCCAATCCTTCGGCAGCCCGCGGCGGTTGAACACGCGCACGCACCGGATCGCCTCGCGGATGGCCGCGCGATCGGCGGCGGGCAGGCGTTTCGCCGCGGCGGCGATCTCCGAAGTCGGAACGCGGAACTGATCCGGCGTCAGCCGCGCGCCGTCGAACTTCTCGCTGTAGCGGGCGACGGCGGCATCGCCTTCCGCGGCGACATCCGCGAGCACGGCGGAAACAGCCTCCCGCGTCTGCGGATCGGTCGCCGCCGCGCGACAAAACGCCGCGAGGTCATCCCAGAAGCCGGCGGCCTTGAATTCGAGTGTGCGCATGACCGGCCAGCTTGAGCGGAGGAGGAGGAGAAGTTGAAGTTTTAAGTTTAAGTCGAGGAGACCGGCGCGCGCCGAAGCCATGCGCGCGCCCTCAGCGAATCACTTCAACTTCAACTTCGACTCAAACCCGCTCCCGCTCAGCGAGCGCCGGGCATCAGCATCGGGACGTCGAAGAGGGCGTCCTCGAAGGCCTCGTTGAGCTGGATGCGGGTGAAGGAAACGGTGCTCGTGCCGGCCTCGGCCCTGGTCACGAGTTTCTTTGGGAAACGGACGCCCTGGACCACGATCTCGCCTTCTTCGGTGAGCACGCCGCCATCTTCGGTCACGGTGCGGACGAGCCTGCCGGTCGCCTTGTCGAACGTGCGCAGAAACTGCACGCGGCCCGTATATTTGAAGGCGATCCTCGCCACCTCGACGCCGTCGATCGTCTCCTCGGCGACGAGTTCGACGTCGGGCCTCGCTCCCGGGAGGCCGTTGAAGAAACCGATGTTCTCGATCGTGTTCGCGCGCAGGCGCTGGATCTGGGGCGCGTTGAGGAGCGTCAGTTCCCAATCACCCGCCTGCCGGAGGTTTTCCACCTTGCGCCAGCCATCGTAGCCGCTCAGCGCGGTGATTTCGCGGATGTTTCCAATCGTGATCGTGATGCGCTGTTGCATGGGCTTGCGCGCGAGGATCTCGATGTCGCCGCTCGTGCCGTCCTGCATGAAAATCGTGCCGGAAAAACGGATCGAATTCACCGCGTCGAGCGCCGCGTCGCCGCCGAGGAATTCGCGCGCCTTCGCAATCACGTCCGCCGCCGTGGACGAGGCAGCCAGGGCGGAAGTTGAAACCAGGCCGGACATCGCGGCGACAAGGGGTAACGCGCGCAGGAATGCAGTCTTCATTTTCAAACCGGAACCCTGATGCACTGGATGCGGGCGGATTGGGAGGGAAAAAGACTCATTCCCACTCGATCGTGCTCGGGGGCTTGGAGCTGATGTCGAGCACGACGCGGTTGGCGCCATCGACTTCGTTGATGATCCGGCTGGAAACGACCCGCAGCAATTCGTAGGGCAACCGCACCCAGTCGGCCGTCATGGCGTCGGCGCTTTCGACGATGCGCAGCGCGATGACATACTCGTAGGTGCGCTCGTCGCCCATCACGCCGACCGTGCGCACGGGGACAAGGACGGCGAACGATTGCCAGACCTTGTAGTACCAGCCGGAGCGCATCATCTCGTCCTGCAGGATCGCGTCGGCCTCGCGCAGGATGCGCAGGCGCCGTGGAGTGATCCCGCCGACCACGCGCACGCCGAGGCCCGGCCCGGGGAATGGCTGGCGCCACACGACCTCCTTCGGCAGACCAAGGGCGGCGCCGACGGCGCGCACCTCGTCCTTGAAGAGTTCGCGCAACGGCTCGAGGAGCTTCAGCCGCATGCGCGCGGGCAGGCCGCCGACGTTGTGGTGGCTCTTGATCAACGCCGCGGGATTGCCCGCGATGGCGACGCTCTCGATCACGTCGGGATAAAGCGTGCCCTGGGCGAGAAACTCGGCGTCGCCGATCGAGAGCAGCGAGTCCTCGAAGACCTTCACGAACGTGCGCCCGATGATCTTCCGCTTGCGCTCGGGATCGGTCACGCCCTTCAGCTTGCCGAGGAAAAGCCGGCCCGCGCTCACCACCTTCACATTGAGATGAAAATTGCGCCGGTAGAGCTCGATCACGTGCTGGCGCTCGCCGAGGCGGAGCAGGCCGTTGTCCACGAAAACGCAGGTGAGCTGGTCGCCGATCGCGCGGTGGATGAGCGCGGCCGCGACCGACGAGTCCACGCCGCCGCTCAAGCCGAGGATGACGCGACTCTCGCCCACCGTCTCGCGGATCTTGCGCACGGCCTCGTCGATGAAATCCGCCATCGACCAATCGCCCACGCAGCCGCAGATGCGCTTGAGAAAGTTGTCGATGATCCGCACGCCCTGCTCGGTGTGGTTCACCTCGGGGTGAAACTGGATGGCGTAGAGCCGGCGCTTCGGATCCTCGATCGCGGCGAATGGCGCGTTGTCGGTGTGCGCGATGCACTCGAAGCCCTTCGGCATGCGCGTGAGGTGGTCGCCGTGCGAGTTCCAGACCTTCAACTCCGGGGAAACATCGTGGAAGAGCGAGCGGGCGGAATCGATCACGAGCTGCCCGTGGCCGTACTCGCGGCGCGCGCTGCGCTCGACCTTGCCGCCGAGCATGCGGCCCATCAATTGCAGGCCGTAACAGATGCCGAGGACGGGCACGCCGAGCTTGAAGATCGCCTTGTCCGGCAGCGGCGCGTCCTCCGCATAGACACTCGAAGGGCCTCCCGAAAGGATGATGCCCACGACGCCATCGGCCTTCAGTTGCGAAGCCGGTGTGGAGTAGTGGTAAATCCGCGAGTAGACGGAGCACTCGCGAATCCGGCGCGCAATCACCTGCGTGTACTGCGAGCCGAAATCCAGGACGCCAACGATCTGATGCATTGGGGAAAGTAGCGGGTAGCGGGTGGCGGGTAGCGAGTAGAAAACACGCGTCTGCCGGTGTGAAGCCGCACTATTCATGCTCGCTGCTCACTCCCCGCCACCCGCTACTTCCTTCTCAATTCCCGTTGCGCGCGCCGGCCGCGTCCGTAGCGTTGCCGCGCCATGGCGACCTACATTTACGAAACCGTTTCCGCCGACCCGGAAAAGCCGCGGCGGCGCTTCGAAGTAAGGCAAAGCATGAAGGACGCGCCGCTCACCCGCGATCCCGACACGGGCGAGCCCGTCCGCCGCGTGATCACCGGCGGCTACGGATTCGTGGGCGGTTCGAAAGCGGAATCCGCGCCCGCGCATGCGCATGGGGGCGGCTGCGGCCACGGATCCTGCGGTTGCGGCCATGGGCATTGACCGGCATCGACCCTGCCTGGCCGTGACGATGCCGTTGCCAGGGTGGACCGCCGCGTCCCCGCGGGGGTTGTGGAGCGCCGCGAAGCAACGCGGGCAGGGGCGCCCGCGACCACCATTCAGCAGCGCGGCGTTGTCGGAGGGCTCGCGTTTCAACCGCGTTGTCGCGGCTTCGCCATGAAGCCCCATCGCCGCACCCTCGCCTGGGGCATACTCGGCGCCGGCAGGATCGCCGGAAAACTGGCGGCGGCGCTGAAAAGCTCCGGAACCAGCCACCTCGCCGCCATCGCGAGCCGCTCGTTCGACAAGGCGCAGGCCTTCGCGCGCGAGCACGGCGCCGCGCGGGCCTATGGCGCCTACGAGGATCTTCTCGAGTCGCCCGAGGTCGAGGCGGTTTACATCGCGCTGCCCAACCGCCTGCACGCGGAGTGGACGAAACGCTGCGCGGCCGCGGGCAAGCACATCCTTTGCGAGAAGCCGGCGACGGTGAACCACGCGGAGGCCGGAGACGCGCTCGCCGCCGTGCGCCAGGCGCGGGTGTTTTACATGGAGGCGTTCATGTACCGCTGCCATCCCCAGACGGCGGAGATCGCCTCGATCATAGCCAGGGGCGACATCGGCGAGACGCGCCTCATCCAGGCGAGTTTTGCCTACAACCTCCGCGGCGGCGCGGAAAACATCCGCATGAGCAACCCGCTCGCCGGCGGCGGGATCATGGACGTCGGCTGCTACCCGATGTCGATGGCGCGCCTCGTCGCCGGGGCGGCGGGGGGAAATCCCTTTCACAATCCCGTGGAAGTGCGCGGCGCGGCGCACATCGGCGAGCGCAGCGGGGTGGACGAGGTCGCGGTCGCGAGCGTGAAGTTTCCCGGAGGGATCGTGGCCGCGCTCAGTTGCGGCACGCAGGGGCAGACCGAGGCCGCGACCCGCATCTGGGGATCGGACGGCCACATCATCGTGCCCGAGCCATGGTTTCCGCCGGAGAAAAACGCCCGGTTGATCGTGCAGCGAAAAGGCGAGACCTCGCCCACGGAAATCCTCGTCGATTGTCCCGCGCCGCTCTACACGCGCGAGGTGGACTGCGTCGCCGACACCGTGCGCGCCGGCGATTACGAAGCGAAGCCGCCGGCCATGACCTGGGCGGACACGCTGGGCAACATGGAGGCGCTCGACGCCTGGCGCGCGTCCGTGGGGCTCACTTTCTCCGGCGAGGCGTGACGATCTCGCAGGCGAGCGCCGGCTCGCCCGGAGGATCGATCGGGCCGCGGGAAAGGATCTGCATCGCGGCGTCCGTGAGCATCTCGACAGCGTCGGCCAGGCCGCTCGACGCCGACCGGCCGATTTCGACCGAAAAGCCCCCGCCATCGCAGACGAGGTAGCAACGGGTCAGCCCGAGCGCGCGCAACTTCAGCAGGCAACGCCGGACCATGCCCGAAAGCACTTCGACGCGGTCACAGCCCGGATCCACGGCCACGCGATGAATGAAACCGGCGCGCCCGTCCTCCCCGCAGAGCAGCGCGCCGCTGAAACGCTCGTCGTGCTCGGTCACGGTGCTCAGATCGGGATTCTGCCCGAGGAAGAGCGCGATCGCCGCCAGATCGTCCACCCCGGGCCGCACGGGACAGCCCGCGCGATTCCACAATTCGGTCACGCGCGGATAGTCGGCGGCCTGCATGGTTCGCACAACGACGCGCATGGGCTCACGGACGAGCGTTGGACTGGGATTCTCGCGCATGGCTCAGGAAGTCTCCGAAACAGGTCGCGCGCGCGCCGCATCGCGGTCCGCCCCCTGCCTCATGCCGAGGGCATGGACGACCGAGAGCACGAGGGCTTCGCCTCCGCGCGAGAGGTCGGGGCGCAGGCTCGCGCCGAGGAAGGTCCATTCGCCCGTGTGCGTCGATGTCGCCTCGACTCCGAGGATCGAGGCGCCCGTGGCCTGAGCGAGCCGCCGGCAACGCGAGCGCAGCGAAGTCGCGATGACGCGGCCGGGGTCGTCGAGCGCGCGCACGTCGTCGCCCACCACGGCGACCCAGACCGAGGCCGGATCGTTGGAAGGAGACGACTTGCCGCCGAAATCCTGTTGCGAGCGCGGCACCGCAAAACCGGCGCGCACGGCGTGGTCGAGCCACCAGAAGGTCGGGCGAAAATCACCGCTCAACCCGTCGAGATTCGGCCGGTTCAACACCGGCCCCGGCCAGCGGTGCAGCCAGCGCATCAACGGCGCGCCGAGCGCCGGCGATTCCGTCGCGCGGCCGCCCATGCTGTGCGTGAGCGCGCCGGGCGAGGAGCAGATGCGGTTGACGACGCCGCGCAATCTGCGGCTCTCGACGACTCTCCCGCTCGCGGCCACGACGCGAAACCACACGCCGCCATCGTCCACGCCGCGATCGGCCTGCGACGCGGCGGCGATGTCGCGACTCGTGAGATGAAGCACCTCCTCGCTCGCGTGTTTCGCCAGCTCCTGCGCGAGCCAGTCGCCGGATGGATCAAAAGGTTCAGTCAAAACAAGCCACATACTGTGTCCAAAAGGTTCGTCGTTTCAGCGGCGCGCGCGAATCGCGCCCCGCTTTCCACGCAGCCGGCAGCCGGCCTCCGCGCCAACTGGCGGGACCGGGGTTGAAACTCCGGACGGGTTGATAAGTGAGGCATGGTTCGAAACGTCCCCGAAAACGGGCCGGCCCGGCGCCGGATGGCGGAGCGATGGGAATCGCTGGAGGCAGAACGTATCCGGGTGTTCGATTCTTTCAGGCGCTGGAGCTGTTTTTTTCGAGAAATTCACCCTCGAAAGCGATTTATCGGGGAAACTGAAGGGAAAATAGGCGCGCGCGCCTGCCCGCCCCCGGGAGACACGCCCTCCGAATCGGTTTCCCTGACTTGGCATGGTCAACGGCCTCATGTGAAGTTCATCGAAGGTGACCGTCCGGCGCGGAAAACGTTCCTGTAAGACGCGGGCGCGGCAGGCGTTCTCTCTTTCAGCCAGTCGCCCGCCTCCACCACACGTTCTCCACGACGCGCTCACAAACCCAGCGGTGCACCCCGTGTCCCACGCCCATTCCCATCCAGGAAAAGCCAGCCCAAACGCAACCACGGCCCACGACTTCCCCAGGACGCCAGGCCCGGATGAGCCAAAACCTCCGGTTGCACTCCACAGTCATGATGGTAGGAACTTCATCTCACTGTCTCCCCATGGACGACCGCCCGAGCGATCCCCTTCCCACCCGCTTGAGCCTGCTGGCCCGCGTCAAGAACCTCGACGACGCCGCGAGCTGGTCCGAATTTTTCCATACCTACGAGCGCCTCGTGCGCGGCCTGGCGCGCCGGCGCGGCCTGACGGAACACGAGGCGGAGGACGTCGCGCAGGAGGTCTTTCGCCGGCTCGCGCGCACGATCCACGATTTCGAACGCGGTCCGCGGCCGGGATCGTTTCGCAACTTCCTCGGCCGGCTCACACGCTGGAGGGCGGAGGACAAGCTCCGCGAGCGCGGACGCGCGCCCCTGCCGGTCACGGGCTTGAACACCGAGGAGGGCATCGACCTGATCGAGCGGCTCCCGGCCAACGAGGAAAAGGAGGACACCTTCGAGGCCGAGGCGCGGCATCATTTGCTGGAGGTGTTGTTCAAACGCCTCGAGGCCAGCGTGCCTCCGCGCGATCTCCAGGTGTTTCAACTCGTGGCTCTCGAGGGCATGGAGCCGGAGGCGGTCGCGCGCCTTTTCAATCTCAGCCGCACGCACGTTTACGTCCTCAAGCATCGCATCATCAAGAAACTGCGCGAGGAGGCGATGCGGCTGCCGCTCGGTCCGGAATCCCGCTGAGGTAACGCGCCATGCGGAGCGCGCCTCACATACCGGATCTCGAACTGCTCCGTCGCATCGGGCGTGGCAGTTACGGAGAGGTCTGGATCGCCCGGACGCTGACCGGCGTGTATCGCGCGGTGAAGATCGTCCATCGCGCGCGCTTCGACGACGACCGCCCGTTCCTGCGCGAACTCGACGGCATCACGCGTTTCCAGCGCTCCGCCGGAAGACAGACACGCCAGCTCGCGCTCATGCACGTGGGCCGCGACGACGCGAACGGTTTTTTCTACTACGTGATGGAGCTGGCCGACGATGTCGCGCGTGGCACCGACATCGACCCGGACACCTACGAGCCCTACACGCTCAAATCCCTGCGCGATCGCGAGGTGCTGCTCCCGGCCGCGGAAGCGGTGCGCCTCGGCGTGGAACTCGCCCGCGCCCTCGCCGGCCTGCACGAGGCGGGGTTGATCCACCGCGACGTCAAGCCGTCGAACATCATCCTTGTCGCCGGCACGCCAAAGCTCGCCGACATCGGTCTCGTCTCCTCCGGCGATCACACCCTCACCTCGCTCGGCACGCCCGGCTATTCGCCACCGGAAGGCGCGGGCACGGTTCGCGCCGACATCTTCAGCCTCGGCCGGATTCTCTATGAGCTCTCCACCGGCCGCGGTCCGGACGAGTTCCCCAAGCTTCCGAGGAACCTGAACGCGCGCAAGGACGTGGCCGTCCTGCTGGAGTTGAACGAAGTCGTCCTGCGCGCCTGCGACCCGGATCCGAAAAAGCGTTACGCAAGCGTCGGCGACATGCTCGACGACCTGCTCCTGATCCAGGCGGGAAAATCGGTCAAAGAACTCGCCGCCATGCGCCGCCGGCTGAAATCGCTCGGCAAGGCGGCCGCGATCGTCGGCGCGGCCGCGGCGCTCGTCATCGTGGCGCTCGGCGTCAGAAATTACTTCGCCGTGAAAGCCCTCGCCGCGCAGGAAACCGAGGCGCGCGCGCAGGCGGAAAACGACGAGCGACTCGCGCGCTACACCAGCGATCTACACCTGGCTCAACTGGCGCTCACACAAAACGATCTCGGCCAGGCACGCGCCGCGTTGCGGCGACAGATCCCCGGCGACGATGAGACAACCGATCCGCGCGGGCTCGAGTGGCATCTGCTGTGGGGTGACGCGCAAGGGGACGATGCGCGCGCGTTCGGCATACCCGGCGGACCACCGGTCCTCGATATCGCGCTCTCGCCGAATGGACGCCGGCTCGCGGCCCAAGAGGGCGAGGAGGTTCGCACGACTGTGCTTTGGGACTTGGACACTGGAACCCGGCGCGTCCTCGCGGAAAACACCTTCGGTCTCGGCGGCTTTTCCGCCGACGGTAACGCGCTCTTCGTCGGAACGACCGAAAACACGCTGCAACGGATCGAACTGGCCTCGGGCAATGTGGCCTTCGTGCCCGGCGCGAACGGCCGCCTCCTCGCCCGCGCCGAAGCCGCTCCGCGCGTCCTGCTCGGCGAGCGCACCGGAAACGGCTTCGAATTCCGCGTCTTCGATCTCGACGCGCAAGAGGTTGCCGGCGTGTGGGTGGTCGAGCGCGGCGAGACGCGGTTGTCCCTCTCCGAACAGGCGCTGAGCCCGGACGGAACCCGGATGGCCGTGGCGATTTTCTGGGAGGACGGATCCGCCGCCGGCCACGAGATCGTGGTGAGACATGTCGATGATGCCGCATCGGAGGTTTCCATTTCCAGCAGCGGAATCGTCCGCGGTCTCGCTTTCTCGTTGGATGACGCGCGCCTGGTCGCCGGCGGCCCCGGGCTGCCGACGCGTATGATCAATCTGGATACAGCCGCGGAGATCCGCGAATACCCGGAACCGTCGGGCGGCGCCTGGGCCGTTGCGTTTTCGCCGGACGAGCGCCTGATTCTCTCGTTAAGCGAAGACCGGCAGTTGTGGGTGCGCGAGGTCGCGACAGGCGAGATCGTGGCGCAACTGAAAGGACACGAAGCGCCGGGCCGCAAGATCGTCACAGGCGCGACCAACGCCTTGTTTTACTCGAGCGGGCACGATGGCGTCGTTCGCGAATGGTCGCTGCCGCCGCCGGAGCGCGCGCGGATCGCCGATGGCTATTGGAGCGGGGTGTTTGGCGACGTGTTCCTCGCACCCGAGGCAGGCGACGATCGCGTCTTCGTCACGGATTCCACGGGGCAGATCGCGAACGTCGATCCGGCCACCCTTGCGCGAATCGGAGAACCGCTGTCCGCCTTTCATCCGCTTGGTCTCCGGCAAGGCGAACTCGTGGCGCTCGATGAACGCATGCGCCTGACGCATATCGATGTCGCGACCGGAGCAGCCACGCCGGGCGGGCTGCAGGTGAACGAAACAAAGATTCTCATGCGGATCGCCTCGTCCACCGACGGCCGGGTCGCCGCCTTCGCCTACCTCGACGGCACGGTCGAATTCTGGAACACGGAAAACGGCGCGTCCGTGGCCGGAAGCGCTGCGCACGATCCCAGCACGATCGCCGTCTCGAACGACGGACGGTGGGCGGTGAGTGGCGACTGGGGAGGTCGGATCCGGGTGTGGGACACGCAAACCGGCGCTCTCCTCGACACCATCGCTGCCGGATCGGGCATCACGTCGCTGACGTGCTCGCCGGACGGAAGACAGTTGCTCGCCGGGCAGGTCGATGGAACTTTTTCGATTCGCGACCGGGAGTCCGGGCGCGAGATCGGTTATTTGCGCGGGCACGTCGGCGTCGCCACGGCGGGCGCCTGGTCCGAAGACGGCACGCGGATCATCACCGCAGGCGATGACGGGCTCGTCATCGTGTGGTCGGCGTCGAGCCTGCGCCGTCTGGCGATGTTGACGCCATCCGCCGCCGCGGAAAATGCGGGATCGACCGCGATCTACGCGGTGAAAACACGCGGAGCCGGCAATGCGGCGGAATTGTTCGTGCTCACGGAAGGCGGCCGTCTGCGCCGCTGGGCCGGAACCGAATAACGCGGGCGCAGGCTTACAGGTTCGATTTCTTGCGCACGCCTCCCCCACCCAATCCCGGATCGCCGAGCGAAGTGATATAGAGCACCGCCTTCGCGTTCGTTTTGAACGTGAAAGTCGAGCCGGGGATGATGGTCATCTTTTCGCCCGTCTGGAGCGTGCGCGTCTCGCCGTGTTTGATCGCCACCGTGCAAGGGCCGAGCAGGGCCTCGACGTCGAGTTCGGCGAGGGTGCGGCGCTCGTGCGGGCCGGCGCGCAGGGAGAATATATAGGTGCGCGTGTCGCCCTCGAGCGGCATGGTGTGCTGCACCATCTTGCCGCCGTTGAATCCCGCCGCGCCGTCCTCCTCGCCGTTGAAGATGAAGTCCACGGTCGTGACGGACTTTTCGTCACCGGCAGTGTCGGACGGCGGAGTCGCGGCGCTTGGAATCGGCGGCGGAACTTCTTTCGGAGAACAGGTGGGAGAGGTTTCCGGATTCATCATCAGGTGGCTTGTCGTGTTTCGCGGGAGCAGGATTCGTTGCCGGTGAGAATGGCGGCGCCGCCGAGCAGCTTCAGCACGAGGCCGATCTCGGTGGCGTAGGCGCAGGTCGCCTGCGCGGGGACGTTGCCGTAGAAATGTTGCTCGCCGCCCCACAACAGCGCGATCGGCCGGCGCTCGAGGTCGTTGGTGACGACGAGCTTTCCGCTGTCTCCCGGCCCGGCGAAAGGCAGTTCGCCCTCGCTCTTGATCAGGTAGTCGGTGGCGTACCACTGGGTGCTCGTGAGCGACGAGCGCCATTCGTAACCGTAGGCGAGGATGCGCCCTTCCTGACGCCCGAGCTTCTGGCCGACGCCGACGACATAACGGCCGATCGGATCGAATCTGCGATCGTCGAGATCGAGTTTGAACGGATCTCCCAGCGGCTGCGTGAGACCATGCACACCGGGCTTCACCTGGGCGGCGGCGGCCTCCGTGAGTTCCACAAAACCAATATCGACGCGATGGGCGAACGGATGCGCGCCGCTGGAAAACGATTCGAGATCGTCCGGATCGTCCGCGGTCTTAGGCGCGCTGAAAATGCTCCTGGTCGTCGTGCCGAGCGCTTCGACGACCCGGCCGAGGCGCAGTATCTGCGAACCCTCGAATCCGGCGACGTGATAATTGGTGAGAACGCCGAGCCGGCCCTGCGCTTCGAGCACGACGCCGGCGGTTCCGTCGTAGGCCGGCCCCTCGATCGGAATGCCACCGATGATGCCGAGATCCTTGTTGTGGAGATCGTGAACGATGTGCGCGTTGATACCCGCCGTCGGCGGCTCGACCTGGATCAACTCCGGCGGCTTGCCCACGATGACATCGGACCAACATTCGAGGCCGCCGGGGCCGTGAAACTTGTCCGGGACGAGCATCTCGCGCGTAAGCGCGGCGACAGGGATCTTCTCGACGACGAAGACGAGGATCGCGGGCTTGAAGGCCTTGGCGTCCTCGCCGTCGAAACGGCCTTCGCGCTCGTTATATCGAAAGCCCACCGCCGTCCCCAGGCAACCGGGGATGTTGCGGAGGTGGTTTTCGTTGTGTCGGCGAATCTCGAGAAGCTGGCGCAGACTCGTGGCTATGGGCATGGGGCTTGCAACGGTGCGGTGTTCAAAAGGTCAGAACGTCCAACGGGCCGGAATGCTTACAAACAATTTACGATGAATCCGAGGACGAATTTGCAGGAATGCGGAATCGCGCGGCCTGCCTCCCGCCGCTTCTCACCCCAGATCGACGATCGAAGCGAAATCCGGGTCGAACAACCGTTTCCACGTCCGGCGCGCAAGGCCGTCCGTCATGCCCGCGAGATGATCGCAGACGCGGCGGATCTTGCCGGCTTCCGTCGGCTCGGCTTCGATGAGTTTCGCCACGACGGCCGGCAACACGCGAACCGGGTGCGGCCTGCCCGGAAGGTAGTTGTCGATGAAGGCGCTGAACAACGATTCGAGGATGGCGCGCCCCTTGTGCTCCATCTGAAAAAGCTGCGGCGAGGTGAAGATGATGTCGAAGGCCATGCGTTTGTGAAACGCGACCTCGCGCTGGACATCGTCGTCGATCACGAGCCGCCAGGCATAACGCTGCGAGCGCGCGGACATGGCGTTCTCCCAGGGCTCGAGCCGGCAGGCCCGGATGCAGTTTCCGATCTTGCGGCTGAAGACGACCTCGAGCCGGTCCTTGCGGATCGCTTCCTCGAGTTCGCGAATCAGCGCCTCGCCGTCGCTGCCGACACCGGCGCGCTCGGCCCACTTTTCCATTTTCTCGAAAGTGAGAAAACCCGCGCGCACGCCATCGATGATGTCGTTGAGCGAATAGGCGGTGTCGTCCGCCCAATCCATGATCTGGCACTCGATGCTCTTGAAGGCGTTGAGAGCCTCGCCGGGCGCGAGCCCGTCGGGAAGATCGGCGCGATCGAAGACGAAGTCGCGGTAGCGCCGCTGCTCGTCGTAGATGAAGTGGTTGTCCGCGCGCGGGGTTTCGGCGAGGACGGTCTTGTATTTCATCACGCCATCCATGAAGGCGCGGGTCGGCGACATGCCGTAGGTTCCGGCCTGTTTCTCTTCGGAGACGTAAAGGATCTCGGTCAACAGCCGCAGTGTCTGGGCGTTTCCCTCGAACCCGCCATGGGGCCGCGTGAGTTCGTGCAGCTTGCGCTCGCCCGCGTGTCCGAAGGGCGGATGCCCGAGGTCGTGCGAGAGGCAGACGGCCTCGACCAGATCGGAGTCGATATAACAATCCTCCCGCAGCGGGCTGCCCTCGCGTCGCAATAAGTAATGGCAGATCGAGCGCCCGATCTGCGCGACCTCGATCGAGTGCGTCAGGCGTGTGCGATAAAAATCGTATTCGCCGGAAAGGAAGACCTGCGTCTTCGACTGCAGCTTGCGGAAGGCGGAGGAGTAGATGATGCGATCGCGATCGATCTGAAACGGCGTGCGGTAGTCGTCCGGGCGCTTGGCCGCGCCGGCGATCGTCCCGATGTCGAAGGCGCGGTAGAAATCGTTGTTCATCGATTACAGCTCGGTGTATTTGTCCGAGCGCCCGCGCGCTTTCTCGACGGGGTATTTTCGCGCGTTGACCTGCATTTTCGCGGTGATGGCGGCGGCGAGGTCGATGCCGGTCTGGTTGGCGAACTGGAGCGCGTAGATCACGACGTCGGCCAGCTCCTCCTCGATCGCCTTGCGCCGGCGCGGATCCCGCGCGGAAGCGCGCGAATCCTCCGGTGTCATCCAGAGGAAATTTTCCATCAACTCCGCCGCCTCGGCCGCGAGCGCCATGGACAGATTTTTCGGGCTGTGAAACTGCTCCCAGTCGCGCTCCTGGGCAAAGGCGAGCACCCGCCGTTTCAAGGTCGAGACCCGCATCGTGGCGTCACGGGAGGCATCCATGGGGAAGGGTGAAGAGCAAAGCGCGAAGGGTGAAAAGAGAATTTCAGCGCGATCCCCTTTCCCTGTCCCGCTCGCGCCCCTTTCCAGGCGGTTCTTCTCCAGAGGGCGTTTGACCGCGTCGGGAGGTGGGTTATCAATGACGGCTTCATGTCCCTGCAGCACATCAAGGAGGCGTTGCTCAAGTCCTACGACGAGCACGGCGGGATCAACCACCTCGACGGCACCAACCTTCCTTCCGAGGGTTCGGTCAACAAGCTCGCGCCCGAGTTCATGCACCTGCTCTTCCCGGGGTATTTCGAGCAGGCCCCGGTCGACAAACAGAGCCTGCCGGCCGTCACGGCAAGCCGGCTCGAGGCGGTGTGCGAACGGCTCTGCGCCGAGGCGGAGAAGGCCTTGAACGCGGTCGGCGACCCCGCGCCCGCGCGCAACGCCCGGCGCTGCACGATGGAGCTTTTCGCGCAGCTTCCGGAGATCCGCCGCATCGTGCAGACGGATGTCGAGGCCGCCTACAACGGCGATCCCGCCGCGCGCAATCTCGAGGAGATCATCCTCGCCTACCCGTGCGTGCTCGTGATCTCGCTCCAGCGCATCGCGAACGTGCTCTACCGGCTGAAGGTGCCCTTCATCCCGCGCATGCTGACGGAATACGCGCACGAGCGCACCGGCGCCGACATCCATCCCGGGGCCGGGATCGGATCGCATTTTTTCATCGATCATTGCACCGGCGTCGTCATCGGCGAGACGACCCGCATCGGGCATCACGTGAAGATCTATCAGGGCGTGACGCTCGGCGCGAAGTCGTTCGAACTCGACGAGCACGGCAACCCGGTCAAGGGCGTGAAACGCCATCCCGACATCGGCGATCACGTCACGATCTATCCCGGAGCCTCGATCCTCGGCGGAAAGACGGTGATCGGCGAGCGCTCGGTGATCGGCTCGAACGTCTGGCTGATGAAATCGATCCCCGCCAACAGCATCGTCTATTACCAGGGCGAGGTCACTTCGGTGGTGCGCCAAAACCACGCCAACGGGCGCCACAAACACGCCGGCGACCCCTCCGAGCCCGCGCTCGACTGGATCATCTGAGCGTGACAACCGCCCGCGCCGCGATCCCATCGCAGCAACCGATCATGCGAGTTCCCTTCACCAAGATGCACGGAGCCGGAAACGACTTTGTCCTGATGGACAATCGCTCCGGCGCCCTCCACCTGACCACGCCTCGGATCGAGGCGCTTTGCCACCGGCGCTTCGGCGTCGGCGCCGACGGCGTGCTGCTGCTCGAAGAGCCGGAAAATCCCGCCACGCAGGATGCGCGCATGGTGTATTTCAACTCCGACGGCTCGCGCGCCGAGATGTGCGGCAACGGCGCGCGCTGCTTCACCGCCTTTGCCCTCGAGCGCGGTGTCGGCCGGGACGGCAAACTCCGTTTCCTCACCGACGCGGGCGAGATTTCCGCGACGCTGAACGGCGGCGACATCACCGTGCAGATGACCGAGCCCCTCGACCTCCGCCTCGGCCTCGCCGTGCCGCTCGCGGCCGGCGAGACGACGGTCCACCACGTCAACACCGGCGTGCCTCACGTCGTGCGCTTCGTCGACGACGTCTCGAAGATCGACATCCGGCCGGAGGGCGCGGAGCTGCGTTTCCATCCCGCCTTCGCCCCGAAGGGCGCGAACGCCAATTTCGCGCAAATCCTGCCCGACGGCCTCGTCCTCGTCCGCACCTACGAGCGCGGAGTCGAGGACGAAACCCTCGCCTGCGGCACGGGCGTCACCGCGGCCGGAATCCTCGCCCATCTCGCGCGCCACGCGCCCCTGCCCGTGCGAATCCAGGTCGCGAGCGGCGACGTCCTGACCGTCGGTTTCACGAAGGAGGGCGACAAGGTCACGCGCGTCACCCTGACCGGCCCGGCCGCGCTCGTTTTCGAAGGCGAGATCGAGATCTGAAGCGAACAAAGCGGTTGTTCGCGCTCCTGGAAAATCCCGGCGGGCGCGGTCGTGGTTTCCGACCGCCCCCTTATCGCTCGTCGATCAGATAAATCTCGACCAGCGCGATGCCGGTGAATCCTTCCCGGCCCCTCGCCTCGGCTGTGTAGGCGCCGGGCGGAAGATAGAGCAGCAAGGCCGCGTCGGCCGAGCCGTCCGCAAAGGCAAACGCTCCCGCGGCGCTCGAAACCTCCTCCAGCAACCGCCGCGCCGAGCCCTCGCTCCAGGCCTCCGATCGCGCGACCAGCGTCTCGCCCTCCCGCACGATCAACTCGGTCAACGGCAGGAAACCCGGCACGCTCAACGGGCCGAGCGAAGGCCCCGCCGCGCGCACGAGCACGAGCGCGGGATCCCTCCCCTCGATCACGAATCCGCCGATCGCCACCGCATCCCCCTGCCCGACCCGCGCGCGGGCCGAGAGGTTGACCAGCGTGGTGGCCGACGCGGATTCGCGCGCGTCATAGACCTCGGCCAGGGTGTTGCCCGCCACGCCGTCCACGGGAGTGATGAGCGCGGTGTAGGAGCCGCCCGCGACGTCGGCCAGCAGCGCCGCGTCGCGCGAGCCGGGCGCGAAATCGAACGCGCCCGTGCGCGCAAACGCGGCCGCCAGAGCATCCGCGCCGGGGCCCGCATCCCAACCGCTGTTCCGCCCGAGGATCGCTCCACCGGAGTTCACGAGCGCGAGCCGCGGCTGCTCGAGCACGCCGGAAACGTCGAAATCCACCAGGCCCGGCCCCGCGCCGCGCGCCAGCACTGGCAGCGGCTCCGCGCCGCGCACGACGAAACCGGCGATCATCGCGCCATCCCCCGCGCCCGCCTGCCCGCGCGTGGAAAGGTTGGCCAGCCGCGCGACCGGCGTCCGGTCCGCACGGAGCATCACGGCCTCCCGCGCCGCCGCGCCCGGAACCGCGAAGTCCAGCTCGATGCGCCCGCCCGCGATCCCGCCGGCAAAGGCCGCGCCCGATGATCCCGAAAAAGCGAACACCCCGTCCGTATCCACTTCTCCACTACCCGAGCGCCCCTCGCCGGGCTCCTCGATCGCGAGCGTGATCCTCCCGCCGCTCACGATCGCGAAGACGCGCGCGCTTCCACGCAGGATCCAGCCCTCGTAAACGCCATCGAGGGCCGGATCCGCCCACGGCGAGGCCTTCGCCACGCCGGCAAAGGTCGCGCCGCTGCCCAGGGTTCCGACCACCGTGCCGTCGGGGCCGATCTGGCCGGACACGAACGAGCCGTCCCGCGCCTCGAAGGCGAACGTCCCGAACGGCGAGACCGCAAACGACCGCTGAAAGATCCCGCCCGGAACGCCGCCGATGAACGCGCCCTCGCCGCCCGCGCCGATCTCGAGCGCAAACACGCCGCCCTCCGATGTGCTCCCGGCATAGCGGGCGAGGGCGTTCACCGGCGTCGTGTTGACCCGCATCGGGAGCGTGCGCACGACATGCGCGCGCCCGTTCGCCACCGCGTCCAGCCGCAGCGTGCGCGCGCCACCGGACGAAAACGAAACCGTGGCCTCGAGCGGGCCGGTTGGCGCGGCTGAAGCGCCGCCCTCCAGCGCGCTCCAGGTCACGCCGGAAAACGCGATGGGCGGCTCCCCGCCTCCCGAGAACGCGACCGGCACGGCGGGCGATCCGCTCGAAAGATCCGCGCTCAAGCGCGCCCCGAGCAGGCTTTGCAACTCCGGCCCCTGCGCGAGCACGGCGATTTCCGCGCGGGTGAGCGCCCGATTGTAGACGCGCACTTCATCCAGCGCGCCGTTCCAGGGCCGGCCGCCGTCGCCGCGATCGCCTATGTATCCAACAGTTGGAGACACGGCCGGGGCGGTCGGGGCGCTCGACTGCGTGCCGACCACCAGCGGCTCGCCTTCGAGATACAATTGCGGGGTGGCCGATTCGCCTTCGGTCGCGTCGAAGATCGCGGCCACGTGGCTCCATGCGCGCGCGCCCGGGGAGCCGCGCGGGGCAAACCAGACGCGCGAATCCGAGCCGGTGTCGCGGGCGAACTTGAGCGTGTTGACGTTGCCGTCGTCGGCGGAAGCCTGCCTGTCCTGGCCGAGGAAGAGCAAACCGGACTGCATCTGCGCGACGCGCGGGAAGATGCTCGCGCCACCGTCCGCGGCCGGGTTGATCCATGCGGCGATCGAGAGCCTCGAAAGTGTCGGCGCGCTGAACGCGATGCGACCGTTCACGCCGTCGAAACGCACGCCGCCGCGATCGATGCCCGGCACGCGCTCCGGCCCTCCGCCGGCGAACGTCCCGGCCCGGCCCGAGCCGGAGGAATCGCGCGCCGTGCCTCCCGTGTCGTTGAAACTCCACCACGCCACCAGCCCGTCGGCCGGGGCGGCGATGCCCGGCGCGCCGATCGCCACCACCAGTTCGTCGCTTCGCGCGAACGCGCCCGCGGTCGCGACGACCCGGATCGCGTAGCGCCCCGGTTGTGGAAACCAGACGGTCGTCGAGAGCCGGCCCGCGTCCGCAAACGCCGCCGGAGCCGGCCCCTCGATCGTCTCCCACGCGATCGACGCGGATGCGCTCACGCCGTTTTCCTCCGCCAGCGCCGCCGTCAACTCGAGGGGCACGCCGGCGCGATCCATCAACACGAGCGGAACCGACGGCGCGGTGATCGAGATCACGGGCGGCACGAGCGAGGGCGCGACCGCGCGGCGCAGGTTGAGTTTCCCTCCGGTGGCGACGAGGTTCGCCAACGCCGGCACGGCGTCCACCGACCCGAGGATCCGTTCGCGAATCGCCCCGGCCGCGATGCCCGGGCTCGCCGCCGCGATGAGCGCGGCCGCGCCCGTGACGTGCGGCGCCGCCATCGAGGTGCCGTTGAAAAACTCGTAGCCGCCGCCGCGCACGGTCGAGCGGATGCTCGTCCCCGGCGCGGCGAGATCGACCGCGCCGCCATGGTTGGAAAACGACGACAGCTCGTTGCCCGGACGCATCGAGGCCACGGAGATGACGTTCCCCACATCGTAATTCGCGGGATAGACGGGCGTGACGTCATTGTCCGCGCCCTCGTTTCCCGCCGCCGCGATGAAAAGCACGCCGTTGTCGCGCGCCCGGATCAGTTCGTCGCGAAAGAGCGCGCTGAACGATCCGCCGCCAAACGAGGCGTTGACCGCCACGAGGTTGACCCCGCGCTCCTTCATCGTGTTGACATAGCGGAGCGCGTTGAGCGTGTTGGCGCTCTCGAACGTGCGGTTCCCCACGCGCAGCGGAATGAGGCGCGCGCTCCAGTTGATGCCGGCGATGCCGAGACCGTTCGCGCCGATCGCGCCGATGATTCCGGAGACGTGCGTGCCATGGTCGTCGGCATCCGCCGCGCTCGCGTTGCCCTCGGCGAAGTTCCATCCGGAGACGTCGTCGATGAAGCCGTTGCCGTCGTCGTCCACGCCGTTGCCGGCGATCTCCGCCGTGTTTATCCAGATATTGGACGCAAGATCGGGATGGGTGAGATCGATGCCGGTGTCGATGACGGCGACAACCACCGACGCGCTGCCGGTCGAGACCGTCCACGCCGCGGGAGCCTCGATGTTCTCGAGCCCCCACATCTCCGCCGCGTGATAATCCGAGGGCGTGGCCTGGAAGGGAAACAGGAGAAAGTTCGGCTCCGCCGTGACATCCGGCAGCGCCGCCGCGAGCGCGCGCAGCGCATCCGGCACGGCGTCGAGCGTCGCCTCCGGCAACTGCACGACCACGACCGCGTCGCCCGCGCGCGGCGCGCGCGTCTCGAACCCCGCCGCTCGCAGGCGCCCGGCGAGTTCGCCGATGGTCGATCCCGCCGGGACGCCGACGACGATGGAATCCGGCGCCATGATCTCCCGCGCGACGGCGGGTCTTTCGGCGTCCGCGCCCGCCCGCGGCCTCAGGTGATCGACCACCCGCGCCCGCCGGCCCGGATCGCTCTGCAACTCGACCAGCCGCCAGCGCTCGACAACCTCGCCGCCCGGGCCGCGGATCTCGCGCTGATCGAGCGCGAGGGCGCCGCGCAGGGCGTATCCATCTTCTGGCGACACCGGCGCCTCGGACGGCGCGGGATCGCGCTTCGCCGGCGCCGCGCCCAACGACCGGCCCCGCGATTCCATGCCCGCGTCCGGCGCGCCCGTTTCATCCGAACGAAAAAACCACCACCCCGCGGCAAGGCACGCGCAGACAAAAAGGACACGCAGCGCAGAATGTGGGGAAAAGCGAAACGACATCGGGCCTTCCATTGGAACCGCTGCCGGAAAAAGAAGCCTCACCCGCCCGAATCCGTCAAATCACCAGCAAGCGCATTCGGAACGCCCCCGCCCCGCCCCCACCGCCCGCGGGTCCGTCCCCGCCCACCCTGCCAGTTTGGATGGCCGTACGGTCATCCAAACTGGCTTTGGGGGCCGCGGGGGCGCGGGCCTCGCCCGGGGAAGCGCGGGAGGGATGTCTCAGCGCCGAGGCGGGTTGATTTTGCCGCATTGCCGCCGGCTTCGATGCGCGCAAGATCATGCGGAATGAATCCCGTTCACACGGATCGCGCCGCGGGGGTTTCTTGATTTGAAACCGCTCTCTTCAACGCGTCTGCCGCTCCTTCGGGTTTCCTGGACGAACCTGCTGTTGTTGAGCTGGCCGCTGCGCCCGCGCGAGATCAGGGCCGCGATCCCGGCCGGGCTGGAGCTCGACACGCTGCACGGGCAGGCCTGGGTGAGCATCGTCGTCTCGCGCATGGCGGGCGCGCGGCCGCCGTGGATGTTTCCCCTCCCGTGGATTTCCAACTTTCTCGCCCTCGGCGTGCGTGTTTGTGTGCGCCGAGAAGCGGAGCGCGGGGTCTTTTTTCTCTCGATCGACACCGAACGCGCGTGGGCCGCGGCGTTCGGCCGGACATGGCTGCGCCTGCCCTGCTTTCGCGCCCGGGTCCAGATGGCGCGCGATCGCACGATCAGCCGGGTCACGAGCATCCGGCGTCATCAGGGCGCGACCCCCGCCGCGTTAACCTGCGAGTGGCAGCCGGCCGCCGCGATGCCGCAAGCCGGCCCTTACGACCTCCGCCATTTTCTCGACGCGCGCCATCAGGTCTTCACCTCGCACGAAGGCCGGCTGCTCTCAGGCGACTTGTGGCACAGCCCGTTCTCCTGGCGCGACGTCGAGATCCGCCGCCTCGAGTCGTCCATGCTCGAGGCGGCCGGTCTGCCTTCGCCCGACACCGCTCCCGTGGCGCACGAGGCCGAGGCCCGCGCGATCGAGATCTGGCCGATGCGCCTCGCCAACGCCGACGCCTCCGACCAGGCGCTTCTCGATCCCGTGCTGGCGCCGCCCCCGGCGGGCTGAGGCGAAGCGAGCGGGAGACGAAAGGCCGCCCTTCTGTCGCGTACGTTACAAAAGTCCGGCTTTGGCATCGAGGCCCCGGCGGGCTTTACCCCGCGCCCGGTTCCCACGCGGGGTTCCCGGCTACCCGCCGCTCGTTTCCCGTCTTTCTCTGATGTTCGAGAGGTGCACCAGCAGGAGCATCCCCGCGAGGAGCGCTCCCGGCCACACGACGAGCAACGGCTGAAGAAACAGGTCCGCCTGGTTCTGCCGCAAAATCGTCCCGAGTTCCGGGTAGTCCGGATCCCCCGTGAGCCCGAGAAAGGTCAGCCCGCTCAACTCGAGAACGCCCACGGCAAAGAGCAGTTTCGCCAGCGCCACCGCCTGCGGCCGGATGTTCGGCCACAAAGCAAACCACACCAGGTGCCACCACCCCGCGCCGAGCGACCGGCTTGCCAGCGCGTAGAGCGCTCCCGCCTGCTCGACCCACACGACCCGAAGCTGCCGAAATCCGAACGGCACGCCGCCGAGCGCGCACGCCAGAACGAGCGCCCATGGCGACGGACGGAGAAACACCAGCAGGATCAAACCGACAAACAGCACCGGCAGCGCCAGCCCGGCCGAGACGAGCGACCGGATCAACCCTCTCGCCACCGCGGGCCCGCGCTGTTCGACCACGAGCACGAGCGACGCGATCAGAAGCGTGCCAAACGCCGCCGTCGCCCCAAGCAGGACGGTATGGCCCGCGCCCAGCCAGACGCGGCTGAGGACATCCCGGCCGAGCGAATCGACACCCAGCCAGTTCGACCACGACGGCCCTTCGCGCAATCGCTCATAAAAAACCTGCGCCTGCGGATCGTAGGGCGTCCACAACAGCCCGGCCAGCGACCACGCGAAACACACCAGCAGCGCCCCGTCGAGCCACCGGCGTTTCCCTTGCCGCGACGCGCTCACAAACCGTCCTTCTCCGTGTCGGCCCGCCCGGCCACCGGGTTGATCACGCGCGCGAGAAAGTCGGCCGCGAACACGACCGCGACCACCAGCAGAATGACGAGCAGCAACACGTTCTGCACCACGTAGAGATCGCGATCGAGCACCGCCGTCACGAGGTAGCGCCCCACTCCCGGCCAGGAGAAAACCGTTTCCGTCAACACCGCGCCGCCGAGAAGCGCCCCGAAGCTCGAGCCGATGACCGTGACGACCGGCGCGCTCACCACCTTCAACAAATGCCGCGACCAGATCCGCGCGGGCCCCAGCCCCCGCGCGCGCAGCGAAAGCTGCAGGGTCTTCAACCGGTGATCCTGCAACCGCGATTGCAGCACCGCGCACACCTGCGCCGCCGGGTAAAGCGACAGGCAAAGCGCCGGGAGCGCGAGATGATTGAGCGCGCTGAAAAACGCCTGCGCGTCGCCCGCGAGCAGGGCGTCGATCGTCACGAAACCCGTCCGCGCCGGAGGCGGAATGGCGGCGAGATCGATGCGGCCGCTGCTCGGAAACCATCCGAGCCACCAACTCCCCACGATCAACATGAGCATGCCGATCCAGAAAATCGGAACGGTCAGCCCGAGCGTCCCGAGCAGGAACGACAAACGCCGCAAGGCTCCCACGCGAAACACCTCCGCGAACACCGCCGTGAGCACACCCGCCACGACGCCGATCAGCAGCCCCGAAAGCCCCAGCTCCAGCGTCGCGGGGAAAAACTGCGCGACATCCACCCGCACCATCCGGCCCGAGGTCAGGCTGCGGCCCCAATCGCCGGTCGCGAACGAACTCACGTAACGCCACCATTGCACGCGCGCCGGCTGATCGAGGCCGAGCCGCGCGCGCTCCTCCGCCACCCGCGCCGGATCCGGATTCTTCAACCGCAGCGCGATCGGATCGCCCGGCACCGCCCGGATGGCGAAGAAAAGCGTGGTGCTTGCGATCAGAAAAATCGCCAGCACCAACATCAGCTTCCGACTCGTCTGCCCGAGAAAATCCAGGATGCGCGCCATCGAACCGCGTCACCGTAGCAACGCCCCTGCCTCGAACAAGCGCCGATCGCGGCCCGCGCCTCCCGAGGCAGGAACCCGACCAGCCTCCCGACGTCGGCCGCGACGAGGATCAGGAGACAGGTGTCAGGTATCAGGCGTCAGATCCCGATCCCTCTGACTCCTGTCCCCTGTCTCCTGATCCCTGAACTGTTGCCGCCGACCTCAGGAGGCCGGCGAGCCATCAAACCACCCGGCGCTGCAACTCGTCGAACGCGGCGAGGATCAGCTCGCTCTCAAAGCCTGTCACGCGCGTGAACTGGCCTTCGGCCAGCAGTTGCATCGCGGCCGCGGAAAGGCCGCCTTCCAACGAGCGCGCCCGTTCCCTCAACGCCTGGCGCACGGGAGCGAGCATCGTCTCGAGATCGGCGCCGAGGATCAGCGCGCAGCGGGCGCGCCGGCCATGAAGCGGATCGGTCGATGGGAGAAATTCGAACTCGGCCACGCGCACACCATAGACCGAACCCTTTCGCGCGGCCATGGGGAACATACCCCGGACGAGCCGGTATTTTCACGGTCCCTTGATACCGCCGGCTGCCTCGCGCCCCGCCGGCAATCCCGTTTTCAGACGCGCCAGACCGTTGCCTGAGCGGCCGGAGGAAGTCGCTTATCCAAAAGCCGAACATCCCGACCGGCCCGGGCGATGCGGCGATCGAAAGCGGGCTCACCTGGACCGGCAACGGCCACCGGAAGCTCCCTTCTTCGAGACAGGCGCGCCTCGGGAAAACTGCCCTGCTGCCTCGGGGCAATTTCCCATCAGCCGCGTCACTCCTCTCCCCCGGCCTTTCGCAAACGTGCCATCTCCTGCTCCTGATGGTCGAGTCGTCTCTCCTGCCGAATCAGGTGCAGGGCGCCGCCGAAGCTGACATGGGTGGTCAGGCTGGACGCTCGCCGCCCGCCTGACCACCCATGCCAGCTTCATTCCCTTTGGGTCGGAAACCCCGAAGCTTGCTTCGGCTTGGATTTCTTGGA
>CAZFCY010000017.1:6143-39508 GCA_964517665.1 uncultured Opitutaceae bacterium | reverse complement strand
AGCCCGGCCTCCATCTCCCACTCCTCCTCGAGGCCCGGCGGGTGATCGAGGAAGACATCGCGCAGTCGCATCCCCAGCTCAGTTCCCGCCGGCATCGTCGCGGATTAAAGCGGCCCGCCGTTCGACCGGCGAACGTGGCGCGAGGCAGGCTGGTCCCTGGGATGTTCAGTTCGAGGCAGGTGAAGTCTCGTTCGAGTTGTGAAGGGCCGATGGCCGGGAAGCTGCCCAGTGACGATCTTCTCGTCGTTTGGCACGCTGGCCCTCTCCGCGCCTTGGTTGGCCCGTGGGTTCATTCGGCCCATCCGTGGCGGCGGCGAACGCCGCCCCCTCCCCTGGCTACCCGCGCCAGGCGGGGCCGGTGGATTCGCCGACGACCAGCTCGGGCGCGACGGTTTCCGATCGGGGGGCGATCCGCGTCTTGGGCGCGGCCTCGAGCTGCTCGAGCAGCATCGCGCCGGCGCGCTCCATCAAACGGAGCGGATTTTGCTCCACGGAGGTGAGGGTCGGATGAAGTTTCCGCGCGAGGTCGAGGTTGTCGAAACCGGTGACCGACATCTGCCGCGGCACGTCGATCCCGGCGTGCTTGAGCGCCTGGATCGCGCCCAGGGCCATCCGGTCGTCCAGCGCGATCAACGCGGTCGGCCGCTTCGCCCGCCGGAGCACGGCCTCGGTCATCAACTCGCCGGCCTCGATCGGGCTGTCCACGTCGGGCACGGTCTCGATCGCAGTGATCGCCCTGGCGGGATTCAGGCCGTGCGCCTGCACGGTTTCCACCAGCGCCGGCCAGCGCCAGGGATCGTTTTTGCCGAAGCCGAGCGACACGAACGACTCGTGGCCGAGGCGCAGGAGATGCTCGGTGAGCAAACGCATCGCGCGGTGGCGGTCGACCGAGACCGACGCCGTGCTGTCCTGCGGCGCGTGCGGATCGACATGGACCGCGGCCATCCCCTCGAAGACGCGCCGCGACATCTCCGCGTCCAGCTCGGAGTGAATGAGCACGATGCCGTCCACATGGATGCGCTTGAAATCCTCGATCGCGCGGATCTCGTGCTGCGCGTCGCGCATGCGCATCTCGAGCAGGCTGCGCAACTGGCGCTGCCGAAGAAACTCCTGCAGGTGGTACACCTTCCGGTCCAGGATCGGGTTCCCCAGGCCCATGAAACACACGCCGATCATGCTCGTGCGCCGCCCGCCGAGGCCGCGCGCGAGTGGATTGGGGCGAAAGCCCACCTCCTCCATCGCGGCCATGATGCGGCGGCGCGTTTTCTCGCTCACCTCAGGATGGCCGTTGATCGCCCGGGAAACCGTCCAGCTCGAGAGCCCGAGGGATTTTGCGAAGTCCGGGATGGATTTTATCGTGCCCGGCTGGTCTCGCCGGCCCTGGGACTTGGATTTGGAAGAGGAACCGTTACGCGCCATAAATGAAACACATGGATACGGCCGCCTCGAGGCAGCCGGGAGGAGAAACACCGGCGAGAGGCTTGGGTGCGCCGGATCGATGGCAAGCAAACTTCCGGCCGGCGCCCGCCCGCCCGGCAGGGCCGCGGACCCGCCGCGAGCGGGCGGTTCGTGAACGGAAATGCATCTCCAACGCGCGTGTCATTTGATCGCCCCGTGGCACGGAAAATCCTTGCGCGCCGAGCATGCGCAATCCCTTCGGGAAAGCGAGGACCGAATCGCGCGGGCCGCCACGATGCACATGCGCATGTGATCGGAAACGCGGGCACCCGTCGCGGCAAAGGCGATCGCGACGCGCGCGCCTTCCCGCGCGAGGCGGATCGCGATGCCGCGGCCGGCGCCGCTGACGATGGCCGCGCGCGCCGCGGGTTTCGTCTCGAAACGCCCGTTGGGAAAACTACCGGAAGCGCACGCCGAACAATTCCCGCCCGAGCCGGCGGGCCTCGCGCAGTTGCTCCGGCGGGAGGGTGGCGGGAAAAGGCCAGCGCGCGCGCCTCGCGAGGCCGGCGATGAAAGGCGCCGCCGCGGCGAGCAGCCGCAGCACGGGCGCGACGGAAACGTTCTCGAGATTGTCGTGCGCGCTGTGGTGTTGCCAGCGGCCTCCCGGGAAGTTCGCGCGCATGAAGAAGAGCGACGGAATGCCCGCGGCGTTGAATGGAAACTGATCCGCAAAGGGCGTGACCTCGCGCCGCGTCTGCGTCGCAAGCCCGCGGGCCCGAAGCGCGCGCTCCGCCGCGCGCGCCAGCGCGATCCCGCCCGCGACCGAGAGCACGAAGTGACCCAGCGGCGAGGCAACGCTGTCGAAATTGATCACCAGCCCGATGTCGGCGGGCGTCACGCCATGCCGCCGCGCGTGCTCCATCGAGCCCACGGACAACTGCTCCTCGGTCCCGAAGGAGAGGAAACGGACCGTCCGCCGCAGGCGAAGCGGAGCCAGCGCGCGGGCGAGCGCAAGGAGGCACACGACGCCCGAGGCATTGTCGTCCGCCCCGGGGTTGCCGCGCTGGGTGTCGTGATGCGCCATGAGCGCGATCGCCGGCAACGCGGGATCCGATCCGGGCAGGGCCGCGACGACATTGCGCGACTCGGCGGCGCCCTGATCCACCGTCACTTGAACGCGCAACCGGCCCACGCCGGCGCGCCGCCAGCGCCACGCGTCGGCATACGGCACGGTCAGCATCGGCGGCATGCCGTGGCGCCGGGCCCAATAAGGATACACGCCGTCGTGCTTCACCCAGGGAAACGGCAGCCGCTCGTCCACGTGGATCACGGCCGCGGGCTGCGCCGCCATCAGCCGCCGGTGCGTCGCGACGGCGGTCGGCATGGGCCCGAACCATGCGAGGACGCGCCCGCGCAGGCTTCCCGGGCGGAGCAGCCGCTCCTCCTCCGGAAGCTCGAGCCAGACGAGTTCCGCCTCGATCGGCCTCCGTCCCGGCGTGGAGGGAGCGCCGACGACGGGCGCCGCCTCGACGCGTATCCACTTTCCACCTACACGCGCCTCGGCGCGGGCGGAGGAGCGGCGCGGGCCTCCGCAGGGAAACGCCTCGATCCGCGCATCCGCGAGGCCGGCGGATCGCAGTCCGCGGCGTATGAACTCCGCGGCGAGCCGCTCGCCCCCGGTTCCGGCGCGGCGCTCGCCGATCCCGTCGCAAAGCGCGCGCCAGTCCCGCTCGATCGCGCGGCCGGCGGGCGCCGGGTCGAAGGCGGGAGTTTCTCGCGGCATGCCGGTTTTCACCCGCTCGCGACACATCCCGCGGCGGCGCAACGGCGCCCGATCGGATCCGCTTCATCCCTCATGTCAGCGCCCGTCTTCGACGAGTTCGAACCGGCCTTCGATCGACGACCAGTGATCGTTTTTCGTGTGCACGAGCACGAAGTCGCGGCCGTCTTCGCCGAGCCATTTGTTGACGAAGGTGAAGATGATCGTGAGCCGCCCCCAGCGCTCGGGATTGTGCTCGGTGTGGACGTGCGTCCACGGCCCCCACGGCTCGGGCGCGTCGTAGATGCTCATCCAGCCGCCGCGATCGATCGCGATGGTCGTGAGCAGGTATCGTTTCAACACCGGGTTGAAACTCACGGCGATGCGGTGCGTGCCGTTGACCGGATCCTCCCACACGGGCGCGCGCTCACTCGGGATCGCGGTCCAGCGGAGTCCGCCCCGCGCGTCGCCGCCGGCGAAGAATTCGTAGGCGTCCTTGTCCTCGATCCTGTCGCGGGGGACGCGGAGGAGATTGATCCGTCCCGGCAGGCGCACCCTCCAGTGCGTCGGATCGATGCTGTCGGGCGCGTATATATACACATATCCGTCGCGCGCTCCCGTGTGGCCGCGGCCGAATTGACAGAAGGCCGGCGCGAAGATGCCCGCGTCGTCCGCCGCGAAATCGTCGCCCTCGGGCTTGCTGAAACGCACGCCCGTGTGGCGCCACGTCGCGCCGAGATCGTCCGAGCGCCACAGCTCGATGAACTTGAAATAACCCGGGCTCGAGGCATCGCCGTCGCGCCACAGATAGAGCGTGTCGCCGAGAGCGAGAATGCCCTCGCTCTTCCCGCCGAACGGCGGCGGATGCGGCGCGTCCACGCCGCCCGCGATGTTGAAGCCGCGGTAATCGTCGCGTCCGCCACTGACGCGCGCGACGCCGAGGAGAACGCGTCCGGCGACGTTGTTCCCGCCGAAGCCGCCGCCGTCGCCCCAGGCGGTGTAGAGTTCGTCGTTCGCCGCCCAGGTGATGGGAAAGATGTCGCTGCCGGGCGCCTCCGTGCGCGCGCTGCGATCGTCGAAGGCGACGCCCGAGATGTATTCGCTTTCCGGGTACGGAGGCTGGAATCCCGCCGCGGCCGGATTCCCCGCGGCTGGCAGGCCGGCGCCGAACGGGAGGGAGAAAAGCAGGCTCCGGCAGAGAAGAAGGGAACGCCGGGCTCTCATCCCGCAAACGCGCGGGGCCCCGCCGCGCGCGCGACCCGCGTCATGCCGGGACGCGCCCTTCGAGCGCCCGATGGCGCGGGAATCGACATGAGGCCGCCGCCTTTTCGATCCAGACATGATTCCATGCAAATGCCGGGGCAGGCTATGCCGAGACAATTTCCAGCAGCCCCCAGAAGAACAGGACGATGGCGCCGGAGATCGCGCAGCAGGCGAGAAATCCCAGCGTGTCGAGACGGTTCCATTTCGTGAATTCCCACGACGAGCGCGGAAAGAGTTTCAAGTGATCGAAGCGATGGGGATCCCGGTCCGTTTTGGCCATTTCGGCCTCGTCGAGTTCCGGGGTGTCGGCCACGGGCGTCTTCATCTTCCCGAAGAAATGATCCACCTTCGCGCCCGTCGGCGCGCGCGTGAACAGGCTCACGCCGACGAGCAGGACGAACGGCAGCAGCCCATCGAAAAAGAGCCGCGCGGCAAACCGATGCCCGGGCGTCAGCTCCTCCACTTTCAGGCCCGCCAGGCCCAGCAAATAAAGCTCGGTGTGGAAACGATCGCTCCCCTCCAGCGGGCTCTCCGGATCCGCCGGGCGCAACCGCGCGACCGTGTCGAAATAAACCGGGTGGTTCCGGCCGTTCGCATCGACCACGCGCACGGTCAGTTCCGGATTCAGGCGCACGGCATCCAGGCGCGCCAGCGCCAGCGGGCCGACGATGTTGACGATGGTCGAGACCAGCACCGCGACCCAGACCGCGGGCGCCGTGAGGCGGCGCCAGAAAAACATCAGCAGGACGGCCGCGCCGAACGGCACATTGATCGTGAGCACCAACTGGAAGAACGTGAAGATGCTGTCCGAACTCAGCGCCGCGACAATGCCGAGCGCGAGCACCACCACGATCGTCCAGCGGCCGGCGGTCACGGCCCCGGCTTCGCTCATGTTCGGGCGCAAGTGCCGCCAGACATTGCGCACCACGAGGGCGGTCACGGCCATCGTCTGCGCGGCCACCGACGACATGTTGGCCGCGAGCACGCCCGCGAGCATGAGGCCGAGCAGGCCGGGGCCGAGCAGATCGCGCGACATCGTGCCCCAGGCGAGGTCGGGATCGGCCAGCGCATCCTCGCCGGAATAGAGCGCGTAGGCGACGAGGCCGCAGAAGGCCCACAAAATGATCATGAAACGCTTCGCGTACGTGCCCGACACCGCGCCGAACCGCGCCGCATATTCGCCTTTCGCGGAGCCGCCGATGCTCATGTTGCCCATGATTCCGGTGATCTGCACCCAGGAGACGAAAAACACCGCGGCCACCGTCAGTCCGGTGACCTGGCTCACGCCGGCGGCGCCGAAAAACTCGAACATGTGCGCCGGCGTCTTCTCGCTCAGCGCTCCCACGCCGCCGATCGCGATCAGGCCGGCGGGCAGGAGCATGAACGAAAAGGCCAGGATCAACAGCGACTGCACGACCTCGTTGATCGCGGTCGCCGCCATGCCTCCGAGGACGACATAAATCCCGACGACCAGCGTATAGACAATATAGAAGCTCAGCGGCTCGAGCGGCGTGATGAATCCGCGCAACTCGCCGCGCGCGGCGCGCTCGCGCAGGACCTCGAGCCGAGCCTGGTCCGCCGGCGCGAGCGCCTCCCGCTCCGCCGCGAGCTTCTCCAGCCCGCGATAGACGTGATAGTCCCCGACCGAGGCGCGCTCCTCCGCCGTCCACGCGGCCTCGGGCTTCACGACCAGCGCGCTCGCGATCTTGTAGGTCACCAGATTGCCGAACCCGATGGTGACGATGACGGCGGTCAGCGTTTGCAGGATCGCGTAAAACTGCGACAGGCCGCGGCTCCCGAGCCGGTCCTCGATCAGGTCGGCGGTCGTGACCAGCCGCGCCCGCCGGAACCAGAGGTTCATAAACCAGTAATACGGGTTCATGAATATCATCTGGAACGCCAGCCACGCGCCGGAAACGCCCTGCTGGTAGGTCAGGCTGGCGGTGGTGACGGCGTTGTTCGCGTCGGTGGAATTGCCGAAATTGAGGAAGAACTGATACGCCTTTCCGAGTTTTCTTCCGGCGAGGAAGAAGCCCTCCTCGCCCTGGGCGCCGGCTTTCCTGCCGGCACGGCGGCCGAGCGCGATGACCACGACCACGTAGGCGACGACGACGGCTATATCGAGAATGTGAAACTCACCCATGAAAACGAGGCATGCCTGTATCCGGGGGCCGGAACGGCGACGACATGGAGAATGGATCGAGGCGCGCCCGCCGCGCCGGAGGCGGCGGGCATCCCATCAAAAGCGCGGGCGAAAAACCCCGCCACGACGGACATGGCGGGGTCGATCGATTCAACAAGCCATCGCGGGACGACCTGCCGCGACTAGAAGCTGAACGTGTTGCGCAGGCTCCAGTTTTGCGACGGGGCGATGCGCCAGCCGGCGATGCTGCCGTCGGGCTGGGCCGAAACCGGAATCAGCTCGTTGCCCACGCCGATATTGCGGACGTTGAGCTGGATGCTCCAGTTGAAGCGCTCGAACTTGCGGCGGTAGCCGACCCACGCGTCGTAGTTCGTCTCGCTCGGGCCGTAATAGGGATTTCGGACATCCGGGGCCGGGCCGAAGACTGGGTGCATGATGATCGGCGCGCCGATCGCGACCTTGTCCTGCCAGCGCACGCCGGCGCCGACGTTGAAGCCCTTGAAGCGCCCTTCGGAGAAGGAATAGTTCGTGACCAGGTTCCAGCGCCACTTGCGGAGTTCGTTGGTCGGCAGCCCTTCCTCGGAAAGGCGCGGGAGCATCTGGTTGTAGATCGACCCCTCGAAGCGCACGCGCGCAAGAATATCGTTGGCTTCAGCGCCCCTCAGCTCGCCCGCGGGGCCGTTCATGAGCGGGACGAGTTCGTTGAAGACGATATCGCGGAGCTGGCTGGCCACGTTGCTGCGAACCGCCTCGGCCTTGGCGGCATTGAAGGAGATGCGCCAGTCCCGGGTCGGGTTGACGATCAACTCGTATTCCTGGCCGGTGGACTTCACGTCCGATGGAGCGACGACTTCGCCCGAGCGGCGGTTGAGGGTGACGTCGGACAATTCCGGGTCGGTCGCGTTCGGGGTTTCCACCGCGCGGAAGGTGTTGCGAAGCGCCTGTCCGGTCGGGGAGTTGTACCAGGCGCTCCACGCCGCTTCCGAGGCCGCCGGATCCCACACCCTGTTGGAATCCGGATCGACGACATTGTGGCCGCGAAGGATCTCTTGCTGAACGTCGCTGATCCAGTCGGACAGATTGTTCAACGGCTGGGTGAGATTGCCGAGTGTCGAAGATATGCCGGAAACAGTCTCGTACTTCGCCGCGCGCAACACGACCCGGCCGGCGAGGGTGGAGATCATGACGCCGTAGTCCTTCGTCTCGCCCGTTTCGTGCGGGAGCGGATTGTCATATATATCGTAGCGCTGCCCGGCCGGGGCGAAGTTTTCCGCCCGATTGTAGAAGAGGCTGATTTCCGTGCCCCAGGGGAGCCGCCCGTCGATGAAATCCGGCACGTGCAAGACGACGCCCCAGTTGAAGTTGTCCTCGGTCAGGTTCGAAACCTCCCTGGGATAGAAATCCTCGTCGAGGATGGCCGTCCCCGTCGCGGGCGCCTGCCTGGCCGTGCCCGCGTCGTAGGTGATGACATGGTCCCGGCGCGCGCCGAGCGTGCTCACGAGCGTGCCGTCCCACCAGTGGCTCTGGAGGATGCCCACGGTCGAGTTCACCTTTTCGCGGGTATATCGAAGGTTGTTGCGACGGATGTCGGACGGATCCTTGAGGCGGGCGGAAAGGAGCCCGAAGTTGCGGGTGGTCCATTCGTTCTGCCCCGCCAGGGCGCCGGATGTCGGCTCGTCGTACCAGAGAATGTTGACCGACTTCACATCGTCCGGCCATTGCGAAACCGGCGTCTGGATCGCCCCTCTCGCCACCGAGGACGAAGCGCTCACATCCGGCCCGAGATAACGCATGATCATGGCGCCGCGAGACGCGCTGCTCGCCGAGCTGACGGCTCCGCGAGCGGCAAGGTTGTAGTCGGCCCCGTTGTTGAAGTAGAAGTTTCCTCCCTCGTTCAACAGGCTCATTGTCTGCCGGCTGTGCGACGCCTGGAAACGATGGCTGCCGAGAGCGCGTCCGAGCCAGTCCGAGCCCGTCTCGCGCAGATCGAGATCGTAGAAGGCGGTGGCGCGGGCGACGTCGCGCTCGGCGGTCTTGACCACGCTGCGGCTGTAGGCCGTGGTGAACGGGCGGCCGAAATTGGGATTCGGCGTGCCGTCGGGCAGGTGGGTATTGATGTCGATGCGCAGCGAATAACCGCTGATCGTGCTGTCCAGCGGCATGGCCGATCCGTTGTCGAATTCCTCGCGATTGTAGGCGACCTCGACGCCGCCCCTGCCGTCGAACAGCAGTTGCTCGGCCGTGACGTTGTAGGCATCCCAGTCCGCCCATTCCCGTTTGTCGGGATCGAGCATGTGGTGATAGAAATCGTAGATCCCGGGATCGGTGATCTGCGTCGCCCGCCAGAAGTTGGCGGTGATGTCGTTCACATAGACGACCCGGTTGTAAACCGAGTTCAGCTCGCGCATGCCCTGGAGCGAATCCGTGACGAGCGCCGTGCCGGCGGCGTTCGGATGGCCGAAATTGATATTGCCACCGCGCATGCCGACGACCCCGGGGCGGCCGGGCAGGCCGATGCTCATCGTCGAGCTGTTCGGATCGTTATAAACCAGCAGCATCTGCTTCTGGGCGCCGGTGATCGCGCCGATCTGGCCCGTGACGATGTTGGTCGTGTATCCCCAGCCGGCCCTAGCTCCGGTGGTCGCGATCGGGCTCGGCCAGCCGGGCGAGACGGTTCCCAGAAGCCGGGCCTCGCCGACGTCGCCGGAGCTGGGATCATAGACCGGCTTGCCGAGATCCCACCAATAAGTATAGGCATCTCCCGGCGGGCGGATCTGCGGGCGGTTGGAATCGATGTTTCCGCGCTCGAAGTTGGCGCGAAGCGTGGTGTTGCGGAACGGGCGGTAGGTTCCGGCGAGGAAGAGACGGCGATCCTTTTCCCAGGCTTCCTCGATCTTGAAGTCCTTCCTGTCGTAGAGCGCGTTCACGCGGAATGCGAGCGTGCCCGGGACGAGAACCTGATTGTGATCGAGCGCTCCCCGGTAGGAGCCGTATTGATCGGTCCGAAACTCGATCTCGGTGCGGTTGCGATCGAGCCTGGCCCGCGCGAGGGACGAATTCACGATGCCCGAGGGGCTGCCGAGGCCGAACAACATGGCGTTCGCTCCACGACTGATCTCCATGCGGTCGGTGTTGTAGCCATCCGGAGGCGCGGAGCTGATGAAGAAGTCGCGGGAAATGTCCGCGCGCGTCAGTCCCCGCACACGCGTGCTCGGGAGCGCGCTCGAGAACGCGCCGTCGTAGTCTATTTCCTGGCCGTTCGGGTTGTCGACGACGCCCGCGTCGGAGAAGTTGCCCTGGACGCCGCCGACTTCGGTGCCGAGTGTATAAATGAGAAGCCCCTCGAGGTTGGTCGCCGCGATGTCGTTCATGAAGTCCTTCGTCACGACCGAGATCGACGAGGCGACGTCCTTGAGGTCCGTGCGCAGGCGCGTGCCCGATTGCACGCTCGAGGCGACGTAGCCCGTGTCCTGGTCGGCGTTCACCTCGAAGGGCGACAATTCCACGGTGTCCTCCCCGGTGTTGGAAGGCGCGGAAGCGGAGGCGGTGGCCTGCCCGAAGGCAGAAGTTCCCAACAGGGCGAAACCGGCCGAAAGGCCGGCGATGCCCGTCCAGCCCAGCCGATGCCTGGACAGGCGGGGGGCGTTGTTCTTTCTATGGTTCATGGTGTTCATACTGCCGAAGCGATAAGGAGTTGTGGGGAGCCGCGTCGGTCTCTGGCGCGCGGGAAGTGTCCGTCGAAACCTCGAGGTGATCGCGTCATCGCCGGACCGCTCCCGCTTCGTCGCGCCTGCAGCGGCTCCCGCGCCCCGAAGCGTTGTCGCATGGGAGACTGCTGGAAGGGACTGGTTTCGCGGCAAACATGATTGAAGGGGAAGCGGAGCCGGCACGATGCGTTGCCTGATTCTGGGATAGCGGAAGCGATCAAATGCGCATTGGAATTAATGTGTCAATCCCGGATCTCAAAAAACCTTCCGCAACCGGCGGAGGGCGGTTTCCGACTCCGGGCCGGTTGTCCGTCCGGGCGAGAGATTTCATTTTCCGCCACCGGCGGCCGAAGCCCGGCCCTCCGGCGCCCGGCGGCCGCGCCGGCGGCGCCCGCGCGCGAGGACGCCGCGCCCGAAAGGGGCCGCGGCGTCCCCATGCGCCTTGGCTCGCGCCGATTCCTGCTTGCGCGCGCGGCCGCGCGGCCTTCGAATGGATGCAACAGGTTCATTTTGTTGCGTCGCAAGCCACCCCTGTCACACCACCCCCGATCCCCGGCACGAATCCACGCGCGCGACAACACCTGCGATCAATTCCATGAAATCAGACCCCCGCCTCCATTTTCGCCTCTCCTTTTCCGGATGGCTCGGCGTGCTCGGCGCCTTGCTCGCCTCGGCCGCGCCCGCGCGCTCGGCCGCGCTCTTTCCCGACGAGTTCCCCACCGCCACGCCCGAGGAGCACGGGTTGGTCGGCGAAAAACTCGACGCCATCTGGACCGGGCTCGAGCAGCGCAAGACGAACATCTTCGTCGTCATGCGCGACGACCGCATCATCTACGAGCGCTACGCCAGCGGCTACACACGCGCGAAGCCGCACTACACCGCCTCGCTCGCCAAGGCGATGGTCGGCGGCCTCTCGCTCATGCTCGCGATCGACGACGGCCTGATCGCGCCCGGCGATCGCGCGAGCCGGTATGTGCCGCAATGGGCCGGCGTCCCGCGCAAGCAGGACATCACGATCGCGCAACTCGCGACGCACACCTCGGGCGTGGCGGACGCCGTGGAGGAGGACGTGCCTCACCGGCAGCGCGCCGGCTGGAAAGGCGCGTTCTGGCGGCGCGAAGCCGGGCCGAACGATCCATTCACCCTTTCGCGGGACGCGGCGCCCGTGCTTTTCGAGCCGGGCACGCACTATCACTATAGCAATCCCGGCATCGCGATGCTGACCTATGCCGTCACCACCGCGTTGAAGGACGCGCCGCAGAAAGATGTTCGCTCGCTCATCCAAAAGCGGATCATGGAGCCGCTCGGCATCCCGCCGGACGAGTTTCTCATCGGCTACGACCGGCCCTTCGAAGTCGATGGCCTCACGCTCTACGGTTCGTGGGGCGGCGCCGAGATCAGCGCCAACGCGAGCGCGCGCATCGGGCGCATGCTGTTGCACAAGGGCGACTGGGACGAGCACGAGGTCTTCTCGCAGGAAGTCGTCGCGACCGCCCAAAGGCCGGCCGGTTTGCCGAGCAATTCCGGACTGGGCTGGTGGGTCAACGTGCGCCCGGATTTCACGCGCGTTTTCCCGACCGCGCCACGCGATTCCTTCTGGGGGCTCGGCGCCGGCGGACAGTTTTTCCTCGTCATCCCGAGCCTGAACATGGTCGTGATCCGCCACGGCGGCCAGCTCGAGCCGGAAAAGGAAACCGTCGATGCGATCCGCGAATTCGTGGTCGCGCCCGTGATGCAGGCGTTTGCGCCGTTGACGGCCGCGCCGTATCCGCAAAGCCCCGTCATCAAACGCATCGACTGGGCGCCGCCGGAAACGATCGCGCGCCGCGCCCCAGGCGGCGACAACTGGCCGATGACATGGGCCGACGACGACGCGCTCTATACATCCTACGGCGACGGCAACGGCTTCGAGCCGTTCGTGCCTGAAAAGCTCAGCCTCGGCCTCGCGAAGGTCACGGGCAACCCGCCGGACTTCGCCGGTGAAAACATCCGCTCCGCGACCGGCGAGCAGATCGGGGACGGCCGCCACGGAAAAAAAGCGAGCGGCATGTTGATGGTCGATGGCGTGCTCTACCTGTGGGCGCGCAACGCCGGCAATTCGCAGCTCGCGTGGTCCGCCGACCACGCAAAGACGTGGACCTGGAGCGACTGGAAATTCACTGAAAGCTTCGGCGCGCCCTCGTTTCTGAACTTCGGCCGCAACTATGCCGGCGCGCGCGACGAGTTCGTCTATATCTACTCGACCGACGCCGACAGCGCCTACGCGCGCGCCGACCAGCTCGTGCTCGCGCGCGCGCAGCGCGAGCGCATCCGCGAGCGCGACGCCTACGAGTTCTTCGTGAAAGTGGATGACGGCGGCGCGCCGGTCTGGTCGAAAAACATCGGGGACCGCGGCGGCGTCTTCAAGAACCCCGGAGCAGTCTATCGCACGCAGGTCACCTACAATCCCGCGTTGAAGCGCTACCTGCTCAACACGATCGGCCGCGGCAACGACACGCGTTTCCACGGCGGCTTCGGCATCTACGACGCGCCCACTCCGTGGGGTCCGTGGACGACGGCGTTCTTCACCGACAACTGGGATGTCGGCCCGGGCGAGACGAACAGTTTCCCGACGAAATGGATGAGCGAGGACGGGCGCACGGCATGGCTCGTGTTCTCCGGCGACGACTATTTTTCCGCGCGCAAGGCGACATTCGACATCGCTCCCCGGCGCCACGATGGGAGGTGAGCGCGCGGGCGATTTTCGATCCGCGACCTCTTCATCCGATATACACATCTCACGAACAACACCCGGGCGGGGTCGCGTCGAGCATCGCCGGATGCCCGGCGGGACCAAGCGAATTCTCATGCGCATTTGTTCATTCGCGACGGGCCGCGGCCCGCTCAAGTCTTCCGTGATCATTTGCTCTTGAAGCCTTCCTGATTCCGGGCAAGGACTGACAAGTTCACACGCGCATTTGTTTTTCGCGCCCGCCTTTTGGGCGCGAGCCGCGGGTGAAAACCACCGCGCCTGTTCGCGACCCTGGATGAAACCTCTTCGACTCCCCCTCATGCTCGCGGCGCCCTGGCTGCTCGCGATCGCGTTTCCCCTTTCCGGCCGCGCCGCGCCACCGGTCATTCCCGGCGCGGCCGGTTTCGGCATGACGACCCCGGCCGGGCGCGGCGGGGAAGTCATCCGCGTGACGAATCTCGACGACGCCGGCCCCGGCTCGCTTCGTGCCGCCATCGAAACTTCCGGACCGCGCGTGATCGTGTTCGAGGTTTCAGGCACGATCCGGACCTCGAGAAACTTTTATGTCCGGCATCCGTTCGTCACCATCGCCGGCCAGACCGCGCCGTCGCCCGGCATCACGATCGGCGGCGGCGGGTTGTTCATCCTCACCCACGACGTGCTCGCGCAACACCTGCGCATCCGGCCCGGCGACGATCCGGATGGCCCGAACCCCGAGAATCGCGACGCGATGGCGATCGGCACGCAGCCAAACGAGCGGACTTTCAATGTCGTCGTCGATCACGTGTCGTGCAGTTGGGGCACGGACGAAGTCTTTTCCGTCTGGGGCGGGCCCGGCGCGCTGGTGAAGGATGTGACGATCAGCCACTCGCTCATCTCCGAGCCACTCGCGAGTCCGCTGCACCCGGAGGGGCCGCATCCGTTTGGCCTGATCATCGGCCGCAATTCGGAACGCATCGCGGTGGTCGGAAACATCATGGCCTACTGCCCCGGCCGCAATCCACTCGTCCGCGACGACGTCACGGATGTCGTGATTCTCAACAATCTCGTCCACATGCCCGGGCAGTGGACCACGAGCAAGATCTCGCTCGGCTCGCGCGGCGATCGCGACCTTCCCTTCCGCGTCTCCGTCGTGGGCAACGCCTACAATCCCGTGCCCAATGCGCACAACGCGAACTTCATCGGCATCAGCGGCGACGCGGCGACCGACACGAAGGTCTATCTCGCGGACAATCTTGCGCCGAACTCGCGCGACGATCCCTGGGCAGGCGATCTCGTGACCGTGCAAAAGCGCGACGTCGCATCGGTGAAATCGGAGACTCCGCCGATCTGGCATGAAAGCTTTCGCCCCATTCCCGCGCGCGACGTCGAGAAGCATCTGCTCGCATTCGCCGGCGCCCGGCCGGCCGATCGCGATGCGGTCGACGCGCGCGTCATCCGGCTGATCCGTGAACGCGCGCCGCAGGATCACGTGGCCACGGTCGCGGCGGCGGGCGGTTATCCCGCGCTCGCCGAAAATCGCCGGCCGCTCGACCTCCCGGACAATCCCCACGGAGACGACGACGGCAACGGCTACACGAACCTCGAGGAGTGGCTGCACGCGCACGCCGCCGCGGTCGAAGGCCGGGAGCCGGCAGCCGCCCAGGGTGGGCGCGGGCGTCCCGGCCGCGTTGTTTTTTCTCCGCCCCCACGTTGAGTCGCAAATGCGCTGGCGGCATCCGATCCATTATATCATCGGACTGGTTCCGTCGCTCCGAATCGCGTCTGAACGGAGCGAGCCTCGGGGGGATGTTCCCCGCAAGGCACCCGGCCTTCTCCGCGCGTCAGGCGCGGGATGGATCGGATCCTGATTCGCGGGCGCGACGGAGAGACTGGGCGAAGGCGCGGAGTTTGGCCGGGTCCTTGATCCCGGGCGCCGCCTCGACGCCGCTGCTCACGTCGACGAAGCGCGCGCCGCTCGCCGTCAGGGCCTCGGCGATGTTTGCCGGGGTCAGGCCGCCGGCGAGAATCCACGTGTGGTCGGGATGCGCTTCACGCAGGAGGCGAAACGCTCCCCAATCGCCCGGAATGCCGGTGCCGCCATGGGCATCCTTTGCGAATGTATCCACGAACACCGTCTTCGCGTAGGGCAGGAGCGACGGCGGCAGCGTCGAGCCCGGGGGCAGCCTGGGCGCGAGCCAGAGGCGGTCGCGGCCGACGAGTTCACTCCACTCCGCGACGGCCCGCTCGGATATATCGGGCGGGAAATGGACTTGAAACGCGTCGAAGCCCGCGTCGCGCCAGGCTTTCAGTTCGTCGGACGTCGGCGTGACCGAGACCGCGACGCGCCTGCCCTTCGGCAACCGTTCCGCCATCGCCTGCCATTGTGGCAGTGTGATATATCGCGGCGACTTCGGGTAAAAAATGAAGCCAAGAAAATCCGCCCCGATCTGGTCCGCCAGCTCGGCATCGGCGAGCGCGCGCAGTCCGCAGATTTTGAAGCGTGTGTCGGAAATCATGGTTGAGGTTCCAGAAGAGATGGGAAGAAAAGGCGGATCGCTCAGAACGAGTTTACCGTCTGGATGACGTGATCGATCTCCTCTTCGGTCAACTCGGGAAAGATCGGGAGGCTCAGGACGGCGCGGGCGGCTTCTTCCGCGACGGGAATCGAGCCGGGCTGGCCACCGAGTCCGGCGTAGCAGGGTTGCAGGTGAAGCGGAGCGGGATAGATGAGGTCGGTCCCGACGCCGTGCCGGGCCAGATGCTCGCGAAGCGCGTCGCGCCGCGGATGACGGATGGTGTATTGATGATAGACGGATTCGCCGATCTCGAGCGTGGGCGGGAGGGCGAGATCCTGAAGCCGGATGCCGGCGGCATAGCGACGCGCGATCTCGCGGCGGCGCGCGGTCCAGGCCCGGAGGTGACGCAACTTCACGTTGAGCGCGGCGGCCTGGAATCCCTCCATGCGATAGTTATAGCCGATCTCGTCGTGGCGGTAGCGAACGCTCGATCCGTGCACGCGCATGAGACGCGACGCCTTCAATATATCCGGTCGCGTCGAGACGATCGCCCCACCCTCGCCGCAGGCCCCGAGGTTTTTGGTCGGATAAAAACTGAACGTGCCGGCGTCGCCCATCAGGCCGACCGGCCGGCCGCGATAGTTCGCGAGGTGCGCTTGCGCGCAATCCTCGATCACGGGGATGCGGTGGCGCGCCGCGAGCGCGAGGATTTCGGTCATGCGCGCGGGCTGGCCGAAAAGATGCACCACCACGATTGCGCGCGTGCGGGGGGTGATGAGGGGCTCGAGTTTCGCCGGATCGAGGGTGAACGAATCCAGCTCGATATCCGCGAACACCGGCCGGGCGCCGACATAACTCGCGGTCCAGGCCGAGGCGATGAAGGTGAAGGCGGGCACGATCACCTCGTCGCCCGGGCCGAGGCCGAGCGCGCGCGCGACGAGGTGGAGCGCGGTCGTGCCGTTGTTCACGCCGACGCAATCGTCCGCTCCGCTCGCGGCGGCGAAGGCGCGCTCGAACTCCTCCACGTCGCGACCGAGGCAGAACCGCGTGGCGTCGTAGGTGGCGGCGAGCGCCGCGAGGATGTCCTCGCGCAGGGCCCGATGTTGCCGGGAAAGATCGAGAAAAGGCACGTTCATGGAAGAAAATCGGACCACGGAAACCGGAAGAACTACACAGAAGAGCGCCAGAAGGGCAAAGGCCGCGTTCCAGTCGCCTTGTTTCCTTCGTTGTCTGTTGCGCGGTGTCCCTGGTGCTCCGTGGTTTAAACCCGGACATCGGCGGATTCGATGTCGGGGATGTTGAAACGGAAATTGAAGATCGGGATCAGGAGCAGGAGGCCGGCGGTCGTCAACCCGAGCACGGCGTATCCGGTCACGTCGTGCACGCGGCCCTCGATCGCGGCCGATCCGTGGGTGTAGGCCCACGCGGTGAGGAAGAGTGATCGCAGGATGTTGGTGAGAAACGCCAGCGCCATCGCGGCCGCGACGAGGCCGAGCTTCTTCCACCAGCGGTCGAGGAAAACCGCGGCGAGAAACGAGCCCGCGAAAATCGAGCCGGTGAGCGAGCGGATGCCCGAGCACGCCTCGGCCACGCCGACCTCGCCCCTGGGGAACGCGAGGACGTTGCCGCGCCGCTCGAGCGGCAGCCCGAGCATGTCGAAGATGAAGAAGACGATGCCGGTCACCTTCTCGAGCAGGAAGAGCGAGAGGCTGTGCTCCACCGCGGAAACGAGCGGCGCCGACACGATCCAGACGAACGCGGGAAAAACAAAAAGCAGCGCCACCTGCGTCCGCGTCTCGTGAAACGACGCGCGGACGCCGGCCGCGAATCCGGGACTCGTCGGCGCGCCGGCCGCCGCCGTGTCCGGCGCGCTCAGGTAGATCAGGCACAGCGCGATCGCCGAAAATCCCAGCGCCATGGCCAGCGAACCCGGTTGGGACACGCCGGAGCCGGCCCGGTAGAGCGCGCCCATCGCGAACAGCAACAGGCCGAGCGCAAGGCCGGCGCCCGCCTTCGCGCTTCCGATCCGCCGCATCCAGCGGGGCGCCCGCGTCTCCGGCGGCGTTGCGAGCAGCCTGATCAATTTCGGCCAGCGATCGTACACCACATAGGCCACGAACAGCGGCACGATGTATCCGAACGCGTAGTCCTCCTTCACGCTCCACCAGTGCCACTGGTCCCAGGTGAGGAACGCGGCAAACCCCGCCACCACGACGAGCGCGGCCTGCAACTCCTTGGGAATGGACGACGTAAACAACTTCACCAGAAACCGGGTGCCCCGACGCAACCGCGCGGCCCGCGCCTACGCAACCCGTTTTGCCGGACCGGTTTTCTTTCGCGCGGACATGACTATTCTGTTCGACCACCGCTTCCAACCCGACGAAGGCTTTTCCGGGCCGGGCCGCGGCTCCCGCGTCACCTCCCGCCACTCGATCATGCGCCAGCTCTTCCGACTCGCCTCGCTCCTCGCTCTCGCCACCTGCGCCGCCAGCGCCGCCGGGCCCGCCATCACCGTCGTCCATGAACAAAACCGCCGGGAACTCGACGCCGCGGATCTCGCCGCGCTCCCCCGGGTCGAGATCGAGGCGCTCGATCACGGCGAGCCGCGTCGCTACCGGGGCGTGGCGGTGCGGGACGTGCTCGCGCTGGTGGGCGCGCCGCTCGGCGGAAACACCCTGCGTGGCCGGGCCGTGGCGCTCGCCGTGCGCGTCCGCGCCGCGGATGGGTATGTCGCCGCGTTCGCGCTCGCGGAGTTCGATCCGGCGTTTCGCGAAAAGGACATCCTGCTGGTCGATCGGCAGGATGGAGAGCCCCTCCCCGACCAGGCCGGGCCGTTCCGCCTCGTCTGCCCAGGGGACCAGCGAGGGGCGCGCTGGGTGCGGCAGGTCGTTTCGATCGAAATCGTTTCCCTCGCAACCGGGCCATGAACGCGCGCCGCCTTCCCACGCTCCTCGCCGCGCTTCTCGCCACGCTCCTGCCGGCGCGGGCGGCGGAGGTGACGGTCTTCGCCGCCGCGAGCCTGACGGATGCGATGCGGGAAATCGCGCAAACCTACGAGGCGGGCACGGGCGACACCCTGCGCCTCAATCTCGGCGCGTCCAGCACGCTCGCGCGCCAGATCAAGGCGGGTGCGCCCGCCGACGTGTTCTTTTCCGCCGACGAAGCGAAGATGGACGACCTCGCCGCCGACGGATTGATCGCGATCGACACGCGCCGTTCCTTGCTCTCCAACACGCTCGTCATCGTGGTCGGAAACGAGGACGCGCCCGCGATCGCGACGCCCGCCGATCTCGCGACGCCCGCGGTGCGGCGCATCGCCCTGGCGGAAACGCAAACCGTCCCCGCCGGCATCTACGCTCGCGAGTATCTGGAAAAACTCGGCCTGTGGACCGCGGTTTCCGGGAAGGTCGTTCCGATGCAAAACGTCCGCGCGACGCTCGCCGCCGTCGAGGCGGGCAACGCGGACGCCGGCATCGTTTACAAGACCGACGCGCTGACCTCGAAAAAGACCAGAATCGCCTTCGAAGTCCCGCCCGCCGACGGACCCGGCATCTCGTATCCGGTCGCGGCGATGAAAGACTCGAAAAACGCCGCCGCCGCGCGAAGGCTCGTCGAGTTTCTCGCCTCGCGGGAAGCGCGCGCGATCTTCGTCAGGCACGGATTTCTCCCTCCGCGCTGATCGCCGGTTTATCGAGTCCCGCGCCCCATCCGCCCGGGCTTCGCCTCGCGGCCCGGCGTCGTTGTTCTCGACAACACACCGGAGCGTTCCGTTTCCTGCCCTCATGCCCGACGACGTTCAAAACATCATCGACGAAGCCACCTTCGACTTCGCCATGGGCGAGAACGACGCGGCGCTGGAAAAGCTTCGCGACGCGACCGCGCGATTTCCGCGGAGCTTCGAGGCCTGGCACGCGCTGGCGGAGGTTTGTTTCAACACGCGCGCCTTCGACGATGCCCTCGCCGCGGCGGAGAAGGCGCATGCCCTCCGGCCCGACGACATCTTCATCAACACCAGCCTCTCGCGCATCTGGATGGAAAGAGGCGACAAGGCGCGCGCCGAACACTTCGGCGCCCAGGCGCGCATCATGGGCTGGAAGGATCAGCTCAAATCGCCCAAGGGGGAGAGTTGAGGTTGAAGTTTAAGTTGAGGCGGCCTGTGGGTTCGCCCGTGCCACTTCAACTTCGAACTTAAACTTCAACTTCGGCTTCCCTCCCCTCCTTTCCGGCAGATTGACACTGCCCGTCTGGCGCCGCATACGGACCGCCCATGGACAAGCCGACCTACACTTTGGAGTTCGAGAAACCCCTGCGGGATCTGGGGCGCCAGCTCGAATCGCTCCACCAGCTTTCCATCGAAAACAACGTCAACGTCTCGAGCGAGATCGCCGCGATCGAGGAGAAGATCGCCGCGACGAAGAAGACGATCTACTCCAACCTCACCGCCTGGCAGCGCGTGCAGATCGCAAGGCATCCGAAGCGGCCCTACACCCTCGATTTCGTGCAGCGGATGTTCACGGGCTTTCAGGAATATCACGGCGACCGCTGTTACAGCGACGACCGCTCAATCATCGGCGGCACGGCTTTTCTCGACGGCGAAGCCGTCATGGTCATCGGCCAGCAGAAGGGCCGCGGCACCAAGGACAACATCCTGCGCAACTTCGGCATGCCCAATCCCGAAGGCTACCGCAAGGCGCTCCGCCTCATGCGCATGGCGGAGAAGTTCGGAATGCCCGTCATCACATTCGTGGACACCCCGGGGGCCTACCCGGGCATCGGCGCGGAAGAGCGCCACGTGGCCGAGGCGATCGCGGTCAACCTCCGCGAAATGGCGGTCCTGCAGACACCGATCGTGACCACGATCATCGGCGAGGGCGGTTCCGGCGGCGCGCTCGGCATCGCCGTTTCCGACCGCGTTTTCATTTTCGAGAACGCCTACTACTCGGTCATCTCCCCGGAAGGGTGCGCCGCCATCCTCTGGAAGGATCGCGCCTCGGCCCCGCGCGCCGCGGAGGCGTTGAAGATCGATCCTGCCAGCCTCGCGCGTTTCGGCATCGTCGACGAGATCATCGAGGAGCCCTTCGGCGGCAATCACAACGACTACGATCTCGCCGCGGCAAACCTCGGGCGCGCGATCGCGCGACACCTTTCGGCCCTGAAAAAGCTGTCTTCCAAGAAGCTTCTCGACACCCGCTACACCCGCTTTCGCGCGCTCGGCGTGATCGACGAGGAAGCCGCCGCCGAGGTTCCGGTCGCAAGCGTGAGTTGAGAGGGCGAGTAGTGAGGAGCGAGCATACAAAGCGCGCCTCACTATTCCACTCGCTCCTCGCCACTCGCCACTTCTCCCATCCACGGCCCCGGCACCGAAAGCCCGAGGCGCGCGAGGCCAAGGAAAAGCAGGGCGAGGTGATTGCCCTGCGAGAATCCTCCCGAGCGCAGCAATCCCGCGATCTCGTCGAGGGTGAAGAAGCCGTGCTCGATCACCTCGCCGTGATCGAGGCTCGCCTCCCTCGTGACACGCGCGCGCTGCGCCACGAAGCCGTGAAACTGGTTGGTCTGCCGCGCCGGGTTGGGAAAGAAGCGCGCCGCCTGTATCCAGTTATCCGCCACGGCTCCGGTTTCCTCCAGCAGCTCGCGCCGCGCGCCCGCCATCGGATCCTCGCCCGGATCGATCCGGCCGCCGGGAAACTCCCAGCTCACGACATCGCCGGCGTAGCGGTACTGGCGCACGAGCAGCACGCGCTCCCTTTCATCCACCGCGAGCACGTGGCCCCACTCCGGCTCCTCGATCACGTAATAGGGATCGAGGATGTTTCCGTTGGGCAGCTCGCAGCGGTCGGCGCGCAGGCGCATCCACGGGTCGCTGACGATGGGACGGGACTCGAGACATTTCCAGGGTCGCATGTGTTCGAGAAGCGGCTAAGTGGATTCCGATTGAAGGCAAGGTCGCGGACCAGGCGGCCATGAACATTTCCGCGCCTGTCGCACGTCCGGTCGAGGAGGCTACGACGAAGAATTGGCGCTCACCCTGCCGGACGGCCGCGAGGAGGATTCCTGTTCTCCCGTCGGTTCAAATGGTCGGAATCGTGCCGCAATCGATGACGTATTCACTGCCGTGGATGGCGCTGGCGCGGTCGGATGCCAAAAAGGCCACCAACTCCGCGACCTCGTAGGGGAATGCCGGTCGGCCCAGGGGGATTCCACCCAGGGCATCCACGATGCCCTGCCTGGCCGTCTCGTCATCGCTTCCCGCGCTCGCCGCCAATCGCTTCACCATCGCGTCCGCTGCCGAGGTGTAGATCCAGCCGGGCGCGACGGAGTTGACGCGGACACCTTTCGGTCCGACCTCCTTGGAGAGCGCCTTGCTGTAGGCGGTGAGCGCGGCTTTGGCCGCCGCATAGGCCGTGGTCGAGTCGGGCAAAGGCAACCGCCTTTGAATCGAGCTGATATGCACCACCACGCCTGCGCCGCGTGCGATCATCCCGGGCACGAGCAGGCGGTCGAGTCGCACAGCCGCGAGAAGGTTGAGATTCAACTCCTCCTGCCAGAAGGCCTCCGATGCGGCGGCAAATCCTCCACCCGGTGTCCGGGACCCGCCGACGTTGTGGACGATGACATCCAGCTCGCCGAATTTTTGCAGTACGCTTGTGGCAACCGCCTGCGTGCCTTCCACGGTGGCAAGGTCGGCTTGAACAAAGAGGTCGGGGGCCAATCCTTCCGGCAAACCGGAACGCGCCGCCGTGGCGATGCACGCGCCACCTGCCGCAAGGCGGCGGACAATCGCTTCACCGGCTCCTTTTGTGCCACCGGTGACGAGGACGCGCTTGCCGGAAAATTCGGCTGAATCGATTCGCGCCGAGCTGAGGGTCGAAGTCGTCATTTGATCTCCAGGGCGCGGATCTTTCCGTCTTGTAGCGTGAACTCGTAGTCCAGCTCCACTGGGCTGCCGGGAAACCTGCCGGAGACTCTGGCGGTGACGAGATGCCTGCCGGATGTCATCTTCGTGCCGAGCGGCTCGACCACGGGTTGGTATTGTTGAGTCGTCGCCTCGATCCAGGCGCGGATGGCCGCAGTGCCGCGGTGACGTTGACCTTCGTCGTGAACCAGGGCATCCGGAAAGAAGCAAGCCGCCGCGGCTTCACTGCGACCGGCATTTGCCGCCGCCCAGTAGGCCGCGATGGCCTCGGGAAGTTTTGGGGAATGCTCTCGTGCTTTCATCCGCCAAGATTACCTCAATGGTTTCGTTATGGGAAGAACCCACAAAAAAGTAAGCAACCCGCCCGGAAAGAAAGCCTGGACGCGAGCCACGGCCGCCGAAGGCGTCGAACAGGCGTTGCGAATGCTGGAAGGGCGCTGGAAACTGCTCATCCTCTTTCAGCTTTTCGGCGGCGAGGTCCGCCGTTTTTCCGATCTGGAGCGGGCGATCCCCGCGGTCACCCAAAAGATGCTGGCCCAGCAACTGCGGCAGTTGGAACGGGATGGGATTGTTCGGCGGAAGGTCTATCCGGAGGTTCCGCCGAAGGTGGAATATTCCCTGAGCGAGTGGGGCCAATCGCTTTGTCCGGCGCTCGATGCCTTGTTGACATGGGCGGGCAGCCGGGGCGATGGAGCCAACGACGTTTATTCCAATGCGCGATCAAAATGAGACCATTCTTGATCGCGCATTGGAATGAGAACCCAGGCCGCGGGGCGAAGACACCGGATGCCATGAAAGGCGGACAAGCGAACGGGAATCGCGCAGCTTGTCCGCCTTCGTTGATCAGAAAGCCGCACGAGCCGTTGTCGCGAGCGATCGAATCGACAACCGTGACCGGGTACCGGGTGTTTCCCTTTGTGCTGAGACAATACGATATGCCCCACCAACCATTCGAGGATGCGAGGCAACGGGTGATCGTGGCGGTCTGGACCTCCGTGACGTCGATCCCGAATTGTCCGTTGTCGGACGCCTCCACCGACTCGATCTCCACGCTGGCGAGTTGAGCCTTGATGCCGATTGCCTCCCAGTTGCGGACGGAGCCATTGCGGACGCGGACGATTCCGCCGTCGAAATAGATTCCAATGCCGTTGCCGACGCTGGAGCTGTCGCCGATGACGGCGAAGCCGTTGAGATCAAGCTCGTCGCCATGACCGTCGGCGGCATCGTCCTCGGCGCGACGGGCATCGCGTATTTCGCCGTGTTTTCCGCGACCGAAACGATGGGGCGGAAGCATCTCGAGGAATATGTCGCCGAGCGCGCGCGTTAATTAAAACACCTGCAAAACACATTCTCGAAATTCGGCGTCGAAAACCGCGGCGCGCTCATGCTGCGCGTGCTGGAGTTGCTGAACCGCGCCTGATCTTCCCCGATCCGTCGCCGGCTTCCCACGGGAATATGAGCGAGGAGGAACAGCGCGGCGGGCGCCACGGAAGGATCGAGCAACCCGCGGCTTCCACCTCGTCCTGCTCGCTCCCCGCTTCTCCTCAGATCGTCGGCATGACGTTGCCGCCGCAGACGGGCACGAAGGCGCCGGTGATGAAGCTCGCGAGGTCCGAGGCGAGAAACGCCACGGTGTTCGCCACCTCCTGATCCGTGCCGCGACGCGCCAGTGGCACGCTCGCCTCGTAACCGGCGCTGCGCTCGGTCCCGCGCTCGCGATCCTGGTCGCTGATCGTCCAGCCCGGCGCGACCTGATTGACGGTGATCTGGTGTTTCCCCACTTCACGCGCGAGCACGCGCAACACGCCATCCATGCCGCGCTTGCCCGAAACGTAGGCCGATTGCGTGGCATGCGCCTGCATCGAGCATTCGGTGTTGATGCCGATATAACGCCCGCGACGCTTTTTTATCATCGCAGGGATGAAAACTTTCGCGAGATGCACGTTTTGCATCACGCAGGAGCGAAACTGATCCTCGTAATCATCGAGCGCCTCCTCGAGCACGGTCGTCCACGGCTGGACCTGGGAGACCGCGTTGGCGACGACGATGTCCGGCGCGCCCAGCGTTTCCCCGATCGTCGCGGCCATTTCCTGAACTCGATCGAACCGGGTGACATCCGCCTGCACCGCGATCGCGCGGCGGCCGAGCGCCTCCACTTCGTGGCACAGGGCATCGGCGCGCGCGCGATTGCCGTTGAAATGCACCGCGACGTCCGCGCCGCAACGCGCGAACGTCCGCGCCATCACGCGGCCGAGCTGCCCGGTCGCGCCCGTGACCAGCGCCACTTGGCTTGAAAGATCGATCGTGAGTGCCATGGGATTCCGGCCCTGTTTTTGTTGCCCCGGCTTCGCGCCTCGGGGGTGAAATAATGTGCGCCACATGACGCGAAATGCCCGCATTTCAACATCCGTCCTTGCAAGCCGCCATCCTCGGCGGCGACGCCCGGAAACACAAGGCAGGAGCGGCCTCGGCCGCGCGGGCCGCGGCACGGCGTGTGCGGCTGCCCGGCCATGATCCCGGAGGATTTCAAATCTCACCCGCCGCCCAACCCGCATCCGGTCGATCCCAGAGGACCGGAGCAGTTGGAGATGCCGCGCGGCAAATTCAACTTCGCGACCGTCGTCATCGTGATCACCGTCGTCGGCGTCGCGCTTACCGCAATGCTCGCGTTTTGGTTCTACAAGTAAAGATCCCCGGGGCATTGACGGAAATGTAGGAGCGGCTTCAGCCGCGATGCGAAAGCGTTGCGTGGACGCATCGCGGCTGAAGCCGCTCCTGCCACGGAGGCGAAGCAAGCTTCGGGGAATGAATCCGCAAAGGATTCAACTACATCAGAACTTCCGGTTCAACTGCATGTGCCACTGACGCCCCTTGGCGTTATAGTAGCTGGAGTCGTATCCGTCGGTCGCAGTCATATATAACGGCGGATCCTTGTCCGCCACGTTGTTCACGCCGATCCTGAGCGTGGTTCCATCCAGCGGGCCCGAGCTGAAGGCGTATCCGGCGGAGAGGTTGACGATCCACTGATCCTCGAGCACGAGCGGCGAGCCATCGACCGGATTGTCATAGGCGCTGCTGTTCTCGTAGTCGCTGAGGAACCGGCCGCTCGCCGAGGCGGACCAGCCGGATTTGCGCCAGCCCAGCGTCACGAGCGCCTTGGCGCGCGGATTGCCGCCCTGCCGGATCAGTCTGGATACGTTGCCGTCGCGATCGACGTTCTCCAGTTTCGATGTGTACGACACCTCTCCCTTGACGACGAACCGGCCGAGGGCGGTTTCCGGAAGGTTGTAAGCCAGTCCGGCATCGATCCCGGAAACGCGCCGCTGCGAGAGGTTGTAGTAAGCGCCGGCGATCTCGATCAGACGGCCGGGGATGCCTGCGGCCACATCCTCCGGAGTCTGCGCTTCACGCAACACGAGCGGATTGCTTCCGCCGCTCTCCTCCCACAAACGCGCGTCGAGGTCGAGTTCGTCCTGCGGGTTCGGATTGTCGATGCGCTCGAGCGACTTGATCCGGTAAACGTCCATGGAGAACGCGAGGCCGGGCGCCGGCTTGATGTCTGCGACGAACCCGACGTTGAACGATTCGGATTCCTCCGCCACGAGATCGGGATTGCCGCCGGTGACGACGCGTTTGCTGACCGTGCCCACGGCATCCTCCTCGCCGGCCCGGGCGACATCGATGAGGCCGTCGTTGCGGCGCGCGCGTTGTGGTTGGAAAAGCTCCGCGACGGTGGGCGCGCGAAAGCCTTCGTTGTAGGAGGCGCGCAGGCTGAGAAAGTCCAGCGGACGAACCGAGACGGAGACCGACGGTTTGAGCGCGTCGAAGTCCCCGTAGTTTTCGTAACGTCCCGCGAGACGCAGATCCGCGCGCTGGAGAAACGGGAGCCGGTTGTTCTCGCCCACGAGAGGAAACAGCACTTCGGCAAACGCGGCATACACATTGCGGCTCGCGTCGATGTCGATCTGCTCGGACTGCGCGATCACGTCGTCCGCGAGACCGTAAGGATCGTTGCGCTGCTTCATGCTTTCGCGCCGGAACTCGCCCCCGAACGCGGTCGAGACCGCGCCGCCGGGAAGGTCGAACCAGCTTCCGGACACCTTGCCGTCCAGGCTCGTGATCGTCCCGCGGCCCTCGTCCCAGATGTCGATGACGAAGGACTCGTACTGCGCCGGCGCGTTTGCCCCGGCGCCGCCGAACGGGTTGAAGGCTTCCGCCGTGGAAAGCGCGAGTTGTTCTTCGAGCAGGCTCTGCGCGATGTGATTCCCGTTTTTCTGAAAGGTCTTGCCGGTCATGTGGAGCACGGCCGTCTCCCAGTCCCAGCCGTCGAACGCGCGCCCGCGCAGACCCGCGAGCAACCGGATGCTGTCGATCTCCGTATCGTAGGTGCGCGGACCGATCTCGGTGGGGCGATAGTTGCGGATGATCACATCCCGCGGCGTGCCCGTGGGGTTGTCCGTGCCCGGCCCGAAGAAGCGTGTGCCGACGGGATTGTAGTAGTTGCCCGCCGGCGCCACGACGCCGTCCGTGGCCTCGGAAATCGGGATCGTGGCCGTCTGCCCGTGAGAGTCGGATGTGTAGTGGGAAAACTCCCCGAAGAACGTCGTGTCCGTGGTGAAGTCGTATTGAAAAGTCGAATACAGGCTGTAGCGCTCGATCGACGGGATGAGCTGGCCGTCGCCCTGGAAATCGTAGAAGGCCGCCGGACCCGTGCCGGCGCGAAGCTCGCCCGTCGCCGGGTCCACATAAAAACGTCCGCTCGCGCTTCCGCTCGTGCCGGTGACACCGGGCACGACCACGGCCTGACCGTTCGCGTCCACGGCCGTGAACCGCCCCTGGGGCGCCGAACTGGACTGGCGGTTGAAGCTGGAGTTGGAGGCGAACTCCTCGTTCACCAGCGGCCGCTTGTCCGCGAAAGCGGCATAGTCGCGATCCCTCGCGAAGAGACCGGAGCGATCGTAGTACGAAGCGAACACGGCAATCCGCGTGCGCCCGTCCTGGAATGCGAGCCCTCCAGAGAGATCAAGGGTGAACTCGTCCGGATCCGGATCGCCGAACACCTGGCGAACGCCGACCTCGAAGCCCGCGTAGCGTGTGCGCAATTGCGTGTTCAAGACACCGCCGATCGCGTCCGAGCCATAGATCGCGGAGGCGCCGTCGCGCAGGATGTCGACGTGTGAGACCGCCGCGAACGGGATCGAGTTCAGATTGACGAACTGCACCGGCGGCGTGCCCGGCGTGACACCATAGGCCGACATGCGCCGACCGTTGAGGAGGACGAGAGAGCGCCCGGCGCCGAGGTTGCGCAAATTGATCGAAGCGACGTCGCCCCGGGCATCGTTGGGACCGGTCGCGGTGTCGCTGAAGCTGATGTTTTGCGAAGCCGGGATCGCGTCGACGAGATCGGCAAACGTCGTCGCTCCGAGCGCGAGGGCATCGACCGCGTCGAGTGTCGAAACCGGCAGGCTTCCCCGCTCGAGTTCGACCGCGAGGTTGGAGCCGGTGACGCGAAACTCTTCGAGAACCACGGGCTCCTCCGAGCCTGTTTGCTGTCCTGTCGCCGCTGCCGTCGCGCATGCGCACACGCAGAGCGAAACAATCTTCCGGGAGGCGTTCTTCATCGTCGGTTGTCTGATCTGTCAGTCCATCGTTGCGCAGCGTTGCCGGCCACTGCGCAACAGCAAACCGCGCCGGTTGGCTCCAGCCCGGCTTGCCGCCGGGACCGCAGTTTGCGAATCGCGTGAACGGGGCGCGAAGACGACGGCGGGACGCCGCCCCGGCCACAACACGGGCGATCGCCGGCTCGCGATCCTTCAACCCGCGATCCAACCCTCCCGCCGCGCTCGCGCCCAGAGGTGGCGGAAGCTCAGGGCGTGCGCTTCCGGATCGGCCGCGATCGCCACATCGACTTCCGCGGGCGTGAACCACGCGCCGCTCTCGATCTCGTCCGGGTGGAGCACGAACGGCCCCGCGCCGGCGCAACGATAAACCCACACGAACTCGCCGCCCGTTTCCTTGCGCGCTTCCACCCGGAACATCCGCTCCAGCGGCCGCGCGGGCGTCCAGCCGAGTTCCTCCCGCAATTCGCGGAGGGCGCACGCGTCGTAATCCTCGCCGCTGTCGAGGTGGCCGGAGGCCGACGAATCCCACGCGCCCGGCCAGGTGTCCTTCGACATCGAGCGTTTTTGCAGGAAGACGCGCCCGGCCGGATCGAAGACCCAGACGTGCGTGGCACGGTGCAGCAGCCCGCGGCGGTGGACCTCCGCGCGGAGGGCGCGGCCGGTCACCCGGTCGGTTTCATCGACGACATCGAACCATTCCTCTCGCATGCGGGCACGATGATCGACCCGGCGGCGCGATTAAATTCCTTTTCGTTCTCCCCCCGCCCACGTTAACTGGCCCGCTTCACGCCAAACGCTCCATCCATCCCACTTTCCCACCATGGCCAAAGTTGAAATCGAACTCGTCGCAGAGGTGCTCAAGGACAACGAACTCGACCCCGAAATCGTCGCTCGCATCGTCCGCCAGATCACCAAGGTCGCGGAAAAGGCCGCCGACGAAGCCGCCGCCGATCGCGAGCCGCCCGCCAAGAAACAGTGGGTCATCATCATCTCCGACCCGCGCGGCGAACTGCCCGAAACGGACATGGTCGGCTGGGTCGCGCAGATCCCGGAAAACGTCAGCCCGGCCACCGCCACCGAGCGGATCATCAAGGGCGCGCACCACTACAACACGACGCGCCGCGGCCGGAAGCATCCCGCGAAGAGCATCGCCGAAGCCTGCGAGGTGGTCGGCGCGAAGTTCTTCAAGGACGAGCACGTCACGATCAAAACCAAGCTGCCCGTGACCGCCCTCCGGACGGACAATACCCTGCCCGGCGACCAGTCCTCGAAAATCACGCTCGACGAACTGCGCCGGGGGTGAGGCACAGGAGTCAGGAGTCAGTCTGCCTTCCGACTCCTGTCCCCTGATTCCTGAACATTTCGGATCACCGAGCGCACCACCGACTGCGGCCTCCGGTTCACCGTGAGGAAAAGCCGGCCGAGGTACTCGCCGAAAAGGCCGAGCATGACCAGTTGCGCGCCGGAGAACACGAGGATCGTCGCCATGAGCGAACCCCAGCCGCGCGCCGGGACGCCCGCCATGAAATACTCTACGAACACGATTACGAAGAGCAGCAGCCCGACGATGCTGAGGACAAACCCGAGCAGCGTCGCGGCGCGCAGCGGCATGACGGAAAAGTTGACGAACATGCTCGTCCAAAGCCGGAGCAGTTTGCGCAGGGTGTAGCCGCTGCTTCCCTCCGGCCGCGGCGCGTGCTCGACCTCGAGGCTGCCGATGCGCTGCGAGGTCTGCAGGATCAGCCCGTCGATATAAGGAAACGGCCCCTCGTAGCGCGAGACCTCGCGGGCGAGAAACGCCGACAGGCACCGGAAGCTGCTCAGGTAAAGGCCGCGCGGCTTGTCGAGGACGAAGCCGCTCACCCAGTTCGTAAACCGGCTGCCGAGGTTGCGGAAGAGCGAGTGCTTCTTCTCGCGGTAAACACCGAAGACGCAATCGAGGTCGCGCGCGCGCAGGCGCTCGACGAGCTTGATCACCTCGCCCGGCGGATTCTGCAGATCGTCGTCCATCGTGACGATGGCCGCGCCGCGCGCCGCGCGCAGGCCGGCGAGGACGGCGTTGTGCTCGCCGAAATTGCGCGCCAGGTCCACGAGTGTAATGGGAACATGGATACGCTCCATCGCCTCGCGGCAGCGCGCCAGCGTGTCGTCCGGGCTGCCGTCGTGCACGAGCACGATCTCGTGGCCGCCTTCGACGCGAAGCCCGGCCAGGGCCTCGACGAGGCGCGCGATCGTCGCCTCGCTTCGATAGAGCGGAACGACAATGGACAATGCGAACGGAAAGGCCGCGCCTTCTGCCGGGGTTGACACGCCGCAAGCGTGCCGGACGAAAAACACGGCGCAAAGCGGAAAGCGTTTCGATCGCCGGATCGGGACCGATCCGCCCGGCTCATCCTCCAAACGAGCGCACCGCGGCGACGACCCGCGCGACATCGTCGTCGCCGAGGTGCGGATGCACCGGCAGGCAGAGAAGTTCGCGGCACGCGCGCTCCGCCTCCCCGAGCCCGGCAGGCGGCACGAGCACCTCCTCGCGGTAGGCGGGCTGCTCGTGGACCGGCTCGGGATAAAGCACGCCCGCGATCACGCGCTGCCGCTCGAGATGGCTTTGCAGGCCCGCGCGATCCGGATGCCGGACGACGAACTGATGCCAGACCGCCTCCGAGCCCGCGACCTCCCGAGGAAGCGTGAGATTCCCGATGTCCGAGAGCTCGGCCCGGTAGCGCGCGGCGATGGCCGCGCGGCGCGCGTTTTCCTCGTCGAGCGCTCCGAGTTTCACGCGAAGGACGGCCGCCTGCAGTTCGTCGAGCCGGCTGTTGAACCCCGGCTCGAAGGCGACGTAACGCTCGCGCCAGCCGTACTGGCGCAGCGAGCGAGCGCGCGCGGCGAGATCGGGGTCGTTTGTCACCACGGCGCCGCCGTCGCCGAGAGCGCCGAGATTTTTCGTCGGATAAAAACTGAACGCGCTGGCGGCGCCCCACCCGCCCGCCTTTCGATTTCCGATCCGCGCGCCGTGGGCCTGCGCGCAATCCTCCACGAGGATGAGCCCGTGCTCGCGAGCCAGCGCGCCCAGCGCCGGCATGTTGGCCGGTTGGCCATACAAGTGCACCGGCACGATCGCCCGGATCGGCGGCGCCTTTCCGCTTTCCAGCCAGTCCGCCAGCGCCGGCACGCTGAGCGTGAAGGTCGCGGGATCGATGTCCGCCAGCGCGACCGTCGCGCCGGCGCGCTGGATCGCGGCGATGGTCGCGGTGACGGTGTTTGCCGCGGTCACGACGACGTCGCCGTCGCCGATGCCCGCTCCGCGCAGGGCGAGTTCGAGCGCGTCCGTGCCGTTGGCCACGCCGACACAAAAACCGCAACCGACATAAGCCGCCCACTCGCGCTCGAAGGCCTCGACCTCCGGGCCGAGGATGTAGCGCCCGGACTGGAGCGCGCGCTCGATCGCCGCGGAAATCGCGTCCGCATGCGCCAGCCACGAGGCGCGCGGATCAGCCGGCAGGATCAACGGCCGTTTCTCCGCCACGGATCCGGCCGGGGAAATTTCAGACATATCGCGGGAGATGTTTGCGATAATAGGCGAACGTGCGCGCCAGCGCGGCGGGCAGGCTCACGCGCGGTTTCCAGCCCAGCACGCGCGCGATCTTCGAGCAGTCCGAATAATAGTCGCCGATGTCGATGCGCTTGCGCTCGGCGGGAAACGCGCGCACGACCAGCCGGCCGCCGCCGTGCGCGGCGATCGCGAGTTCGCCGAGCGCGCGCAGGCTGACCGCCTCGCGCCCGCCGAGATTGAAGACCTCGCCCTCGGCGCGCGCGTCGAAGGCCGCGAGGAGCAGCGCCTCCACCGCGTCGTCCACGTAGGTGAAGTCGCGCAATTGCCCGCCGCCCCAGATCTCGATCGGATCGCCCTCGAGCAACCGGCGGATCCAGACGCCGACGAAGGTTTGCCGCGCGTCCTTCACGCGCATGCGCGGGCCGATCGTGTTGGTCAACCGCAGCACGCTCGCGCGCAGTCCGTGCGCGTGATGATAGAGCAGATGGTAGTTTTCGCCCGCGGCCTTGTTGATGCCGTTGACGTCCACCGGCCGGATCGGATGCGCCTCGTCCACCGGCAGATAATCGGGCCGTCCGTAGATCTGGCGCGTGCTCGCGAAGACGATCTTCACCTCCGGATTGTGCGCGCGGCAGCACTCGAGGATCGAGAGTTGCGCGCGGCAGTTGATCTCGAGGTCCGTGGCCGGATCGCTCATCGAATCGAGGTGGCTGGTCTGCCCCGCGAGGTTGAAGAGAAAATCCTGGCCGCGCACGAGCGCCGGCAAGCCGTGGGCGTCGCGCACGTCGGAGATGTTGACGCGGACCTTCTTCTCGATGCCCCGGATGTTCGCGAGATTCCCCCCATACTCGGGAATCAAGCTGTCCACGAGCGTCACCTCCGCGCCCAGGCGCACGAGCCGGCGGGCGAGCGTCGAGCCGATGAATCCGAGCCCGCCGGTGACGAGCACGCGGCGCTCCTTGAAGGCATCTGGGAAATTTCCGGATCTCGTCACAACGCCGCCATTCAATGGGAGACACTCACGCGACCGCGATCATCGAGTTGCCCGGGCGAAGAATCCTTCGGCTCGTCCCAGTCGATCACGCAGCCATGGACCGCGATCAGAAGAGCCCGCGGATCGCCCGGCGGCGCGGGTGTGGGCGGACGGCTGGAGCCAAAAACCAGAGCGCTGCCCCCGGAACCGATCAGAAACGCGGGAACGTCGACGTGGCTTCGGGACGGCCCCACATGGCCGCGCCAGATTTCACGGCCATCCACCTCGATGAAGAGATCCCGGTCCTCGACCGCGCTCACATCGAACTCCATCGCCACCCGCGCGCGCGCGCCATCCGGGGAGGCAATCCGGATCTCGGGTCGCTCCCGGCTCCATCGCCAGGTCTCGTCCCGCCATCGCTCGAAGTCGAACCAGCCGGCGCCAAACGCGACGTCGAGTCTCGCATTCGCGCGCCTGTCGACGAGGAGATACGGATCCGATTGCCAGAGCGGGCCCGGGCCTTCCGGGCCGTGCTGCTCGAAGAAAGCGGCGCGCAGATCGAAGTCCGCGAGCAGCGCCGTCGGCCGCCGTCCCTCATAGGTGTGCGTCTCGAAATACTGGGCTTTCCTGAGCAGGAAGGCGTTCGCCCAAAGCCGCGGCCAGAAGCCGTCGATGCGCATGTTGATCGCATCCACCTCCGGCAGACGCTCGATCGCCTCGACGCTCGCGAGCGCCTCGTCCACGAAGAACGGCGGGTGACGCCCCACCGGCTCGAAACCGCGCGTCGAGACGAAGTTCACGAGCGCCAG
>CAZFCY010000017.1:0-6133 GCA_964517665.1 uncultured Opitutaceae bacterium | reverse complement strand
ACGCCGACGATATTCGCCCTGGCCTTGCGCAGGACGAGCGCCAGCATCGTCCCCAAAACAACCGTCCCTGCCCGGGCGGCCGGCACGCTTCGCCTGGGCGCGCGCAGCCACGGCGCCAGCGCGCCGACGACCATGGGAAGGAAAACGCAAAGGAGCTTGTAGGCATCGTAGCTGGCGTTGTTGCCCTGCGTGGCCGCTTCCCGCAGGAGGATGCCGTAGCCAAGGATCGGCGGCGCCGCGAGCGCCACCGCGGCGAACAATCCCGGATCGCGGCGCCGGAACTGGAAAACCCAGATCACGACGGTCGCAAGCAGCAGCGCGCAACCCGCCGCGAGCAGACCGCCGCTCGCGGGCAACAGGCGCGGCGCGTTCACCGCCCCCAGCCAGCCGTCCGGCCGAAGCCCGGCCATCGGCCATCCGAAATCGTATGCCCCAAACAACCGGAAACGCTCCACGATGCCCGCCACTCGCGCCGGCAGGATCGCTCCAGCCACGGCGCCGCATCCGCAGAGCCAGAGGCTCCAACGAATCGCCGATCCAGGGCGCCGGCGCCGCCAGGCCCGCCACAACACCCAGGCCACGGCCGGCGCCGGGGCGGCAATGACGAAAAAGTTATAACTCCCGAGCAGCAAAACGAACGCCGCCACCGTCACACCCGTCCAGCTCCACAACCCGCGCCAGCCGCGCGCGACCTCGAAGGCGCGCACCGCGGCCCAGGTCAGGCCCGTGACCGCCAGGGTTGCCAACAACTGGGCCGGCGCGACTTGATAGACGGCATAGGCGAGAAGCGGGCTTGTCCCCACCGCGGCCGCCCCGGCCCCCGCGCCAAACGCATTGAAGCGGAGCACGCGGCGAAAAAACAGCAGCGCCAGCGGCACGATCAGCGCCGGCAACGCGGCGGTGAACAGCGTCACGGTCTCGAAGAAACGCAGCCCCGCGACCGAGCCGAAAAGCGCCATGCCCGCCACCGGCGTGAAATGATTCAACCGCAGCCAAAAGCCGCGGAAGTCGGTCGATTCCCCGACCTTCACCACTTCGGTCTGGCCGAGAAATCCCGTGCGATCCGAAGACGAAAACTCCTGAAAGAGGCGCGCGCCGGCGCCATAGTCGGCCGCGTCGCAACTGCCGAAGGAAAGCGAGGTCAGCGGAAGCCCGGAACCTGCCATGGGCTGAACCAGCGCCGCGACAATCGCCGCCTGGACGAGCAGTACCGGCCACGCCCGCGCCCCCGAGCGAAGAAGCTCGATCGCGCCCCTCCGGCCGCGCAGCCGCCAGACCAGGAGGGCGAGGCCCGCCGGAAGCGCGAGCGCCAGCCGGCCGTAGGCATCCGTTCCCTCCAGGGCCGGGAACAGGCCGGCGATATAAACAACCCCCGTTTGCAAGGCCAGACCGGCAAGCGGCGCTATCAGCAGCCACAGACGCTCGAGCCGGCGAGGCAGCAGCAACACCGCAAGCGCCGCGCCCCAACAATAAACGTGCAAGATCAGCCCTGAAGCCGCTATATGCCAGACCATGTCGGGGAGGAAAGAGAGTGTCCGAGACGATAGCCCGCCCGACGCGCGGGCAAGGGCATTTCACGCCGATCCGCGGTTCGTTTGAACACGCCGCGCATTTCCTTCCTCGTCCCGGTCTTCAACCGGCTGGACCTGACACAGGCCTTCGTCACGAACCTCGCGCAAACCGTCGCGCGCGGCGACTGGGAGGCGATCATCGTCGATGACGGCAGCGCCGACGGCACGCGGGAGTTTCTGGAAACGCTCCGGACGCCGTTCCGCGCGTTGCGGATGGAGCGAAACGGTGGCTACGCGCGGGCGATGAACCGCGCCGCCGCGATCGCGAGCGGGGAGATTCTCGGCTTGTTGAACAACGACCTCATCCTGCGCCCCGGCTGGCTCGAGCCGATGATGCGACTGCTCGAGCCCGACGCGACCATCGGCGCGGTCGGAAACATCCAGGTCAACCCCGCCACCGGGCTGCTCGATCACGCCGGCGTTTTCTTCGATCCGGAGGGCATGCCGACGCACGCGCACAAGAACCGCCGCCGCCCGCCGCCCGGCCCGTGGCGCGAGCGAAACGCCTGCACCGCCGCGTGCCTGCTGATGCGCGGGGCCGTCTTCACCCGGTTTGACGGATTTTTCGAGGATTACCGCAACGGCATGGAGGACATCGATTTGTGTGTGCGCATGCGCGCGGCGGGGCTGCGCATCCTCGTCAGCCACGAAAGTGTCGTCGGGCACCTCGTCAGCTCGGCCCCAGGCCGTCACGACGCGAACGCGGCCAACACCGAACTCTATCGCCGGCGTTGCGCGCGCCTCGCCGCGCCCTGGGGCGCGCGGGAATGGCCGGCCGAGTATCTCCGGCGTTACGCGCGGCACTGGTGGCGGATCGATCCGAAACGCGGGGCACGCGCCCTGCTCATGCTCGCGAGCGGCCGCTTTTGCCGGAACAAAAACCCGGTTGCCTAGTCGTCTTCTCATCCCGATGCTGCCCGACTTTTCCCGAATGAAACTTCCGTTCACCGTCCGGACGAAGAAGCTCCTGCTCGACCGCTGCAGCTCGGATACGCCGACGAAGTTGAGACGCCGTTACGACCTCTGGTACCATACCTTCGATCGCCAGGAAGGCTCCCGCGTCTGGGTCGGCGGCCGGGAGCATGTCATGCTCTCCAGCAACGACTACCTCGGGCTCGCGGCGCATCCGAAGGTGATCGAAGCCGGCCAGCAGGCGCTCGCCAAATGGGGCGCGAGCACGACCGGCGCCCGGCTCGCCAACGGCTCGCGCGAGTATCACACGAAACTCGAGGAAACGCTCGCGGCCTTTCTCGGCAAGGAGGCCTGCCATGTCTCCAATGCCGGATACATCTCGTGCATGTCGAGCGTCGCCGCGTTTGCGCAACGCGGCGACGTCATCCTCGTGGACAAGAACATCCACTCCTGCATCTGGGACGGCATCCGGCTTTCCGGCGCGAGCGTGGAGCGCTTCGCCCACAACTCGCCCGAGCACCTCCGCGAGATCCTGGAGCAACTCGATCCCGGCGTCGGAAAACTGCTTGTGATCGAGGGCGTGTATTCGATGGAAGGCCACATCGCGCCGCTGCCGCAGTTCGCCGCCATCGCGGCCGAGTTCGGCTGCATGCTGGTGATGGACGACGCGCACGGCCTCGGCGTCCTCGGCAACCAGGGCCGCGGCACGAGCAACCACTTCGGACTGGAGGACGACGTCGACATCATCTGCGGAAGCCTCTCGAAAGCGCTCTCCAGCACGGGCGGCTTTGTCGCCTCCTCCCGCGATGTGATCGAATACCTGCGCACCCATTCGCGGCAGACGATCTTCAGCGCCGCCATCAGCCCGGCCCAGGCGGCGTGCGCGCTCGCGGCGCTGGAGTTGATGCAGTCGGAACCCGAACACCTCGCGCGGCTTTGGGAGAACACCAGGCGCTATCGCGCGATGGTCACCAGCTTCGGGCTGGACGTGTGGGGAAGCGACACGCCCGCCGTGCCGATCGTGCTCGGGTCGAAGGAGCGCGCCTACGATTTCTGGAAACGGCTCATGGAAAAGGGCGTTTTCTCCGTCATGTCGATCGCGCCCGGGGTCCCGATCGGCAAGGATCTCGTGCGCACCGCCGTCTCCGCCCGGCATTCGGACGAGGATTTCGCCATCATCGAACGCGCCCTCGCCTACGCCGCGAGGAAGAGCTGAGCCGGCGGCGATCCGGGATCCATAGGGCCCGTGGGTCCCATCATCCGAGCGCCGACAGCACGGCCGCGGCCGTGTCCGCCCAGGTCGGAAGCGGGCGCGTGACGGCTTCCCCGGTCAGGCGCGCGATCGAGCCTCCATCCGCCAGCAGCTCACGCATGGCCGCGCGCAAGGCGTCGCCGTCGCCCGCCCGCGTCATGCGGCAGCCTCCGCCCGCCGCCGTCTCGGCCAGCGCCGGCAGGTCCGAACAGAGGACCGGAACGCCGGACCACAGCGACTCGAGCGCGGGCAGGCCGCAACCCTCGGCGAGCGACGGGAGCAGCGTGAACCTCGACTGCGCAAACACCCGGGCCACGCCCGCGTCGTCGAGCCGCTCCTCGTAGTTCAACGGCCGTCCGGCGCGGCGCAGCTCCCGGATCCGGCGGGCGATGGGGCGGCCGAAATGCGGGTTCACACGGCCGGCGATCGTCAAGGTGAACTCCACCCCTTCGGCCCAGAGCCTTTCCGCCGCGTCGAGCACGGCTTCCTGGTTCTTTCGCGGCTCGAGGATGCCGAGCATCGCGACCATGCGCTCGCCCGCGCGGCCGGGATCGCGGGTGATCCGGGGCGCGCCCTGGCCGTCGGCGCCGAAGGGAATCGTGACCGGATCCGGACGAGCGACTCCCATCCAGCGCCAGTAGTCCCGCAGCTCGATCGCGCTCGCCCGCGAATTGGCGAAGACCACGCCGAAGCTCGCGAGAAGCTTCATGTAGTGGGGATGTCGACACACGCTTTTCGGCCACGTGAACTCGGGAAAGCGCAGCGGAATCGCGTCGTGATAGACCGCGGCCGTCCCGCATCCGGCCGTCTTCAGCCAGCGCGTGAAACCCGGCCTCTCCTCCTCGCTGAAAAGCTCGGGCGTGACCAGCCAGTCGCCGGCGCCCGCGGAAATGTTTCGACGCGTCGAGACATCGGCAAACGTTTCGCGGCGCGGATGCCAGGCGACGAGGCGGATGCCGCCGGCGCTCGACGCCGCCAGTTGATCCCGCAGGCAACGGCTCGTTCGAACCAGGCCGGACTGGTGGCCCTGGGCGGCGGCCTTGGTGACGTCAAACAACAGCATCGTTCAAAGGCGGGCGCGGCGGAGCTCCCGCGAATCCCCTGTCATGACGCGCGCGCTCGAAGCGCGCGAGAATCAAACCCGCGTTTTTCACCGCGTCGAAATGCTCCTCCGTCCAGCCGCGCGCGGCCCGCCGTATCCGTTCCGCCACTACACGGTCGCCTTGCGCGCGGCGAAGGGCTTCATGCCACGAATCGAGATCGTCCAGCGCGCAGACGAAGCCGGTTTCCCCATCCACGACGGCCTCCTGCACGCCGGCGCCGGGCGCGGTCACGACGAGAACGCCCGCCGCCATCGCCTCGGGCACGACATTCGGAAGCCCGTCGCGATCGCCGGAGCCCGACACGACGCCGGTGTGCGCGAGCACGTCCGCCGCCGCGAATTCCGCCCACACCTCGTCGATCGATTTCGCGCCCGCGAGCGTCACCACGCCGCCGAGCCGCCGGGCCGCGATCGCGGCCGCGAGCCGCGGCCTGAGGGGTCCATCGCCGATGATTCGCGCCTCGAAAGCCAGGCCTCGCGCGCGCAGTTGATCGTAGATCGCGAGCTGCCGGAGCAATCCCTTCTTCTCCACGAGGCGCGCGACGCAAACCACGCGCAGGGTCGAGCGGTCCGGCCGCAGCGGCCTGCACTCCGGAAACGGCAGCAGCCCGCGGCGCGCGAGCACGATCCTCGAGGCGGGCACGCCGAGCGCGAGGAGACGGCGGCGCCCGCTTTCCGTGGAGGTGTGCACGAACGCGGCGTCCGCGCACTTCTCCGGCAGGAGCCAGTCGCCGCCGTATTCAAAAAGATCATACGCGTGCGCCCCGATGCTGAACGTGATCCCGGTAAGCCGCGACAGCACCCACGCCGTCGTCGCGGGCAGCGAGGCCCAGACGGAATGCGCGTGTTGAAAACCTCCGGCGCGGATCTCGCGCGCCAGCACCACGGCGATGCCGGCGCCGTAGAGGTTTTCCCAGTGGTTGAGCCAGTCGCGCGGCCAGGTGAGAAACAGCCGGCGCGCCACCTCCGCCAGCGCCTCCGGACGGCGGGCGCCTTCGACGAACGCGAGCCAGAACAACCGCAGCAGCCGCCACTTGTTGAACGCGCGCACGGTCGTGCCCGCGAAGACGCCTCCGCCCCGGTGGAGCGAATAGAGCGCGGGCTCGAAACCAAGCTGTTTCATGGCCAGCACCTCGCGTTGCAGGAAGGTCTCCGTCAGGTGCGGAAAACGGGTGAAGAGGTAGGCGACGCGCGCGCGAGCGGTTCCCATGTTTCAACCGCGAATGGACACGAGCGGACACGAGTAAAGATCCCCGGAGCAAGCTCCGGGGCATTGGAGGGACCGGCTCCGTCCGG
>CAZFCY010000016.1:0-40599 GCA_964517665.1 uncultured Opitutaceae bacterium | reverse complement strand
CGTGATGCTGCTCACGCCGTCGATCTTCGACCAGACCGCCGAGGGCGAGCGTCCGAAGCAGACCGGCGTGAACGACGCGCTGGCCGAGTGCGCCGCGATCGTGCGCGAGCTCGCGGCCGACAGCGGCGCGAGCCTCGTCGATGTCTACGCCCTCATGGAGCGGATCAACCGCGAACAGCAGGCGAAGAACCCGGCGTTCACGATCGTGGGGCCCGACCGCATCCACCCCGGCGCGCCCGGGCACTTCGTCATGGCTTATGCGATCCTGAAGGCGCAGCAGGCCGCGCCGTTTGTCTCGCGGCTTTCGATAAACCTCGAGAACGGCGAGGTCGTGGTGGACAACGGCACGGCGGAAAACGTGCGCAAGCAAGGCGACGGCGGCCTGCTCTTCACCTGGGGCGCGCGCGCCCTGCCGTTTCCCGTCGATCCGGAGATCCAGCCCGCGCTGCCGCTCGTGCCGTTCATGCAGGAGTTCAACCAGGAGGTGCTGCAGATCGCCGGCTTGCGGCGCGGCCGCTACGAGTTGCGCGTGGACGACAGCTCGGCGGGCGTCTTCACCGCCGAACAGTTCGCCGCGGGCATCAACCTCGCCGCGATCACGAACACGCCCCAGTACGTGCAGGCGCTCGATGTGCTCCGGCTCGTCAAGGCGCGGGCGGAGTTGTTCGCCGAAAACCTCCGCCGCATCGCGCAAGTGGAGTTTCGCGTCGCGCCCGACCTTCCGCGACCGCTCACCCTCGATCAGGCGCGCCCGCTCGTGGACGAGCGGCTCCTGAGCCTCGAACCGGGCGCGGGAAGCGCCAGCTTCCGCCGCGCGCTCGAACTCTACCCGCAGCGCAAGCTAAGCGAGGCCGAGGCCCTCGGCTCGGCCGACCGCCTCTCGCGCCTCGCCAGACTCACCGCCCAGCCGCGCTCGCACATCTACCTCGTCCGCGCCGCGCGATGAGGCTTCGTGGCGGCCGGCGTCAAAGCCGCGTTTATCGAGCACGGCTTCAGGCGCGACTTCCCCTTCGGTTGCGGCTTCGCCGCCATGGGCAGCTTGGGGTTCTGCATTGTGGCGCGCAGAGTTGAAGCATGATGTCTCACTTTTCACCTTCGCAACCGGCGCGTGGAAAGGGCCTGGTTTTGGGGCTGACGCCGGATCGCGGTCGAAGAGACCCGCGACGAGCCTTTCGAAAAGCTCCAATGATCCCTGCCCCAAAGCAGACCCTTCCCGCCCATCCTTGTGCTCTTCACAGATCCGCCGGTGCGAGCAGGGGAATCACTCCGCGGCCCAGGCGGCGGTAAATGCGGAAATCGGAATCGGCCGTCCAGATGACCGCGCGGGGAAGGAGTTCGCTCATCCGCACCAGACAGGCGTCAGCGAATGACATCGGCACCGAGGAGAACTTACGCTGGAGATCGCGCAGCCTCGTGACATGATTTCCGGCCGTGAAGGCGACTTCGATTTCGCCGCGCGCCCAAAACTCCATGAACACATCCACGCCGCCCGGAACGCGTCGCAATAGATGGAGCGATTCCGTCAACACGGCTTCACAGGTGAGCAACGGGGCGGAAAGCTCGCGCGCTTGAGCGGCCGCCCACTCGCGCCGCTCATCCGCTGGATTGAACAGGGCGACCAGCGCGCTCGTATCGGCGACGACTTCCGGCTTCATTGCCCGAGATCGTCGAGATGCGTTTTGTTCGTGGAAAGATCCCGTGGGCCGCGGCCCGCGCGGGTGATGAGATCGCGATTGCGATCGAAGAGATTCGTCGGGCCGCCGGGTTCGCCCTCGCCTGCAACCACGCGGTCCAGCGCCTGTCGCAACAGCCGGGACGCCGTGGTGCCGCGCCGGCGGGCGACTTCGGCCAGTTGCTGCTTCATGCGGCGGGGCACCTTCACGGACAGCGTCTCGAAGGCATCGGTAGACATAAACTGGCATGTTGTGACAATTGATGGCCGTGTCAACGATCGGCTCGGCGAGCGGAAAAAGGTCTGGTTTTTGGGAGCTTGGGGATGACGCCCATTTTCGCGCGGCTTTGGCGATCACGTTCCTGCCTGCGATTCCGAAATGTTTCGCCGCGGCGGGCCAGGCGGGCGTCGCCGTGAATACACGGCTTCGAATCCGTGTTCGGCGGCGGCGTCCAGATGGAGCGCGTCGGCCATGCGAAGAAAGACGGTCGCCGGCAGCAAAAGGTAAGCGTCCAAGTCCGACGTCAACGGCAGCCGGCGGGAGAAGAACATAAAAAGCGTCAGCCAAAGGCAAAGGCGCAGTCGCGAGGCTGGGGTCTGAAGGAGGTCGGCCAGCTTCGTCCAGAGGGCGGTATAGATCGGCGCCGGATCCCTGTGTGCTCCTACATGAACCATTTCATAATCCACGAACACAGGAATAGTGGATCCGACGACTAGGAACAGTAGAAGCGAAAGCCATGGAGGAGCCAGGTCGGCGATCGGCTTCAACGCAAGGAGTGGAACGAATGACAGCAACACACCCAATAGCCATGAAACACCGACATGAAAAGTAACCGAGACGCGAAGTAGATCGACAGGTCAATGCTTCCCTTGCTCCGCGCGAAGCCGACAAGAAAGAACGTCGGGATCAGAACATTTCCCGATCACACTGAAGCTCGAATAATCCGGTTCACAATTTTGCCCAACGTTGTATGGTCACGCTAAGTCGTGGAGGACCAAAAAATTACCCGCAGGAAACTGGACTTTTGGGGGTAACCTCGAAACTACCGGCGCGGCGCAGTCGTTTGTGAATGCGATGGAGCAGGCGGCACGGCTGGCGACTCCAGGCCTACGTGTTGATGCGAAACCATTTCCATGTGGTGCTGGAGATGCCGGAACCGAATCTGACGATGGGGATGCACTGGTTGCTCAGCACGGTCGCCACACGTTTCAACCGGTTCCGCCGCGAGCGAGGTCACCTTTTTCAACGTCGGTATCAGGGGCTGCCGATTGAAGACGTGGCGGTGATGGCGCACGTGGTGGACTACGTGCATCTCAACCCCGTGCGCGCGGGCATCGTGTCGGCCGATCGGGTGGCGGCGTTTCGCTGGAGTAGCTTGCGGTCTCGCTCACTAGTCGAAGTCTACCACGTGAACTGAAACTTTCCGCGTCCCGGGAGCAAGATGACGTTTCGGGACGTCGACTTCGTGTTCGGGCGCAAACTCGCGCGGCCACCTGAGCGCCGAGGAAACCGGCGCGGGCGCCGGGAAGCTACTCGCGGCTGGCCCGGATGGCTTGCATCAGCCTCCCGGCTTCGGCGTCGGGATTGTGCCACCAGTCGGTGGACCAGATGCGGTGGAGTTTCCAGCCGAGGCCCTCGAGCACGGCCTGGCGAAGCTTGTCGCGATCGCGGGCGGTGGCGGCGCGGTGGTAGCCGTCGCCGTCGCACTCGACGCCGAGGATATAACGACCGGGCGCGCCCGGATCGGCCACGCCGAGGTCGATGCGATACCCGGAGCAGCCAATCTGGTGATGAACTTCGTAACCGGCGGCGCGTATCTTTTCCGCGACCAGGCGTTCGAATTCGGAATCCGCCGCGGCCCGCGCGGCGGCGCCTCCGGCCGCGGCCAGCGCGCGCGGTCCGTGTTCGGCATAGTCGAGGAAAAACTTGAGGTCGCGCACGCCGCGGGCGCGGGTGCGGGTCAAGTCTATATCATCGGCGTGGAGGCTGCTATAAACGAGCACTTCGCGCTTGGCCCGCGTGATGGCGACGTTGAGCCGGCGCTCGCCGCCGTCGCGGTTGAGCGGGCCGAAGTTCATGGATATATTTCCGCTGTCGTCGGGTCCGTAGCAGACGGAGAATATGATCACATCGCGCTCGTCTCCCTGGACGTTTTCCAGGTTCTTGACGAAGACCGGCTCGCCTTCGACCGGAGGCTCGTCGCCGAAATGAACTTCGATTTCAGGATGTTCCCGGCGCTTCTGATCGAGCAGGTCCTCGACGAGTTTCTGCTGGGCCTGGCTGAACGTGACGACGCCGTAGGAACGCCGCGGCCCGTCGGTCGCCTGCAATCGCGCGACCAGGTCGTCCACCAGCGCCTGCGCTTCGCGAAGATTGGTGCGCGACCGGCCCTTGTCATAGCGCGCGTCCGGCAGGTGGGTGAAGCGCACGCCGCCGAGCGCGGTTTCCGGCGAGGGAAAGGTGAGCAGATCGTTTTCGTAATAATGACGATTGCTGAAGGCGATCAGGCCCTCGTGACGGCTGCGGTAGTGCCATTGCAGGCGCTTGTGGCGAACTCCGGTCGTCATCAACTCGTCGAGGATGCTTTCGAGGTCTTCGTCGAGGTTGTCCTCGTCGTTTTCGTCGTCCGGGCCGCTGGTGAAGAAGTTCGTCGGCGGAAGCTGCTTCGGATCGCCGACGACGATGAGCTGTTTGCCCCGGGCGATGGCCCCGATCGCATCCCAGACGGGGATCTGCGAGGCCTCGTCGAAGATGACCACGTCGAAGCTCTCGTGCGACGCCTCCAGGTACTGCGCGACCGAGAGCGGGCTCATCAACACGCAGGGCTTGAGCCGCGGGAGCAGTGTCGGGATGCGGCCGATCAACTGACGGACGGGGATGTGGCGCGTCTTTTTGGCGATCTCCTTCCGCAGGAGTCCGATCTCGGCTTTGGGAATGTCGTCGCCCTCCTGATCGCGCGGAAGGCCGGCGGCGAGTCGCGCGCGGATGATCTCGCGGGCAAGCAGGGCGAGTTTGTCGTCGATCTCTCGAAAGCGGTCGATGCGCTCGTTGTGCTCGCGTCCGAAGAATTCGCGCAGGGCGTCCTCACGCTCGATCGTGGCGAAGAGCAGGGCGCGGCGGAAGCTGCGTTCAAACAAAGCCGGCAGATCGACGGTCTCGCCGCCGCCGGCCTCGAGCGTGTCGATCACCGGCGCGAGGCCGTGTTCGGTCGCTTCGCGCCGGGCCTTCTGCCACGAGCACCATTCGCGGATTTTGGGCCACGCGGCGGGGACGCGTTCGGTCAGCGCGAGGACGGCGGCGAGATGGCCGGGCGCTGTATCCACAAAATGGCGACGGAGATGCACTTCCGCGGCAAACGCGTCGAGACACTGGTTGAACTCCGCCAGTGAATCACGGAAGCGGGTCAGCCGGTCGCCGATGGCCGTGCCGGGCGCGCAGGCTTCCGGTCCCTCGTTGAACAGGCTGGCGAGAAGCTGGCGAAGCTGCCCGAGCCAGCCGAGGTCGTCGCCGGCGCACGCCCGCATGCGCGCGTGCAGGGCCTCGCCCCATGCGCGGACGCGAACGAGCGTCTCCGCATCGGGTTCGCCCTTCGCCCAGATCGGGCCGAGGCAGGCGCGGGCGGTGGCGCCGGCGTCGGTGAAAAATGCGTTTGTAGCGCGCAGCCGCACCGCGTTTTCGAGTGTTTCGCCGAGGGTTGCGACTGCGGGAGCGAGATTGTCGGGGCGCGCCGCGCGGAGTTCCCGACGGATGCCGCGATGGCGCAGCCACCTGGCGGGAAACCACGCGGTTCGCGCCGACTGCGCGCGTGCGCGCAGCGCATCGAGGTCGAGCGCGAGCAGCCGGGTTTCGTCGTAGCCGGCGAGTTTCACGCGCAGCTCCGCGCGTTCGCTCGCGTGCGCGATCCAGAGATCGAGATCGGCCGCGAGTTCGGTCCAGTTCGTCGTGGCGAAGCCGGCGCCCACCGGCTCGGGCGCGAGGAGACTTTCCACGAGCGCGAGCAGGTTGGCGAGATCGTCGCGCGAAACCGGAGCGGAGGCGCCGTGCATCCAGGCGCGCAGATCGTTCGTCGCGTCGATGGCGGACTGGACGAGGGCGCCGAGTTCGCGCATGCGATCGAGCGCGCGCTCGGCCCAGGCGGGCGTCCATGCTTCGCAGGCCAGCGGGGCGAGCGGGTGATCGACCAGCGGCACGAGCGGGCGCGAGCGTTCCTGCATCAGCCGGGCGAGTTCGCGGGCGCGCTCGATCGACTCCGCGGAGGTCTCGAGGATTTCCGGCCAGTCTTCGAGCCGCGCGGTCGGTTCATTCTGCCGCGGAAGCAGGTGGTCGAGGCATTGATACGCGCTGAGTCCGCACGGGTGGTTGTGGTGCAGCGCGCGGGCGTAGTTGTTGAGCGCGGCGCGCAATCGCTCCAGTTCCGCGGCGCGGCGCTCCCAATCGCCGGGGCCCGTTTCGTGAACGAACTTCAGGCTGCGGTCGAATTGCGCGAGCACGCCGGCCTTGCCGGTCTTGTTGGAATGCAGCTCGAGGCAGAACGGCTCCAGGCCCTCCTCGCGCAGGCGGCGGTGAACGACGTCGAGCGCGGCCCGTTTTTCGGCGACGAAGAGAACGCGTTTCCCGTGCGCGAGGCAGTGCGCGACGATGTTCGTGATCGTCTGCGATTTTCCGGTGCCGGGCGGGCCCTCGAGGACGAAGTCGTGCCCGGCGGCGGCGGCCATGACGGCGGCGAGCTGCGAGGAGTCGGCGCTGCGCGGGCAGAAGACATCGCGCGGATGAAACCTGTCGTCGAGTTCGCGCGGCCGGATGTCGTCATGGAAATTTGGATACGGCGCGCCGGCGTCGTGGACGAGGTGCCGCACGACGCGGTTTTGCGTGAGGGCGTCGAGCCGGTCGCTGAGGTCCTTCCAAAGAAGAAACTTGGTGAACGAAAACTGGCCGAGCCAGACCTCCGTCTTCACCTCCCAGCCCGGCAGCTCGCGGACGGCGTCGCGGAAGAGCTGGAGGACACGGGTGACGTTGACGCCGTTGTCGTCCTCGGGCAGCGGATCGAGGCCCGGGATTTCCTTCTGGAAGTGCTGGCGGAGCATTTCCATGAGCGTGACGTTGAGGCGCGTGTCCTCGTCGATGCGGCGGAGGCTGAAGCCTTCGAGGACGGATTTGCGCGTCAACTCCACCGGCACGAGCAGGAGCGGCGCGCGCAGCACGCGGTCGCTGTGCTCGGTCTCGCGCCACTCGAGGAGACCGACGGCGGCGAAGAGCGTGCTGGCTCCGTTTTCCTCGATCGCGGTGCGGGCGGCGCGGTAAAGCCCGGTGAGCCGGCGGGCGTGCTCCGATGGATCGAGCGCGGTGCGCAGGCGGCCGTGCGCGAGTTCGTCGCGCAAATGCTCCGCGATCGCGTCGGCGTGCTGTTGTTTGGTGTAGGTGGCGGCGTCGCGCGGATCGTTTTCGCCCATCAGCCTCGGCCTGGGCTGGAGCGAGAGCCTGCGTTCGGCGGCGAGTTCGTCCTCCACGTGCTCGGGCGACGCGGAAAGGATGCGGATGGTGGTTTTGGTCTCCTTGAAGTTGAGGAGACGGTTGCGCAGGCTGAGGTCGAGCAGCCGGCTTTTCCATTGATCGATGCGCGTGGCCGGCCGGGTGGGGGACGGAGGCGCGGCCTCGAGTGGGGCGAGAAACTCGCGTTCGCCGATGCCGTTGGCCGGCGGGGACGCGCCGTCCGCGGGCGTCGCGGTGGCGGCGTCGCCGGGCTGGCCGGGAATCGGAAGCGGATGGATGCGGGCGATGCGCGCGCGGCGCACGTCGAGCGCGAGACGAAAGGGCAGTGTGGTCTGAAGATGCGGGCGGGCGAGAAACTCGGCGTCGCCGAGCGTGCCGGCCGACTCGCTCGCGAGATGCGTCGTCTCGAGGACGGTGATCAACTCGTCGGTCTCGAGCTTGCGGATGTGCTGCAGGTCGTCGCCGGCCGGCTCGGCCAGCGTGCGATCGAGCAGCCAGCATCCGGCATAGGCATGGCCTTCGTGCACGAGGATGAGCGGATGCAGCCCGACCTGCTCGCAACAGGCGGCGAAGAGGAGCGCGAGATCGAGGCAGGTTCCGAAGCGCTGCGCGAGGATGTCGGATGGGAAGCGAACCTTCTGGCCGGTGTTCTCGAAGCTCGCGGGCGGATTGATATAACGAATGCCGAATCCGGCGATCGCCCGATAGATCGCGGCGATCTGCTCCCACGCGCGCTTGCGGCTTTTGTCCTGATAACCGTTGAAGCCGGCGCGGCCGGTGTTTTCGCGCAACAGGTCCGACGCGCGATCGAGAATCGTCATCACCGCCGGATCGTTGGGCAGGATGAAGGCGGCGAGGATCTCGGGCAGCGCGACCAGCCCGCACCATTCGTTGCGCGCGAGCAGGGCGATCGGTTCGCTTCGCGAGGCGACGACGGCGTCGCCTTCGAGCACTTCGATCTTCAACCAGCCGGAGACCTTTTCGTTCAAGCCGGCGAGAAAGTCGTGGCCGAGATCGAGATCGAGCGGCGCGACGCGAAACCCGCCGCCGGCGTCGAGGCTTTGGAGCCGCAACTCCACCGGCGTGGCGAACGCGGGCTCCGTCGTGATCCGGATGACGAGATCCTTGCGCGGCGTGGCGCCGTTCTGGAGGCGCAGCTCCTTCACCACGGGAATCGCGTTCTGCTGGAAGGCGTGGTTGATCGCCCGGTCGCAACTCGCGGTCAGGGTCAGCGTCGGATCATGGGCGTCGGGCTGCTTTTCGGTCGGGTCGAGCGGGTCGGATTCGGATGTGGATTCGTGCATGATTCTCGATGCTGCGCTGAGATCCAGGCGCGGACTTTCCCCGCGCCTTCGCGGGTGAACATGGGCGCGGGCGCGGCGCGGATCAACACTGCGCGCGGTCGTTCTGCCGGACGGAGCGCGATTGGACGCGATGGCTGCCGCGCAGGGAGAACGCGTGTCGAGTTCGGAGTTCCGCCTTCAGGCGGCAGGTCGGACCGGCTGAAGCCGGAACTCCAAACTCCAACCCGGCGCGACCATCATTTCCAATCGCACTCTGCCGGACGACCGGCGACAGCAGGCGAAAGGTGGCCGCGCATGTCCCATGCGCGCGTTTCGGGCCGCGGGGCGCCGGTGGCGTCAATAACCCCGCTCGTCGCGCCACAAGCCGCCGCCGGGCCGCCCGACGGCGTGACCCGAACGGCGTTCCTGGTTTCGCCAATGCCACATCAGCAGCGCGCCGATCAAAGCGCCGCCGAGGTGCGCGAAATGCGCGATGCCGCCGCCCATGAGCGAAAAGCCGGTCACGCCGGAGAGGAGATCCAGCGCCAGCAGGCCGGGAATGAAATACTTCGCCGCGACCGGCACGGGCAGAAACAACAGGGCGAGCCTTGCGTTCGGATAGAGAAATCCGAAGGCCACGAGCACCCCATAAATCGCGCCGGACGCGCCCACCATCGGGGTCGCATGGATACGATACAACTCCACCATCGCCTCCTGCGCGGCGGGATCATTTACGGGGCCGATATAGCGTCCCGTTTTCAGCATGAGATCGATCTCGGGAGCCGGCACGCCCGCCTCGACGAGCCGCGCGTGGATCGATTGAAACTCCATCCAGCCCACGCCCGTGTGGATCGCCGCCGCGCCGATGCCGCAGAGAAAATAAAGCACGAGGAACTTGCGCGCGCCCCACAAGCGCTCCAGTGGAACGCCGAACGACACCAGCGCGAACATGTTGAAGAGGATGTGGCCGTAACCGCCGTGCATGAACATGTAGCTCACGAACTGCCACCAGCCGAAGTGTTCGTTGAGCGGAAACCAGAAGGCCAGTTGCGCGACCATCGTCCCGGACATCCCCGGCGCGAGCAGCCGGGCGAGGAAGACGATCACGTTCGCGATCGCCAGAGTGCAGACAGCAGCGGAGAGCCTTCCCATCATGACGCGATCCTCGTTCGCCATCCGCGCCGACGCCAGCAGCGAGTGCGAAAATCGGGGGGCGGCGCCGCCCACAACGTGGCAACGCCGGGGCCTGTGGTTTTCGGGCGCAATTGGGAATGGATGGGTGAGCCGGCACTCCTGGCCATCCGCTCCTGGATGCAGCAGCCGACGTCAGGAGGCGGAGCACAGCCTGCCTCTCATCGCGGGCAGAGCGAGCCGCCTGTCCTCCCGTCTGTTCCCAACGCACCTGTGGTTTGGCGTTTGATTCCCTCGCGCGGCAAGGTTCAATTTCCGTAGACTCAGCCTGTTCAGGCTTGCCCCCCATGAAAACATCCTCGCTCATTCTTTCGAGCTGCCGCGGTCTCTTCGGCGCGCTGGCCCTATCCACGGTCATCACGGTTTCGGTCGGCAGCGCCGCAACGTCCGCCGCGGAAGCGGAGATCATCCCGCGTGAGTTGTTGTTCGGCAATCCGAGCCGCAGCTCGCCCCAATTGAGCCCGGATGGGACGATGCTCTCGTTTCTCGCCCCGCGCGACGGCGTGATGAATCTCTGGGTCTCGCCAGTCGACAGGCTCGACGAAGCGCGACCGCTCACCGCGGAAAAGACACGCCCGCTCCGCGGCTACTTCTGGGCCCGCAATGGCAACGACCTCCTGTATGTGCAAGACACGGGCGGCGATGAAAACTTTCTCGCCTATGCGGTGAACGCCCAAACAGGCGCCATCCGCGCGCTGACGGATTTTCCGAAGACTCGCGTCCTGCTTTATGCCGCGAGCTGGACACGGCCCGACGAGGTCGTCATCGGCCTCAACAACCGCGACGCGCGCTGGCACGACGCCTGGCTCTTGAATATAACGACCGGCGAACTCAGCCTGTTGCACGAGAACAAAGAGAGCCTGTCCGGATATATTGTGGATGACGGCCTGCAACTCCGCTACGCCACGCGTTCGCGGCCGGACGGCGGCTGGGATCTCCTGAAGTTCGATCCGGAGGGCGGCGCGCTCGAGGCCGCCATGAGCGTCGAATACGAGGACAGCTCGAACACCGGCATCGCGGGACTCACCCAGGACGGAAAAACACTGTATATGCGCGACAGCCGCGGGCGCGACAAAGCGGTGTTGAAGGCGATCGACGTCGCCAGCGGCGACGAAACGATCCTTGCTGAAAGCGACCGCGTGGATATCGGCGGCGCGCTGTATCATCCGGTGACCGGTCGCGTCGAGGCCTGCCGGACCAATTATCTGCGCAACGAATGGCACGCGCTGGACGCGGCGATCGCGGACGATTTCGCGTTTCTCGACAGCCATGTCGAAGGCGAATGGAATCCCGGCAGCCGCACACAGGACGACCGGCTCTGGATCATCGGCCGCAGCGACGCGACCGCTCCCGCCGCCCACCTGCTCTACGACCGCGGCGCCCGGAAGCTCACCCCGCTCTTCACCGGCCGCCCGGAACTGGAAGGCAGGCCGCTCGTGCCGATGCATCCCCTGGAGATCAGCGCGCGCGACGGACTCACGCTTGTTTCCTATCTCAGCCTGCCTGAGGGCGCCGATGCCAACGCCGATGGCCGGCCCGAACAACCCGTGCCGATGGTCCTGCTCGTGCACGGCGGACCCTGGGGGCGCGACGGCTATGGATATAACAGCATGCACCAGTGGCTGGCGAATCGCGGATACGCGGTGTTGTCGGTCAACTTCCGCGGCTCCACCGGATTTGGAAAAGGCTTCGTCCGCGCCGGCGACAAGGAATGGGCCGGCCGGATGCACGACGATTTGATCGACGCCGTAAACTGGGCGATCGCCGAAGAGATCGCGCCCAGGGACAGGATCGCAATCATGGGCGGCTCCTACGGCGGCTACGCTACGCTCGTCGGGCTCACCTTTACGCCGGATGTATTTGCGTGCGGCGTGGACATCGTGGGTCCGGCAAACCTGGAAACGCTGCTCGACACCATCCCGCCGTATTGGGAGGCGGCGCGGGCGCAGTTCGCGCGCGCAATTGGCGATATCGACACGGAGGAGGGCCGCAAGCTGCTCGCTGAGCGCTCGCCGCTCCACCGCGCCGGCGCGATCATCCGCCCGCTCTTGATCGGCCAGGGCGCGAACGATCCCCGCGTGAAGCAGGCCGAGTCGGATCAGATCGTCGCAGCCATGAAGGCGAAAAACATTCCCGTGACGTATGTGTTATATCCCGACGAGGGCCACGGCTTCGCGCGTCCGGAAAACAGCATGTCGTTCAACGCCGTCGCCGAGGCATTCCTCGCCCACTGTCTCGGCGGCCGTTTCGAACCGGTCGGCGATGATTTCGAGGGCGCCTCGCTGCGGGTCCCCGAAGGCGCGGAGCAGATCCCGGGGCTGGCGGAGGCGTTGTCCTCCATCAACGATAGTGGTCGGAAAAACTGAAGTTGAGAGCCTTCGCGGGCGCTCAAGCTCCTGACGTGGCCCCACTCGCGGCGAAAATGCGTGAGGATCGAGGCCGGCATCGAGCACGCGCAAAACAACGCGCTGAAGGCGCGCAGCTTCCGAGTCTGGCGGCGCGCCCCATGGCCTCCGGTCGATCCATTGCACTCCTTCGTTTGCGCGACAATGTCTTGCCTGTCATCTTCGTTTGCCCAGCCTGGATCAGGCATCCCGCGATGCTCTTCGTCCCCTTCCCCCCACGATGTCTCCTTTGGTTATTTCGAGCCTTGCGGTGACTTTGCTCGCGGCCGTCACGGCAGCCGGCGCGGATAAAGCGCTTTCGTTCAACGAGCGCGTCCAGCCGGTTCTCGCGGAGAACTGCTATGCGTGCCATGGCGCGGATCCCGGCTCGCGCGAGGCCGAGCTGCGGCTCGATCGCGCGGAATATGCTTTCGCTCCGCGCAAGGAGGGCGGCCCGGCGATCGTTCCCGGCAGGCCCGACAAGAGCCCGCTCGTGCAGAGGATCGAATCGACCGACGACAACGAGCGGATGCCGCCGCCCAGTTCGCACAAGACGCTGAAGCCGGAACAGATCGCGCTCCTGCGCCAGTGGGTTGCCGGGGGCGCGGAATACGAGGAACATTGGTCGTTCATCGCGCCGACGCGTCCGGCGGCGCCCGCGATCGCCGGGACAGCCAGAGGTGTCGCGCGCAATCCGATCGACGCATTTGTTTTCGCGCGGCTGGCGAAGGAGGGCCTCGAGCCCTCGCCCGAAGCCGATCGCCGCTCGCTCATCCGTCGCGTCACGCTCGATCTCACCGGCATCGTGCCGACCCCGAAAGAGGTCGCGGCGTTCGTCGCCGATCAGTCGCCCGATGCCTACGAGAAACTCGTCGACCGCCTGCTCGCGAGCCCGCGCCATGGCGAGCACCGCGCGCGCTACTGGCTCGATTACGCGCGTTATGCGGACACGCACGGGCTCCATTTCGACAACTACCGTTCGATCTGGCCGTATCGTGATTATGTGATTCGCGCGTTCAATGCGAACAAGCCGTTCGATCAGTTCGTGCGCGAGCAGCTCGCGGGCGATTTGCTCCCGGCGCGCACGTTCGACGAGTTGATCGCAACAGGCTTTGTGCGCAGCAACGTCACGACCAACGAAGGCGGCACGATCCCGGAGGAGATATACGTGAATCAGACGCGCGATCGCGTGGAGGCCTTTGGCGCGACTTTTCTCGGGCTGACCACGGGTTGCGCGGCGTGCCACGATCACAAGTTCGATCCGATCACGCAGAAGGATCATTTCGGCCTCGCCGCCTTTCTCGGCAACACGGCGGAAAAAGCCTGGGATGCCAATGTCGCCGATCCGGCCCCCGTGCTTCGATTGCCCGAGGAGAAGAATCGGGCGACGGCGGAGTATGTATTGAAGGCCCACGCGGAGCTGCAGGCGAAGCTTGACGCGAGAAGCGCGCGCGCCCGCGAACTCACCGGTGAATGGCTGGCGGCCGGAAACCGTCCCCAGCCCGTTTCGACCGAAGGCCTCGAGCTGCGGCTGCGGTGCGATGAAGGAGAGGGTGACATGATCAAAAATTCCGCGCCGGCAGCGAAGGCGACCGGGTTCCAGGCTGACATCAATCCGCTCGTATGGGGCGAGAAATCCTGGCTCTGGCCCTCGATGCGGATGAATACCTTCTCGCGCATCAACCTCGGCGATCACGGCGACGTGGAGGCGGACGACAAGTTTTCCGCTGGCGGCTGGGTGATGTTGCGCGGCAAACCCGGAGGGCGGGGAGGCAACGGCACCGGCAATGGCTCCATGCTCGCGCGGATGGGCGACGAAGCGCGGAAAGGCGGAGCAGGGTGGGATGTCTATCAGGAGGACGAGCATTTTATAGTCAACCTGCTGCCCGCTATTGAAACGCCGGAACCAGCCGCCGACACCGTCCGGCCAGAGACGACGAAGGAGGCAGACGCGAACACGCCAGCCCCGGTGGAGGCCGCCCCGATCGATCCGCGCGCGCAGAAGACGCCGAAACCGAAACGCGGCATTCAGGTTGCGACCCGGAGCGCGTTTCCGCGCGACGAGTGGGCGCATGTCTTCTTCACTTATGACGGATCGCGGAAGTCCAGGGGACTGAAACTCTATATCAATGGCGCGCCGGCCGAGACCGACACGAGGCTGGATTCGCTCTCGGAGGAGGACTCGATCCGCACGGATGCGGCGATGCACCTCGGCCAGCGCGACGATTGCCTGCCGTTGCGCGAGGCGCGCTTCCAGGATGTGCGTTTCTATAAACGCATGCTCGAGCCGGAAGAAGTGGCGCGACTGCCATTCGAAGACGTCGCCGCGGAGATCGTCGCGCGCGAACCGGATCCCGCGAAATGGACGACCGACGAAAGCTTCGTCGTGGCGAAGAAGTTTTTTCTTGGCCAGATGGATTCCGAGACGATCGCGCTGACCGCCGCGGTGGCGTCGCACGAGGAGGCTCTCGAGGCGCTGACCAGGGACGGCACGCCGACATTGATCGCGAAGGAGAAGCCATCGCCCGCGTATGCCGATGTGCTGAAGCGCGGCGATTATTACGCGCGCCTCGAGCGGGTGGGGCCGTCAACGCCGCACTTTCTGCCGCCGTTGCCGCCGGGCGTCCCCGCGAACCGGCGCGGGCTGGCCGAGTGGCTGCTCAGTCCCGAGCAGCCGCTGATGGCTCGCGTGACGGTGAATCGCATGTGGCAGGAAGTGTTTGGGCGCGGCTTGGTGGAGACCGCGGGCGACTTCGGCATCATGGGCGGGCATCCATCGCATCCGAAGCTGTTGGACTGGCTCGCGGTGGAGTTTCGTGAGAGCGGCTGGGACGTGAAGCGATTCTACCGGCTGCTCGTGACCTCGGCCACGTATCGCCAGAGCGCGGTCGTGACGCCCGAGCGGCTCGCGAAGGATGCTGAAAACAAGCTGCTCTCGCGCGGACCGCGTTTCCGGATGGATGGCGAGGCGCTGCGCGACAGCGCGCTCGCGGCCTCGGGCCTGCTGGTGGAAAAAATAGGCGGGCCGCCGGTGAAGCCGTATCAACCGCCGGGCATCTGGGAGGAAGTGGCCATGCCCGAGTCGGACACCAAAACTTACGCTCAGGATGAAGGCGAGGGGCTGTATCGGCGAAGTGTTTATACATTCTGGAAGCGCGCCTCGCCGCCGCCGGGTCTGGAAACGTTCGACGCTCCTTCGCGCGAAGTCGTCTGCCCGGAGCGCGCGCGGACGAACACGCCGCTGCAGGCCTTCGTGACGATGAACGATCCGCAATGGGTCGAGGCCGCGCGGAAGCTGGCCGAGCGCGCGATCCAGGCAGCGGCGACGCCGAAGGAGAGGATCGATTTCCTCGCGCGCACGACCCTCGCTCGTTCGCTGACGGTGGAGGAAACGGCGCTCATCCTGCGCGGCGCCGAGAAATTTCAGGCGCGATTCGCGGCCGATGCCGAAAGCGCGAAGGCGCTTCTTGCCGTCGGCCAATCGAATGCGGATGCCACGCTCGCTCCCGCCGAGATCGCCGCATGGGCGGTGGTCGCGAGCCAGTTTCTAAACCTGGATGAGTTTTTGACCAAATGAGCAATAACGAGGTGGGAGCGGCTTCAGCCGCGATAAATCAGCGAAATCGCGGCTGAAGCCGCTCCTACAGCAAGACCCGCGAATCCATGGACGACGACGACCACCACCTTTGCTCCGATCACTGCGGCGAAAACCCGACCGTGTGGGATCTGCCTCACGTTCCGCTCGGGCTGAAGCGCGAGTGGCTGAGCCTCGAGACGCGCCGGCATTTTCTCGGCCGCGGCATGCAGGCGCTCAGTTGGGCCGGCCTCGCCGCGCTCCTTGGCCGCTCCACGCCGAATGTCTTTGCCGGCGCGGCGCCGGCGCCCGGGTCGGCTCCGCTCCCGCACTTCGCGCCGAAGGCCAAGCGTGCGATCTATCTTTTCATGGCCGGCTCGCCTTCACAGTTCGAGACATGGGACTACAAGCCGAAGCTCGCGGATATGTTCGACCAGGATCTGCCCGAATCCGTGCGCGACGGCCAGCAGCTTACCGGCATGACAGCCAGCCAGGCGCGGCTGCCGATCGCGCCGAGCGCCTATAAGTTTTCCCGGCACGGAAAATCCGGCCGCTGGGTGTCGGAGCTTTTTCCCTACACCGCGCGGATCGTCGATGACCTCTGCGTGATCAAATCGCTCCACACCGAGGCGATCAATCACGAGCCCGCGATCCTGCAGCTCACGACCGGCAACATGTTTCCCGGCCGCCCCTCGATCGGCGCATGGCTTTCCTACGGGCTCGGCGCGGCCAACGACGAGCTGCCGACCTACGTGGTCATGACCTCGAAGATGCCCGTCCGCACAAATGTGCAGGCGCTCTCGAACCGGCTGTGGTCCTCCGGCTTCCTTTCGCCGGAACACGCGGGCGTGACGCTGCGCGCCGGCGCCGATCCGGTGTTATATCTCAACAATCCGCGGGGCATCGATGGCGATATGCGCCGCGCGATGATCGATGGCGTCAACGATCTCAACCGCCAGCTTTATGAGCGCGTCGGCGATCCGGAGATCAACACGCGCATCGCGCAATATGAGATGGCGTTCCGGATGCAGACCTCCGTGCCCGAGCTGGCGGATTTTTCCAACGAACCCGCGTCGACCTGGGATCTCTATGGCCCGAAGGCGAAGGAGCCGGGCACGTTTGCCTATAACTGCCTCATGGCCCGCCGGCTCGCCGAGCGCGGCGTGCGTTTCACGCAGATTTTTCTCCGCACGTGGGACCAGCACAGCAACCTGCCGAAGAACATCCGGCTCATGGCGGAGGATTCCGATCAGCCGACCTACGCCCTCGTCACCGACCTGAAGCGCCGCGGCCTGCTCGACGACACCCTCGTGATCTGGGGCGGCGAATTCGGCCGGACGGTATATTCGCAGGGCGTGCTGCGGCCTGACAACTACGGCCGCGATCACCATCCGCGCGCCTTCACCATGTGGATGGCCGGCGGCGGCGTGAAGCCGGGAATCTCATACGGCGAGACCGACGACTTCTCTTATAACATCACGAAGGATCCCGTGCACATTCGCGATCTCCACGCGACCATGCTCCACCTCTTCGGCCTCGAGCACGACAAACTCACGTTCAAGTTCCAGGGCCTCGATCAAAAACTCACCGGCGTCGTGCCGGCAAAAGTCATCGACGGTCTCCTGGCGTGATGCGCCGTTCCGAAAATGACGTTCCCGGCGCCGGCAAGGGCGCAGGCCGCGGTTTCGCGCTCCGGTTTCTGATGGGAATTCTTTCCCTCGCCTTCGGATTGCTGTTGATCGCGGCGCTGTTTTTTTCGCCCGACGGCAACGAGCGCGGCGACTGGATTCAATTTATCGGGCGTTTCCATCCGCTCATCGTTCACTTCCCCATCGCGCTGATTTTTCTTGCGCCATTGATGGAACTGCTGGGCCGGTTTCAGCGCTGGCATGCGATCCGCGACGCTGTGCCGCTCGTGCTTGCTTTGGCCGCGCTCTCGGTGATCCCGGCCGTGGTTTGTGGCTGGCTTCTGGCTTACGGAAGCGGCTACCAGGGCGATCTGGTCGAGCGCCACATGTGGGGAGGCATCGCTCTCGCCGCCGCCTGCCTGCTCTGTCTGGCGCTGCGTCCGCGCTCGTCCGGCTCCCGCGCCGGCCGCGCGCAGCATGGATATGTCGCCGCGCTGATCATCACCCTCGGCTTGATGGGATGGACGAGTCATCAAGGCGGCTCTCTCACCCGCGGAGAAGATTATCTGGTCGAGCGCATGCCGGCTCCCGTCCGCGACTGGCTCGGGATCGAGACGCGCGCGCTCGCGCTCGCGCACGAGCCGGCCGATGCGTTCTACGCGACACATATCCAGCCGATCTTCGAGGACCATTGCGTGCTTTGTCATGGATCGAACAAGGTGAAGGGAAAACTGCGCCTGGATAGTTTCGCCGCCCTCATGCAAGGCGGGGAGAGCGGCCGCGTCGTCGCGGCGGGTCATCCGGAGGGCAGCGAGCTGTATCGCCGCATCACCCTGCCCGGGGATCACGAAGAGTTCATGCCGGCCGAGAACAAGAAGCCGCCGACCGGGCGTGAGATCGCGCTCATCGAGCAGTGGATTCTCGCCGGTTCCTCGCCAGTCAAAACGCTGGCCGACCTGCGCGCGGGCGGAGCGGATATTCCCGCTGAAGAAACAGCCGAATCACCGCCTCCGCCGCGAGCCCCCGACCATCGTCGGAAAGCGGAGGAGATCGCGGCGCTCGAAACAAAACTCGGCGTCAGCCTCGTCCCCGTATCCCGGGTTCCCACCGACGGGTTGATAGTGCGCACCTTCGGCAACTCCAAGGCCATCGACGACGAAACCCTCGCCGGACTGGCGCCGATCGCGGAATTGATCGTGGAAGCCGAGCTCATGCGCACACGCGTCACCGACGCAGGCATGGAGGCGGTGGCCGGTTTCGCCAACCTTTGCAGACTCGACCTGTCCGAAACAGCGGTCACCTCCGCCGGAGTCGCGCGCCTCGCCTCGCTGCCGCATTTGCAGTGGATCAGCCTGGTGCGCACCGAAGTCGACGACGCCGGAGCCGCCCACCTGCGAACATTTCCCGCGCTGCGAAAGGCATATCTCTTCGACGCGAAACTCTCCGATCAGTCGATCACGCAGCTTTCCTTCGAGAACGAGCCGGAAACAAGCGCGCGGCGATGATGTTATAGCATCGAAGCCCCCGGGGGGAGCGGCTGGCGTCACTCCTCGATCGGGCGCAGGCGGATGTTTCGAAACTCGATGTCCGAGCCCTCGGCTTGCAGCGCGATCGCGCCTTCGGTCGCGGAGCAGTCCGTGGCGTGGTTCACGCGCGCGCCGTTGACGTGGACGGTGATCGTGTTTCCGCGCGCGACGACGCGCATCGCGTTCCATTCCCCCGCGGCCCTTTCGGAATCGTCGGTGAGGTTGAGACGCCGGCGTTCCTGTTTGGGGTTCTCCGGCATCTGCGCCCCGGGCACGACGATGGTTTCGCCGATCATCCAGAAGTCGCCGGCGTTTTCGTGGGCGAGCTGGACCTCGAGCGATTGCGGCCAGACGCCCATGCGCCGCGGCGTGGAGCAATGGACGAGGACGCCGGAGTTGCCCGGCCTGGCCGGCCAGCGCCATTCGAGTTCCAGTTCGTAGTTTTCGTAAGCGTCCGTCGTGCGCATCACGCCGGGCGGCTTGTCCTGGCCGTCGACCACGAGCACGCCGTCGCGCGTCGACCAGATGGCCTCGGGCGCGGAGTCGTCCCTCACGTCGAAGGTCCAGCCGGCGAAGGTCTTGCCGTCGAAAAGCGATTGCCACTCCGCGGCCGGCAGAACGGGAGCGCTGGCGCACGCGAGCAGGAACGCGGCCGCGCGCAGGAGAGGATGGCGATGTGTTTTCATGCCGGGGCTGGGGCGGCGAACATTGCGCAGCCCGCGGCGCGGCTCAATGCCGAACGATCAATGAGCAAAAGGCCGGGCGCGCGTCGATTCATGGGCATGGGGACATGCACAAAGACAATATGCGCGAAAAGCAGCGAAGACAACGAGAGTGTCGGAGCAAAAGCAGAATCCATTCTCCTGGTTGCCTTTGTTTTCCTCGTTTCCTTTCGCGCGATCCGGTTTTCGGGGCGCGTCATCCGACGCGGAAGAAGCCGTAGAGCGGGTCGTCCCTTCCCTTGCTCGGCCAGTTGCGCTGGTTCACGCCGAGGCGGCGGATGAGTCGCAGGACGAGATCGTTGAAGAGCGCCTCGTATTCGAAGACGCAGAGCGGCGCGGGCGTCGTGGTTGAAATATCGATGCACGGCACGCCGGCGGAGACGAGCATGCGGCGCGTGCGCGCGGCGAGATCGTGCTCGGTCTCGCCCGGCCCCTGCAGCATCACGACCGGGCGCGGCTGGAGCGTGACTTCCTGGAACGGCCCGTGCGCGAACTGCAGGTAGTCCCAGATGACCGGCGCGGACCAGAAGACACCCTCGAGGAACTTGTAGCTGAGGTTCTGCGCGAACTCGCACAAGGGCGAGCCGGCGAGCAGATAAAAGCCGCGTTTGAAATCCTCCGCGTGCGAGGCGAAGCGATCGACCACGGAGGCGGGCGCCCGGGCGTCGAGCATGCGCGCCAGCTCGCCGCTCGTGATCGGCGGAAGCAGCTCGGCCGCGAGGCAGCGCACGAATTGATGCACGCTTAAATAAACCGCGAGCGGGCCGACGAAGCGGATGAGGGTCGAGTATTCCTCCTCGAGCGGACTGCGGACGAACTCGACCCCGGATTGTTCCAGATGCCGGATGCGCTCCGCGCGGTCGCGCTTGCCGGCGGCCTCGGCTCCGGCGGCGGTGGTGGAGGTGAAAACCACGAGGTGATCGAAATCCTCGCGGCGATCGATCGCGACCTGGGCGTTGGGCGACAGCCCCTGGCTGATCACCACCAGCGCGCGGCCGCGGCCGAACTCGGCGGGCATGTCGCAGAAGGCGGAGAGCGGAATGAACTCCGCCGGGCGGCGCGCGTGGCGGTTGAGGAGGTGGACGAGAAACCGCGCGTGCGCCTCCGAGCTTCCCGTGCCGGTGACGAGGAAACTGCGCGCCGTGAGCGTGCGCGCGGACACGCGCTCGAGCGGATGTTGCGCGAGGTCGAGCAACAACTCCGGAATGAGCGCGAGCCGCCGCGCGAGCAGCGCGTGTCCGAGCGGATCGGTGTCACTCTCTTTTGAAACCATCCAATTATTTAGTGGTTTCCTCAGCCACGAGGCGTCGGGGCGGACGAATTGTTATAGCCGCAAAGAGGCGCAAAATGCGCGAAAAGGAGGTTCCGGCTTTTGTGCATCTTGTGCTTTCTTGTGGCCATTGTCCCGTATTGGCTGGGCGCAGTTTTGTGGCCGGGCCGCCCGCTCATTCCGCCACGGATTCCTCGTCGAGGAAGATCCACTTGCGCACATCGATATTGTGATGGTTGAGCGCCGAGGCGTACTCCTTTTTCCGGACGAGGCTGGTCGGCGAGTTCATCACCATCTGGATCTTCTCGTTCGGGATGTGATGGCGCAGGAGCATCATGCACGCGTCGTAATCGCGGCTGTCGTAAACCACGCCCATCTTGCGGTAGGATTCGTCGCTGCTGATCGTGAGCCCGCGCTCGGTCATCATGCGATCCGTCGCGTGGGCGCCGAAGCCGGCGCCGCGGCCGTCGAAGTAGAGCAGGAGGATTGCGCCGACGCCGTAGTGGACGATGTGCTGCACGGACTTCTTGAACTTGTCGCGGTTGTCCATGTTGCGCAGCGGAAAGCGGTTGAAGAGCGACTCGCTCTGGACCCGCACCACGGGCACATCGTAAAGCCGCGGCGCGCCGTAGGTGAGGACGACGAATTCCTGGCTCGTCACGATATCGAAGTAGACATGGACGCGAAACCAGTAGGGCGTCGTGAGCAGGTCGCCGATCGGATTCCCGGGGTGCGAGCGGCGAAACCCGGCGAGATTGGCGCGGTTGACCCGGATGATGAAACGGTGGTCGCGGATGAGCTGGTAGCCGGTCACGAGCGGCTTGTCGCCGGACATATAGCGCTCGACGGCGGTCTCGCGAAACAGCTCCCTGAACTGCTCGCCCGTGAGCAGGATCTCGTCTTCGACCGGCTTCATCGGAAGGTAGTAGCTGGCGGAGTATATGAAGCGCGGCGCGGAGGGAAGCGTGTGCGGGCGAAACGGCGCGACGGGGTCCGGCGGCAGCGCGCTCTTCACGAGCGAAGCGGCGGGCCGGCGGAGGATGTGGCCGGATGACGCCTTCGAGGTGAGGTAGGCGAGGTTGAAGGGCGAAGGCTCGAACTCGAGCGCCTCGCCGCGGACGACCTTCAGGCCCTGCGCCTCGAGCGCGGCGATCTTGTCGGGATTGTTCGTCAGGACGATGAATCCCGCGTGGATGCCGAGGAGGTGGCAGATCTGCGATATATTGTCGTAATTGCGATGGTCCTTGCGCAGGCCCATGCACTTGTAGGCCTGAAACGTGGAGATCTGATCGAGCGAGGCCTGGACGAGCATGCGGTCGCGCGCCTTCGCGACATAGCCGACGCCGCGGCCCTCCTGCATGAGATAAAACAGGATCCCGTTGCCGCGCTCCGCGATGACCTTGATCGCGCCCTCGAGCTGCTGCACACAGTCGCAATCGCAGCCGCGAAGCGTCTCGCTCGTGACGCACGAGGAGTGGATGCGGGTGTGAAGCTCGGTCGCGCGCACGATGTCGCCGTGAGCCAGCGCGATGATATAGGCCTTGTTGATGATATCCTGGAAAATGAAGGCGCGAAACATCCCGAAGCGCGTCTCGAGCGTGCAGCGCGCGAGGAAGAGCGTGGTGCCGTAAAGCGGGCGTTCGTGGATCGGCGTGAGGTCGCCGACGGCGCCGTGCTGGTGTTGCAGCATGTCGATCAACGGTTGCAGGTCGCCGCCGCCGTTTCCGGCCGCGAAGCCGGAGTCGGAAAATGGAGGCGTTTCAGGAACCGCGTGGACGGAAGTCTTGTTGCTCATGAATGAAGCGAAACCCGCGACCAACCCTGGTCGCAGCACGGAAAAGCGTTCATCGATTCCCCGTAAATGGCAATGCCGCCGCGAAGGCTCCAGGGAAGAGCAGCAGCGGCTTCCACCGCATGCGAAAGGTGGAGACGGCGCCTGGTTCGGGCCGCGAACTCATCGCGATTATGCAATCGCGCTCCCACCCCCGGGTGAAAGCGAGGTTCGAGAAAGCCATAATTCTGTCGCGTACGTTACAGAATCGTGGCCTCGGGGGAGGCGCGCTTCCAGGTCCGGGTTGGAAAAAAATCTGGATGGCGCGCAGGCGTCTCTCGATTTCCGGCCGGATGCGGGCGGATGGATCATTCGCCTTTTGACCTTCGACTTTCGACTCCCGATGCTTGGGGTTTTCCGTGTCGAATCCGGCTGCAAGCGTCGCGTTTCAAGGTGTCTCCAAACGGTTTGGAGACGGTCCGCTCGTCCTCGAGGGGATCGATCTCGCGGTCGAGCCGGGCGCGTTTGTCTCCGTGATCGGGCCGAGCGGCTGCGGAAAGTCCACCTTGTTGCGGCTGGTCAGCGCGCTGAGCGCGGTTTCGGCGGGCGAGCTGCTCGTGGACGGCGTCTCGCCGTCGCAGAAAAACGGGCAGACGGCTTTCATCTTTCAGGACGCGACGCTGCTGCCCTGGCGGACGGTGAGGAAGAACATCGAACTGCCGCTGCGCATCCGCGGGGTCGCGCCGGCCGAGCGCGCGCGCATCGCGGACGAGATGCTCCGGCTCGTCCGTCTCGATGGCGTGGCGACGCGGTATCCGCGGCAGCTTTCAGGAGGGATGAAGATGCGCGTGTCGGTGGCGCGCGCGCTCGCGCAATCGCCGCGCCTCCTGCTGCTCGACGAGCCTTTCGGCGCGCTCGATGCGATGACGCGCCATCATCTCAACGAGGAGCTGGTCGAGATGCACAAGGAGCGCGGGTGGACGGCGCTGTTCGTCACGCACTCGGTGGCGGAGGCGGTTTTCCTTTCCGATCGTGTCGTCGTCATGGCGGCCAATCCCGGCCGCGTGCGCGCCGATGTGCCGATCTCGTTTCCGGGCAGGCGAACGGCCGAACTGCGCGACACGGAGGTGTTTCACCGCACTGTCGCGGAAGTGGGGCGCCTGCTCCGATCGGTGGAAACAACCGCATGAACAAACGCGCGCCGCATCGCAGCCTGGCCTGGCTGCTTCCGTTTGTGACCGGGCTGTTGTTCCTCGTGTTGTGGGCGGCGTGGAAGTCCGCGTGGGATTTTCCGAGGTTTTACCTGCCGTACCCGTGGGAGGTGGCGGAGGCCGGCTGGGCGGAGCGCGCGCGGCTGCTGCGCGCGGCGGGCAGCACGCTGTCGGGCGCGGTCATCGGCTTTCTCGCCGCGGCGTGCGCGGGCGGCGTGATCGGGATCCTGCTCGCGTCGTCGCGCTGGATGCGGGCGGCGTTCTACCCGCACGTGCTGATCGTGCAGATGTTTCCGATCGTCGTGCTCGCGCCGCTCTTCGTTTTGTGGTTTCGCGCGGGGATTCACAGCGTGAGCGCGATCACCTTCGTGATCGGTTTTTTCCCGGTCGTGGCGAACGCGACGCAGGGGCTGATCTCGACCGACCGGAACATGGTGGACCTGTTTCACTCCACGGGCGCGAGTTTCATGCAGGAGCTTTTTCTGCTGAGAATTCCCTTCGCGCTTCCGTACTACCTCACCGGGCTGCGCATCTCGGCCAGCCTCGCGATGATCGGCGCGATCACGGGCGAGCTTTTCGCCGGCAGCGCGGCCGGCGGCACCGGCGGGCTCGGCTTCATGGTGATCGTTTATCATTCGCAACTCCGCACGGCCGAGGTGCTCGCGACCGGTTTTGTCGCGTGCGTGTGCGGCTTCGTTTTTGTCGGAGGCGTCACGGTGCTCAACCATCTCCTCCTCCGGCGATGGCACGAATCGATCGAGAGGGGCGACGTTTGAGGGGGGCGAGCGGCGAGGGGAGAAGGGCGGGACTCCGAGCTTTCATCCATGCTGCCATGGCTGGTTTGTTCTTCATGTGCGGGTGCGGCAGATCCGGGGAGGAGACGATCGCGAAGGATGACGCGGAGGCGCCGCTCACGCGGATCGCGTTTCAAACCGACTGGTATCCGCAACCTGAGCACGGCGGTTTTTATCAGGCGCTCGAGCGGGGATTCTATCGCGAGGCGGGGCTCGACGTCACCATCCTGCCCGGCGGCCCACGCGCGCTCGTGTTGCAAAAGGTCGGCATGGGCCAGGCGGAGGTGGCGATGTGGCGGAGCGACGACGTCACCGTCGCGATCAGCCGCGGGGTGCCGCTGTGGTGCCTGGCGGGCGTTTTCCAGAAGAGCCCGCAGGCGCTGATGTTTCACGCGGAGCATCCCGTGCGCTCGATCGAGGATCTCGAGGGCCGCGTGGTGATGGCGGGAGCGGCGTCGGTGTGGGTGCAATTGGCGGAGCGGCGCCACGGCATCCGGATTCAGTTGACCCCGCTGACGTTTTCGATCGCGCAGTTCCTGCAGGATCCGTGGCTGGTGCAGCAATGCGTGGTGACGAGCGAGCCGTTTCAGGCGGCGCTCGCGGGCGTGGAGGTCGGGACCTTCGTGCCCGGCGAGAGCGAGAGCGAGCCCTACCACGCGATCGTCGCGAACCGGAACTGGGTCGCGGCGCATCCGGTGGCGGCGGCGGCTTTTGCGCGCGCGTCGCTGCGCGGCTGGAGGGATTTTCTGGAGGGCGATCCCGCGCCGGCTTTCGCGGCGATCGCGCGCCTCAATCCCATGCACGGGGATGCCTCGATGAATTTTTCACGGCAGGCGATGCTCGAGCACCATCTCATCCGCGGCGATCGTCCCGGCGAGACGTTGGGCGCGCTCGACGCGGGCCGGCTGAAGGCGCAGGCGCGGCTGTTGTTCGAACTCGGCATTGCCGGGCGCGAAGTGACGCTCGACGAGCTGATCGCGCCGGGATTTCCGCCCGCCTTGCCGTAGGTGGCTTCATGCAGCCATGCCCGGGAGGAGCGGGCTGCTCGCCACTCACTCTTCGCTGCTCGCTTCTTTCATCACACCAGTTCCGCGATGACCTGGATCTCGACGGTCGAATCCTTTGGAAGGCCGGCGACGGCGACGGCCGCGCGGGTGTGGCGGCCGGCGTCGCCGAGGACCTCGACGAACAGGTCCGAGGCGCCGTTGAGGACGGCCGAGCTGTCGGCGAAACCGCTGACGGCGTTCACGTATCCGGAAACGGACACGAGGCGCTTCACGGCGTCGAGCGAACCGGTGGCGGCGCGGATGTTGGCGAGGGCGTTGATCGCGCAGACGCGGGCGGCCTCGGCCGCGGTCGCGATGGTATGAGCGCTGCCGGCCTGGCCGGTGTGCGTCATCTTTCCGTCGCGCGCGCAGATCACGCCCGAGAGATAGAGCATCTTGCCGACCTGCAATGCGGGAAGGTAGTTGCCGGCCGCGGCCGGCGCCGCAGGCAGTTCGATGCCGAGTTCCTTAAGTCGAGTTTCGTGGCTCATGGAGAAAAGTAGCGAGTAGCGAGTAGTGAGTAGCGAGTAGAAGAAGTGAGGGGCGACGGTTTCGGAGCGCTCGCGGGACTGACGGAGGCTTCAACGACTACTCGCTACTTCTTCTAAAAATGCAGGTGCTTCACCGTCTGGCGGTTTTCGATGATCTGGTTGAGCGCTTCGATGCCGATGCGGAGGTGCTCGGCGACGTGCTCGCGGCTGACGCGGTCGTCGCTCGCGGCGGTCTTGATGCCTTCGGGGACCATCGGATTGTCGGAGACGAGAAGCAGCGCGCCGGTGGGGATGTGGTTGTAGAAACCGACGGTGAAGATCGTCGCGGTTTCCATGTCGATGGCCATGCAACGCGTGCGCTGGAGGTAGGCCTTGAACTCCTCGTCGTGCTCCCACACGCGGCGGTTGGTGGTGTAAACGACACCGGTCCAGTAGTCGCGGTTGTGCTCGCGGATGGCGGTGGAGACGGCCTTTTGCAGCGCGAAAGCCGGGAGCGCGGGAACCTCGTGCGGAAAGTAGTCGTCGGAGGTGCCTTCGCCGCGGATGGCGGCGATCGGAAGGATCAGTTTTCCGACGGAGAGATCGGGCTTGGCCGAGCCGCATTTGCCGATGAACAGCACCGCTTTCGGCTGCACCGCGCCGAGGAGGTCCATGATGGTCGCGGCGTTGGCCGAACCCATGGTGAAGTTGATCATCGTGATCTCGCCCGAGGTCGCGGAGGGCATCGGGCGATCGGCGCCGACAATGGGGACGCCGTGCCACTCCGCGAAGAGGCGAAGATACTGGTTGAAATTCGTCAGGAGGATGTGACGCCCAAAGGACTCGATCGGCAGGCCGGTGTAGCGAGGCAGCCAGTTGGCGACGATGTCCGCCTTGGTCTTCATGCAAAGGAGTCGAAAGTCGAAGGTCTCAGGTCGAAAGTCGGAGAAGTGAGACCCGATCGAGAAAGGCCGCCGCGCCTCTCGCCCGCGGGTCAGGCGCTGTGCGCGTAACGCGCCGATTGCTCGTCGGCGTGATAGGATGAGCGCACGAGCGGACCGGATTCGACGACGCCGAAACCGATCGAGAGGCCGAAGTGTTTCCATTCCGCAAACTCCTCCGGCGTGACCCAGCGATCGATGGCGAGGTGCCGCGGGGTCGGCTGCAAATACTGGCCGATGGTGAGGATGTTCACGCCGTCGTCGCACAGATCGCGCAAGGTCTGGGCGATCTCGTCCTTCGCTTCGCCGACGCCGAGCATGAGGCCGGTCTTGGTCGTGAAGCCGCGCGACTTGGCGTGGCGCAACACGAACCGCGAGCGATCGTAACGGGCCGAGACGCGGACCTTGCGCTGGAGCCGGGCGACCGTCTCGACGTTGTGATTGAGGATGTCCGGCTTCGCGTCGAGGATGGTGTCGATCTGGTCGGCCTTGCCCTGCATGTCCGGGATGAGGACTTCGATCGCGCAATCGGGATTGCGGTAGCGCACGGCGCGGATCGTGGCGGCCCAGACCGAGGCGCCGCCGTCCTTGAGATCGTCGCGCGCGACCGAGGTGATGACGCAATGCCGCAGGCCCATGCGCGCGACCGCGTCCGCCACGCGCGCGGGTTCGCCGAGATCATGCTCGGTGGGGCGGCCGGTCTGGATCGCGCAAAAGGTGCAGGAGCGCGTGCAGATGTTGCCGAGGATCATCACGGTGGCGGTGCCGCGCGACCAGCATTCGCCGAGGTTGGGGCACTGCGCGCTTTGGCAAACGGTGTGGAGCTTGTGCTCGTCTACGAGTTTGCGCACGGCGGCGTAGCCGGGGCCGCTGGGAAGTTTGGCGCGGAGCCAGGCGGGTTTGCGGTTTGTTTCCATCGCGACGATTCAGAAGGTTAACGCACTCCACCAAGAGCGCACACGGATATTCTGCAAGTCCCGTCGGTGCAAGGGCTCGAGCCATGGCAGCGTCGTTTTCGTTCCCTCGCTTTTCGGGCGATCGGAGGAAGAGAACAAGAACGGGAACGGCGGGGAATGACGCCGCCTCGCTCTCCAGCCTTCCGAGGCCGGCTGCCGCGAGGCTCAGCCTGCGTTGAAAAGCGTCTCGAACTCGCGCGCGAGCAGCGTCCGGACTTCGTCCATGTCGATCGGCCGGCCCAGCTCGAGGTGCATGGAGGTGACCGTGCCGTCGGTGATCCCGCAGGGGACGATATCCGCGAACGGCGCGAGGTCGGCGTTCACATTCAAGGCGAAGCCGTGAAAAGTGACCCAGCGCCGCGAGGCGACGCCGATGGCCGCGATCTTGCGCGAGCCGAGCCAGATTCCCGTCTTGCCCGCGCGCCGGTCGGCGGCGAGGCCGAGCATGCCGAGGGCGTTGATCACGACCTGCTCGAGCAAACGCAGGTAGGCGTGCAAGTCGCGCCGCCCGGAGAGGTCCACGATCGGATAACCCACCACCTGCCCGGGGCCGTGATAGGTGATGTCGCCGCCGCGCGTCGTCTTCACGACTGCGATCCCGCGCGCGCGCGCCGAGGCGGCATCGAGCAACAGGTGTTTCTCCGCCCCGGGCCGGACGCCGAGGGTGTAAACCGGATCGTGCTCGGTGAAGATCAGCGTGTCGCCGATCGCTCCCGCGATGCGATCGCGCGCGAGGGCTTCCTGCATCGCGAGGGCCGAGCGATACTCCGTGCGCCCCCAGTCGAGCACATCGAGCGGCGCGCGAGCCGGGCGGGCGGATGCGGATGCGTTGGCCGTGGGAGGAGACACGCGATCACTCTCGCCCGGAGCGACGTCGGCGCAACCCGTATTGGCGTTCGGGCTTTTCCCCGGAGCGCAATGAATCTCCGCCCGCTTCGTCTTTCGCCCTTCGTTTCCGAGTGGATCAGAAACCGCTTGCCCGCGACTCGGAAGCGCGCGTAGTACGTTCCCCCCTTGTGCCGGAGCAGGTTTTCGACGTTCTTTCTCGGCCATCTCGCGAGTAATCTCCTGGCCTCGTTTTTTCAGGCCATGGACATGAATCGCAGGTATGCTGTTGACAGCGTTGAAAACCTAAGCTTTTGCACATCAACGAAATGGCGAGATAGCTCAGTTGGTAGAGCAGAGGACTGAAAATCCTTGTGTCCCCGGTTCGATTCCGGGTCTCGCCACCACTTTCACTTCGGCAGGGCGCTGACCATGCGCCCGGAGGCCGGCGCCAGCCTTGTTGGAACGTCTGGCCTGGGCGGACGCGGGCGTCCCGCCCGCGTTGTTCTCCTCCGCGCCACCTTGCCACGCATCCTCTCGCGCGGAAGAGTTTTACGGATTGTCTTTTAACGCCCCCGGGTTTTCGTCGCGCCAAATGCCCAAGGACTGGCTTGAAGGAATCAAAGATTACTACGACGTCGTCGTCGTGGGCAGCGGCCTTGCGGGTTTGACCGGGGCCAACTGCCTCGCGAAATGCGGCCGGTCGGTCCTCCTGCTCGAGCACCACTATCAGTTCGGAGGGCTCGCCACATGGTTCAAGCGCCCGGGCGGGCACATTTTCGACATCTCGCTCCACGGCTTCCCGATCGGGATGATCAAATCCTGCCGCAAATACTGGTCGCAGGACATCGCGGACTCGATCGTGCAGCTCAAGGACATCCGGTTCGTCAATCCGCAGTTCAACATCTGGACGACCTTCGACCGCGTCGATTTCACGAGGAAACTGGTCGAGGATTTCAAGGTGCCGGCCGCGACCGTGGAGGCGTTCTACACGCACCTGCGCGGCATGAATTTCTACGACAACGATCCGCGCACGACCCGGGAGTTGTTCGAGGAGTTTTTCCCCGGCCGCGACGATGTCGCGCGATTGCTGATGGAGCCGATCGCCTACGCCAACGGCTCGACGTGGGACGATCCCGCGATCACCTATGGCATCGTTTTCTCCAACTTCATGAGCAAGGGCGTCTTCACCTTCCGCGGAGGCACCGACGCCCTGATCAAGAAGATGCACGGGGAACTGCGCCGCAATGGCGTCGAGATGCGCAAGTGCGCGCTGGTCGAGAGGATCCTCACCGACGAGGTCGATGGCGTGAAACAGGTCGTCGGCGTGGTCGCGAACGGGCGCGAGATCCGGTGCAAGGCGGTGCTGTCCAACTCCGGCATCAAGAACACCGCCCTCAACCTCGTCGGCCGCGAAAACCTGCCCGCGTCGTATGTCGGGGAACTCGACAGGGTCCGCATCAACACCAGCTCCTGCCAGGTCTATCTCGGCATCAGGAAGGGCGAGTCGATCCCGCGCGTCGGCGACCTGATCTTCACGTCGAAGGCGGAGAAGTTTTCGAGCGAGGAGCTGATCGACGTGAACACCCGCAGCCGCACCTTCTCGATCTATTATCCCGACACGCGGCCGGGCTCGGGTCGTTACACCGTCGTCTGCTCGCTCAACGGGCGATACGAGGACTGGAAAACGATGTCCGATGAAGACTACGCGCGGCACAAGCAGCGGTTGATCGACGAGTCGATCGACGCGCTCGAGGAGTTCATTCCCGGCGCGCGCGCGAAGATCGACCACGCGGAGGCGGCGACGCCGCGCACGATCGAGCATTACACCCGCCATCCATCGTCGTTCGGCACGAAGTTCGAGGGCCTGCGCTGCTCGATGGAGCTGCCCAAACAGGTTCCCGGCTGCCACCACGCCGGCTCGGTCGGCATCATCATGTCGGGCTGGCTCGGCTCGATGAACTACGGCGTCATCGTCGCGAACAACATCGACAAGTACCTCTTCGAGAAGGCGCGGCGGGAAGGCTCCCCCGTCGCCGCCGCGGCCGCCGCGGGCTGAGCATATCCGAAAAGTGGATACAGACGTCGCCCGCCACCTCCCGCACCGCCCGCCGTTCCTCTTCGTCGACGCGATCGTCGCGGAAACGGAGGACTCGATCACGACGCGCCTCGTCGCGCGGCCGGACTTCGATTTCTTTCGCGGCCACTATCCGGGCAACCCGATCATGCCGGGCGTGATCATCTCCGAGGCCGTCTTCCAGGCCGGCGCGATCCTCATGGCGAAACTCGCGCGGCGCGCGGGCGGCTCCGGCGACGCCGCCACGCCGGTCCTCGCGCGAATCGAAAACGCGCGCTTCCGCTCCGCCGTCCGTCCGGGCGACGAACTCACGATCACCGCGAAACTGAAGGAACGCGCCGGCGCCTTCACCTTCATGACCGGCGCGGTGAAAGCCGGCCAGCGCCGCGTGATGACCGTCGATTTCTGCGTCGCCATGGCCTCGCCCGACGGAACCACCGGCTAGGGCCAAACCGCGCATGAGTTTCCTCGGACTCGAAGACAAGACCATCCTCGTGATGGGGGTGGCCAACAAGCGCAGCGTCGCCTGGGCCGTGGCCCGCACGCTCGAGGCGGAGGGCGCGCGCGTGATCTTCAGCGTGCGCTCGCAGAAGCGCCTCGACTCGCTCCAGCCGCTTCTCGGCGCGCGGCCGGCCTACCTCTGCGACGTCGAGCGCATTGAGGAAATCGACGCGCTCGCGGCCGCTGTCGCGCGCGACCACGGCGCGATCCACGGCATCGTCCACTCCATCGCGTTTGCGAACTACAGCAGGGGCCTGCGGCCCTTTCACGAGACCGATCGCGCCGACTTCCTCCAGGCGGCCTCGATCTCGTGCTTCTCGCTCGTCGAGGTGGCCCGCGCGTTCAAGCCGGTCCTCGCGCGCGACGGCGCGGTCGTGACGATCGGAATCTCGTCGTTGCTCGTCACGCCGGACAACTACGGCTACATGGGCCCGATCAAGGCGGCGCTCGATTCCGCCAACCGGTTTCTCGCCAAGTCGTTCAGCGCGGACACCGCCGTGCGCTTCAACGTCGTCGGCGCGGGCCCGCTCAAGACCAGCGCCTCGGCCGGCATTCCGGGCTTCATGAAGAGCTACCTTTACGCGGAGAAAATGACGCTTCGCAAGCGGGCCCTGGAAACGCAGGAGGTGGCGAACACCGTCGTGTTTCTCCTCAGCCCGCGCTCCAGCGGTTTCAACGGCGCGACGCTCTCGATCGACGCCGGCCTCGGGCTCAACTATTTCGATGAAGAACTGATCCGGCTGGCCATGCGCCCCGGGCGGGAGGGCGCCGGGCATGCGGAGAAGTGAATCGTCGCCCTTGATCGAACGAATGACAATCGTGCCCCCGATCGCGTTGAAAGCAGGAGCGGCTTCAGCCGCGATTCGACCGACGCCGACACGCGAACGAATCGCGGCTGAAGCCGCTCCTGCCTGTTCCATCGACGTCCCGGGAAGCGACCCAGGCGCCCTTTTCTTCGAGTCCACCTGATCCACGATGCGCTTCGAAAACGTCGTCATCGAATCACTCGCTTATGAGCTCCCGCCCGAGGTCTGGAGTTCGGCTGCGATCGAGGAAAAACTCGCGCCCCTCTACGAACGCCTGAAGCTGCCGGCGGGCCGCCTCGAGTTGATGACCGGGATCCGCGAGCGTCGTTTCTGGCCACAGCCTGTCGCCGCGTCCGCCGCGAGCGCCATGGCCGGGAAGCGCGCGCTCGCCGCCAGCCGCGTCGCGCCGGAGCAGATCGAGGTGCTCGTCCACGCCGCGGTCTGCCGCGACATGCTCGAGCCGGCGACCGCGAGCTTCGTCCATCACGCCCTCGGGCTGCCGCCCTCGACCCAGGTGTTCGATGTGTCCAACGCCTGTCTTGGTTTTCTGAATACACTCACGCTTCTCGGCGGCATGATCGAGAGCGGCCAGATCAAGTGCGGCATGGTCACGGTCGGCGAGGACGGGCGTCCGCTCGTGATGGAGACGATCGCCGCGATGCTCGCCGGGGAGCACACGCGAAATTCGATCAAGCCCTTCTTCGCCAACCTCACCATCGGCAGCGCCGCGGTGGCGGCGGTCGTGTGCCATCGCTCGCTCGCGCCCGAAGGCCACCGGTTGCTCGGCGGCGTCGGCCGCGCGGCCACGCGACACAGCGATCTCTGCCAGGGCGACCGCGCCGGCGCGCACGGGCTCAGCATGCAGACCGACTCGGAGCAACTGCTCGTCGCGGGCGTCGAGCTGGCGCGCGAAACCTGGCAGGCGTTCAAACAGGAAACCGGCTGGGATGAAACCACGCCCGCGCGCTTCGTCTGCCACCAGGTCGGCACGCGCCATCGCCGCGCGCTTTACGAGACGCTCGGCTTCGATCTCGCGAAGGATTTCTCGACCTTCGAATGGCTCGGCAACACCGGCTCCGCCGCGCTCCCCATCACGCTCGCCCGCGCGGTCGAGGCGGGCGCGATCGAGCCCGGCGATCCGGTCGCGCTGCTCGGGATCGGGAGCGGAATCAACAGCCTGATGCTCGCCCTCGAGTGGTGACCGTTTCCGCCAACACCAACCGGGCGGCCGCGCTTCCGGCCGGGGCGCGCGCGTCGTATCCGTTTTCCCCCTACACCTTCGAGACCGGCGCGGGCGCCATGAGTTATCTCGACGAGGGCCCGCGCGGCGCGCCCGTGGTCCTGATGGCTCACGGCAATCCCTCGTGGTCGTTCCTCTACCGCTCGCTCGTGCTCGAGCTGCGCGATCGCTTTCGCTGCGTCGTGCCCGACCATCTCGGCTGCGGGCTTTCGGACAAGCCGCGGGACTTCGACTATCACCTCGGCGCGCACATCGAGAACCTGGGGAAGCTCGTCGATCATCTCGGGATCACGCGCGCGCATCTCGTCGTCCACGACTGGGGCGGCCCGATCGGGCTGGGCCTGGCGCGCCGCCGGCCGGGCTTTCTCGATCGTATCGTGATTCTGAATACAGCGGGGTTTCCTTCGACCCGCATCCCGAAGCGCATCGCGATCTGCCGGCTGCCGTGGCTGGGCGCGCTCCTCGTGCGCGGCCTCAACGGCTTCAGCGCCGCCGCCGTGCGGATGGCCGTGGAGAAAAAACTGCCCGCCGGCGCGCGCGCCGCCTACCTCTGGCCGCATCGAAACTGGGCGCAGCGCGTCGCCGTGCGCGAGTTCGTGCGCGACATCCCGCTCGGTCCGGGACATCGCTCGCAACCCGAGATCGAGGCGATCGGCGAATACGTGAGCGCGCTCGCCGATCACCCCTGCCTCATCGTCTGGGGCGCGGAGGACTGGTGTTTCGACGACGCGTTTCTCGATGAATGGAAGCGCCGCCTGCCGGCCGCGCGCGTGGTCCGCCTCGGAGGCGTCGGCCACTGGTCGCTCGAGGACGCGCCGAAGCGGGTGACGAGCGAGATCGCGGCGTTTTTCGGATAGTGTTCCGAAATGGTTCGGGGAGCGGCTTCGCCTCGATGCCTCGCGCCTGCCTCGAAACCGCTTTGGGACCAATCGCGGATGATCACGGGGCGCGTCCGTTCGACCCCAGCCTGAAGATCCCGCGCTCCGCGCAGCGCTCCAGAATCGCGTCCGCTTTCGGCACGTCGTAGTAGAGTTCCCTCGGCGAGCCCTCGAGGGTGCCGGTTTTTTCGTAGTGGAAAACCGCGGCCATCTGCCGCTCGTGAAAATCGGCGGAGCGCCACCAGTGGTCGAGCGTCTGCTCGAGCCAGTGACCCGCGATCGCGAGGACGAGAACGGCGCGCGCGGCGGAGCCGAATCGCGGCCATGCCGCCGCGCGCATGAAGATCGTCCAGCACATCACGGCGATGATCAGGCACGAGAGGACGCGGTAGCGGGAAACCATGAACCCCGCGGGATCCATCTCCGCGCGACCCACGGCGATCGCGAGCAGGGCGAGGCTGGCAAAGGCGAGGAGCGCGGCGTGATGGCGGTGTTGCTCGAGCGCGCCCGCGCGCCACAGCCACGCGATGCCCGCCACCGCCCCGGCGCCGATCCACGGCGCGAGGGCGCGCGAGCCGAACGCGAGCGGCGCGCCGAGCAGCCCGAGCCAGAAATGGAGAACGAGGAGCGGCTCGCCGTATCCAGGATGCGAATACGCGTGCGCCGCGCCGGCCGGGAAGCCGAGCATCCACCCGCACGCGAGCAGGAGAGCCGCGCCGCACCAGACCGCGAGCGCGCGCCAGCGACGCTCCAGGGCGAGCGCGCCCGCGCCGACGGGAAAGACGAGCAGGCCGTGCGCGAGCGCAAACGCCGCCAGCACGCCGAGGACGATCGCCCCCGCCAGGGCCCGGGGGGCGCGGAGGCGGAGCAGGAGAAGCGCGGCCATCGCCAGCGGCACGACCGTGATGTGGTCCGCCGACGATCCGCCCCAGAAGAGATTTTCCCAATGCTGGAGGTTGAAGAGCATCGCGGCGGCGAAGAAAACCGCGGCGGCGCGCGCGTTGCCGGAGGCGGCGGAAGCCGGGCGCGCAGGTTCCTCCGCGCGTTGCTCGATCTTCCGGGGGCCTGTCCGCTCCCGGGCTGCGGGCGAAGGGACTCGCCCGGCCGCCTTTGCCCGGTTGTCGCCCGCCCGCGCGCCCGCGAGGAGGACGGCGGGCACGAGCATCGCGGCGCCCGCCCAGCCGAGCGCGCGGAAATTCATCGGCGCGCCGAGGAGATGCGCGAGCCAGACGGCGGAGCGGCTGGTCAGCGTGCGGTGCTCGTTGTGAAACTCGGTCAGGATGCGCAGCCGCTCGCCGGGATTCGTGGCATCGTCGATGCGGACGAGGAACTGGAGGTAGGCGTCGAAGTCGTCCCAGTAGGGCACGTTCACGCATCCGCGCGCGACGTGAAAGGCTGTCACCAAAAAGCTGATACAGACGAAACTCCACGCGGCGAGGCGCCAGCCGCGCCACGCGCAGGCGCGGGCGATCGCGTTTCCGACGTTCACGCGATCATCCGCGCGGCAGGCGGTCGAAGAGGCCGGCGAGTTCCCGGAGGTAACCGACGCCGTGGCGGCGCAGGCCGTCGAGCTGGTCCGCGCCGTAGCGCCACGTCCAGTTTCCCTGGGCGACGCCCGGCGTGTTGAAGCGCGCGCGGCTGTCGAGGCTGAGCAGATCCTGGAGCGGGAAGATGGCGAGTCGGCTCACGGCGCCGTAGCTGGCGCGGATGAAATCCCAGCCGATCTCCTCGCCGCTCACGCGCAGGTAGCGCCGGGCGTGATCCTGCAGCGCCGTGCCGGAGGAGTCGTACCAGCCGCGCGTGGTGTCGTTGTCATGGGTTCCTGGATACAGCACCTGGTTGGCGACGAGGTTGTGCGGCAGGTAGAGGTTGTCGGCCTTGCCGCCGAAGGCGAACTGGAGGACCGCCATGCCGGGGAGGCCGGTGTTGCGGCGGAGCGCGCGCACGTCGTCGTTGATGTCGCCGAGGTCCTCGGCGATGATCTTCGCGAGGGGGAAGTTTTCCTGCACGGTCTCAAAGAAGCCGATGCCGGGGCCGCGCTTCCATTCGCCCACGCGGGCGGTGGCCGCGCCGGCCGGGATCGACCAGTAGCTGTCGAATCCGCGGAAGTGATCGATGCGAACGACGTCGCACATTTCGAAACACATCCTCAGCCGCTCGATCCACCATTGGTGGCCGTCGTTCGCCAGCGCCTCCCAATCATAGAGCGGGTTTCCCCAGAGCTGGCCGTCGGCCGAGAAGTAGTCCGGCGGACAGCCGGCGACCGCGAGCGGCCGGTGTTTCTTCCGGTCGAATTGAAACAGGCCGGGATTCGCCCACACGTCCGCGCTGTCGAGCGCGACGAAGATCGGAATGTCGCCGATGATCGAGACGCCGCGCCGCGTGGCGTAGGCGTGAATCTCGCGCCACTGGCCGAAGAAGACGTACTGATAAAATTGTTGCGCCTCGATGTCCGCGGCGAGTTGGGAGCCCAGCGCCGCCTTCGCGGCCGAGGGGTGGTCGGCGAGTTCCGCGGGCCACTCGACCCACGAGCGTCCGCCGAAGTGATCCTTCAGCGCCATGAAATACGCGAACGGTTCGAGCCAGCCCGCGTTTTCCTGCTTGAATTTCGCAAAGTCGCCGTAGGGCAGCGTCTGCTTTTTCGCGCTGGCGAACTTCTCGTAGGCCTTGCGCAGGATGGGGCGCTTGACCTTGTAGATGCCGCCGAAATCGACGCGATGCTGCGGGAGGAAAAGCAGCGGCCCCAGCGTGTCCTCGCGCACGAGGCCGTGCTCGCACAGGGCCATGACGTCGATCAGGTAGGGATTTCCGGCGAAGGCGGACGGACCCTGGTAGGGCGAGTCGCCGAAGCTCGTCGGTCCGAGCGGGCAGACCTGCCAGTAGCCCATGCCGGCGTCGGCGAGGAAATCGATGAAATGGCGCGCCTCGCGGCCGAGCGTGCCGATCCCGAAATCGCCCGGAAGCGAGGTGGGGTGAAGCAACACGCCAGCGCCGCGATCGGTGAGCCAGTTGAAGAGCGGAAATGACTTCTGGGCCATGGAAGAGATGCGTTGAGGTCGCAGTTGGTTTAACGATCGGCCGGGATCGGACGAACGTTACCCCGGGCGTCGCGGGGCACAAAGCCGAAGTGCGCGGGGCCGGGGCGACGGAGGGGGATAAACCGCGGAGGCACGGAGGACACGGAGGAAGTCGAATTCCGAAAACTTCGTTCTCTTCGTTGCCTTCTGCGCAAATTCCCCCGCCATCTCCGTGCCTTGTGGTTCACCTGCCTTGAAATCGAACCGCGTTGCGTTCGGCCCGGTGGTGGAGCTAGCTTTCGGCATGGGTCGCGCCCAAGGTTTGTTTTCCGATCTCAAGCTCGTGCTCGCGCTGCGTGCGCTCGAGCGCGCGGATCCGGCCGGGGAGTTTCTTCCCGCGGCGGAGCGGCGCGCGTGGTCGCGCGAGGCGGGGCTGGACGGCCTGCCGGAGAAACCCGGGGCGGCGCGCACGGTGCGCAAGCTGGCCGAGCGCGCCCGGATCGCGAACGGGAAACGCCTCGCCTGGTCGGTGCGGCCGTTGTTGCTCGGGCTCGCCAACTGCGACCTGCCGGCCTTCGCGGTCGTGGCGACCGCCATCGGCGCGTTTCTGCTCGGCGCCGCGAGCCTCCAGTTCGGCGAACACCGCGCGGTCAACCTCCTCGGGCTTCCGCTCATCGCGCTGCTGGCGTGGAACGCGCTCGTCTATCTCTGGCTCATCGTCGGCGCGCTCTGGCGGATGTGGCGCCAGCCGCGGTCCGGGCAGATCGCGCGCGGCGTCACGGAATGGTGGGGCGCGCGGCGCGCGCTCGGGCGGTTGCAACGCGAGCGCGACGACGGCTCCGGCGCCTGGCGCGAGGCCATGGTTTACGGCCGGCGCGCGCTCGAGATCTGGCGGGATTCGTTCCTGGCCGTGGCGGGGCCGATCCTGCGCTCGCGCATCGGGATGACGTTTCACCTCGCCGCCTTCCTCTGGGCGGCCGGCGCGGTGTCGGGGCTTTATTATCAGGGGTGGTCGCGGAGTTTTCACGCCTATTGGGAAAGCACGCTGATCGACGCGTCCGAGGCGCGGACGTTTTTCTCCGTGCTCTTCACGCCGGCCTCGCGCGTGACGGGGGTGGCCATTCCGCTCGACGACATGGCCGCGCTCGAGGGCATCTCGGAAAACGCGGAATCCAGCGGCGCCTCGGCGCGGCCGTGGTTCCATCTCTACGCGGCGACGCTCGGCCTCTTCATCGGCGCGCCGCGGCTGGCGCTCGTGATCTGGCTCTGGCTCGGCGGCCGCGTCCAGCTCGCGCGGGCGGTGCGCGCGCCTCTGCTCGGAAAATACTTCGACGAGGCGCGCCACGGCGCGGCCGAAGGGCCGGCCTCGCGCAGTTGGATTGTGGCGACGGCGGACCCGGCCGAGGCGCCGGAGGCGACCGTCGTCGAACTCGAGCGCTGGGGCGTGGCGAGGGAGCTTTTCAACGAGGTCGAGGTGCGCATGCTCCCCGCGGATCCGACGCCGGAGCAGCGCCGCGCGGTTCTCGAGGGCGCGGACGCGTTGCTCTACGGCGCGGAGAAAACGCCGGATGACGGCGTGCGCGCGGAGCTGGCGGTGTTGCGCGAGACCGCGGGCGAGACCGGCGCGGCCAAGCTGGTCTTTCTCGATGCGCGGCGGTTTCTCGAGCGATTCTCGGCGCTGCCCGCGGCGGAGGATCGGTGGCGCGAACGGCAGGCGGCGTGGCGCGAGGCCGTCGGCGGCGACCCGCTCGGGCTCGTGATCGTCAACGAAACGGCGCCGCTTGCGCTGCCTCCCGCGGCGGGAACCGCGACGGCCGCCGATCCGGCTCCGAGTCCGTGAGCGCGACGATCACGCTGACGATCGCCGGCCACACCAACGCCGGCAAGACCGCGCTCGCGCGCACGCTGCTCTGTCGCGACATCGGCGAGGTGCGCGACGCGCCGCACGTCACGCACGAAGTGGAAACGCACGAATGGATCGCGGCGGACGACTGGAGCCTGCGCCTCGCCGACACGCCCGGAATCGACGGCGCGCCGCGCCTTCTGCGCCGGCTCAAGCACGCGGGCAACCCGCTCGGCTGGTTCATGCGCGAGCTGTGGGACCGCACGACCGATTCCGGTTTTTATCACACGCAGATCGCGCTGCGGCAGGTCATGCGCGAAACCGACGTCGTGCTCTACGTCGTGGACACCGCGTCCGAGCACAACGGGCCGGGCGCCGCCACGGAGGCGGAGATCGACCTGCTCGCGCAACTGGGCAAGCCGGCGATCGTCGTGCTCAACCAGACCGGCGCCGCCTGGACGCACGCCGAGGCGGCCGCGGTGGAGTCGCGCTGGCGCGAGGCGCTGGCCGGCCGATCGATCGCGCGCGCGGTCATGACGCTCGACGCCTTTACGCGCTGCTGGCCGTGCGAGCTGCTCCTGCTCGAGCAGGTCGCGCGCGTCGTTCCGGCCGGGCAGCGGCCCGGTATCCACGCGCTGGATACCGCGCTCCAGCTTCGGCATCGCGCGGTCTTCGACGAGTCGATGCGCGCGATTGCGGGAACGATTGCGGGGATGGCGGGCGACACCGAGCCGCTCGAGCGCGCGGGATTTCTGGGCAACGCCCGGCGCGTCGTCACGCGGCTGGTCACGGGGTCGAAGGAGGCGGAGGCGATCGAGCGGTTGCGGGCGCGGCTGGCGGAGCGGCTCGCGCAACGCTACGCGCGGCTGCTCGATCGGCTGATCGAGCTGCACGGCTTGAGCGGACGCTCGCTCTTGCGCAAGCTCGCGACCGAGGCGCGGGACGTGACGGGCGCGCCCGAGTCGCGGCTGATGGCGCGCGAACTCGCGCTCGCCGCCGCGGGTGGAGCCGGGGCGGGCGGGGCGCTCGACGCGGTCGTCGGCGGCGCCTCCTTCGGCGCCGGCATGGCGCTCGGCGCGGTCATCGGGACGCTCACCGCCATCGGACTCGGCGCGCACGATCTCACCGAGCGCGAGGAGAACCAGGTGGGCTGGCGGCACGAGGCCGTCGTCAACCACCTCGCCGCGTGCATGCGCGCGTATCTCTCGGTCGCGCACTACGGAAGAGGGCAGGGCGCGTGGCGCGATCACGACGGCCCGGCCTACTGGAACGGCGTAGTTGAAAACGTGATACAGAAGCAGCGCGACCTCCTGCTCCGGGCGGTCCGCGAAAACGACGGCGCGCTCGCGCGCATGTGCGAAGTGGCCGGCGCGGATGTGCTGGCGGCGCTTTACCCGAGCGTCGCGAAGCGAATCGCGCTGCCGCCGGTCGTCGCGGGCGCGGCGGGATTGGATTCATCCACGAAGCCGCGCGAAGCTGCGC